>NZ_BNED01000005.1:5515312-5834375 GCF_016755875.1 Streptomyces spororaveus | reverse complement strand
GACGCCGGCCAGGTTGACCTTGATCGCCTCGTCGTCGCCCTCGCCCTCACCGGTGGTGTTGTCGCCGGTGTGCTCCACCGAGCCGTCGGGGCTCTTCAGGTTGTTGAAGAAGACGAAGTTCGCGTCGCTGGTGACCTTGCCCTGGTCGCTGGTCAGGATCGCGCTGGCGTCGAGGTCGAAGTCGACACCGGTGGTGGTGCGAGCATCCCAGCCCAGACCGACGATGACCGCCGTCAGGTTAGGCGCGGCCTTGGTCAGCGAGACGTTGCCGCCCTTGCTGAGGCTGACTCCCACGGGTCCTCCATTGGGTTCTGTGTGTGGGGCGGTGCCCCGTCGTGCAGGGGGCCCTCCCGGCCGTGACCGGGGGAGCTACCGGATCAACGTTTCGATCCTAGTGACGGGTTCCCGCCTGTAAGCGGTTTTCGCAGGGAAAATGCGTGTACGGGCCGCTCGGGCGCGCTCAGAGAGCGTCGAGTGCCTTGATGTACTCGTTCAGGTCACGCGCGTCGGGCAGTCCGTTGACGACAGTCCAGCGCACGACGCCGTCCTTGTCGATGATGAAGGTGCCGCGGACCGCGCATCCCTTGTCCTCGTCGAAGACGCCGTAGGCGCGCGAGGTCTCCCCGTGCGGCCAGAAGTCCGACAGCAGCGGGTACTCCAGACCCTCCTGCTCCCCGAAGACCCGCAGGGTGGGCACGGAGTCGTTGGAGACGGCGAGGAGCTGCACGTCGTCGTTCTGGAAGCGCGGGAGCTGGTCGCGCAGCTCGCACAGCTCACCGGTGCAGACGCCGGTGAAGGCGAACGGGTAGAAGAGCAGCACCACTGCCTTCTCGCCCCGGAAGTCGGAGAGCCGCACGGTGGCGCCGTGGTTGTCCTTGAGCTCGAAGTCCGGGGCCTTGTCGCCGACCTCGATCGCCATCTCTCGCATCCCTTCGTTCCCGCATCCCCGCGTTGGGCTGTTCGGGTGAGTCACAGACTAGGCCCTGGGTGCGGGCGGGGCGGGAACGCACACACCCCGCGGACCGGGATCACCTGGTCGGCGGGGTGTGGTTGCGTGTCCGCTCGGCTGCGGCTGCGGCTCAGCGCTTGGCCTTGGCCGCCTTGGGCGTCACCAGCTTGGTGGAGGTCCACTCCTTACCGACGGGCAGACCCTTGGCCAGGGAGAGGCCGGCCGTCTCGGCAGCCTCGCTGATGTCGCTGGCCTCGACGTAGCCGTCACGGCCCGTCTTGGGGGTCAGCAGCAGGATCAGTGCGCCGTCCTCGACCAGCTCTGTCGCGTCGACCAGGGCGTCCGTCAGGTCGCCGTCCTCGTCGCGGAACCACAACAGCACCGCGTCGGCGACGTCGTCGTAGTCCTCGTCGGCAAGCTCGCTGACGAGCTTCTCGACGGCGTCACGGAATTCCTGATCGACGTCCTCGTCGTAGCCGATCTCCTGGACCACCTGTTCGGACTGGAAACCCAGCCGGGCGGCCAGGCTCTCCGCGTGGTCCGCGGTCGCGCTCACGGGGTGCCTCCTGCTCATGTTCGGTGAATGTCTTCGGCGGCGCGCGTACGCGCAGCATTGGGCGTAGTCCACACGGGCGCGGCGGATCGCGCAAGTACCCGGCCGTCGAGACCGTCGAAACGGTGACGATTACGGCCGTCTCGCCGCAACTTTCAGCCTTCCCGTGTGCACCTCTCGTGATTCATCCCACACCATTCCAGCTCATTCGGCATCATCGTCGACGCTTGGGTCTTTCCTACCTGTTTGAGGGACGAACGGCCTTGCGAAGTCGGCGCCCGTCTTGGGCGTAAGGTGCGGTTTGGCCGGACTCGCAACGGATCCCCGCCGATCCTTCCCGCCCGGATTCCCTGCGGTTTCCAGGGATTACCGGGTGGTAAAGATGAAGATTTCGGCCCAGCGTAAGAGCATGGGAGGCGGCGCCCACAGGCATGCCTCCCGTACGAGTCCCCCGACAGCGAAGGAACAGCGTGGCTTCCGCATCCGATCGCAATCCGATCATCATTGGCGGCCTGCCGAGTCAGGTCCCGGACTTCGATCCGGAGGAGACGCAGGAGTGGCTCGACTCGCTCGACGCCGCGGTCGACGAGCGGGGGCGTGAGCGGGCCCGCTACCTGATGCTGCGGCTGATCGAGCGGGCCCGCGAGAAGCGCGTGGCCGTGCCGGAGATGCGCAGCACGGACTACGTCAACACGATCGCCACCCGGGACGAGCCGTTCTTCCCCGGCAACGAGGAGATCGAGCGCAAGGTCCTCAACGCCACCCGCTGGAACGCGGCCGTGATGGTCTCGCGCGCCCAGCGTCCCGGGATCGGCGTCGGCGGCCACATCGCCACGTTCGCCTCCTCCGCCTCCCTCTACGACGTGGGCTTCAACCACTTCTTCCGGGGCAAGGACGAGGGTGACGGCGGCGACCAGATCTTCTTCCAGGGCCACGCCTCCCCCGGTATCTACGCCCGCGCCTACCTCCTGGACCGGCTCACCGAGCAGCAGCTCGACTCCTTCCGCCAGGAGAAGTCGAAGGCCCCGTACGGCCTCTCCAGCTACCCGCACCCGCGGCTGATGCCGGACTTCTGGGAGTTCCCGACCGTCTCGATGGGCCTCGGTCCGCTCGGTGCGATCTACCAGGCGCGGATGAACCGGTACATGGAGGCGCGCGGCATCGCGGACACCTCCAAGTCCCACGTTTGGGCGTATCTCGGCGACGGCGAGATGGACGAGCCGGAGTCGCTGGGCCAGCTGTCGATCGCCGCCCGCGAGGGTCTGGACAACCTGACCTTCGTCGTCAACTGCAACCTCCAGCGCCTCGACGGCCCGGTGCGCGGCAACGGCAAGATCATCCAGGAGCTGGAGTCGATCTTCCGGGGCGCCGGCTGGAACGTCATCAAGCTGATCTGGGACCGCTCCTGGGACCCGCTGCTGGCCCAGGACCGCGACGGCATCCTGGTCAACAAGATGAACTCCACGCCCGACGGGCAGTTCCAGACGTACGCCACCGAGTCGGGCGCGTACATCCGCGAGCACTTCTTCGGCGGCGACCAGCGGCTGCGCGCGATGGTCGAGAACATGTCCGACCAGCAGATCCAGCACCTGGGCCGCGGCGGTCACGACCACAAGAAGGTCTACGCGGCGTACGCGGCGGCCAAGGCCCACAAGGGCCAGCCGACGGTGATCCTGGCCCAGACGGTCAAGGGCTGGACGCTCGGCCCGAACTTCGAGGGCCGCAACGCCACGCACCAGATGAAGAAGCTGACGGTCGACGACCTCAAGCGCTTCCGCGACCGCCTGCACATCCCGATCACGGACGCGCAGCTGGAGGGCGGGGCTCCGCCGTACTACCACCCGGGCCCGAAGTCCCCCGAGATCCAGTACATGCACGACCAGCGCAGCGCGCACGGCGGCTACGTTCCGACGCGTGTGGTGCGCGCCCAGCCGTTGCAGCTGCCGGACGACAAGACGTACGCGGCCGCCAAGAAGGGCTCCGGGCAGCAGTCGATCGCCACGACCATGGCCTTCGTCCGCATCCTGAAGGACCTGATGCGGGACAAGGAGATCGGCAAGCGCTTCGTGCTGATCGCGCCCGACGAGTACCGCACCTTCGGTATGGACGCGTTCTTCCCGAGCGCCAAGATCTACAACCCGCTGGGCCAGCAGTACGAGGCGGTCGACCGCGACCTGCTGCTCGCGTACAAGGAGTCCCCGACCGGCCAGATGCTGCACGACGGCATCTCGGAGGCGGGCTGCACGGCCTCGCTGATCGCCGCGGGTTCGGCGTACGCGACGCACGGCGAGCCGCTGATCCCGGTCTACGTCTTCTACTCGATGTTCGGTTTCCAGCGCACGGGTGACCAGTTCTGGCAGATGGCCGACCAGCTGGCACGCGGTTTCGTCCTCGGCGCGACCGCCGGGCGGACCACCCTCACGGGTGAGGGCCTCCAGCACGCCGACGGTCACTCCCAGCTGCTGGCCTCGACGAACCCGGGCTGCGTGGCGTACGACCCGGCCTACGGCTACGAGATCGCGCACATCGTCAAGGACGGTCTGCGCCGGATGTACGGCCCGGAGGCGGAGGACGTCTTCTACTACCTGACCGTGTACAACGAGCCGATCCAGCACCCGGCCGAGCCGGCGGACGTCGACGTGGACGGCATCCTGGGCGGCATCCACCGGGTGTCGCAGGGCACCGAGGGCACGATCGGGGCCCAGCTGATGGCCTCGGGCGTGGCGGTGCCGTGGGCGCTGGAGGCGCAGCGGATCCTGGCGGCCGACTGGGGCGTCCGGGCGGACGTGTGGTCGGCGACCTCCTGGAACGAGCTGCGCCGCGAGGCGGTCGAGGTCGAGGAGCACAACCTGCTCCACCCGGAGGAGGAGCAGCGCGTCCCGTACGTGACGCGGAAGCTGTCGGGTGCGGAGGGGCCGTTCGTGGCGGTCTCGGACTGGATGCGGGCGGTGCCGGACCAGATCTCGCGGTGGGTGCCCGGCGCGTACACCTCGCTGGGTGCGGACGGCTTCGGCTTCGCGGACACCCGCGGCGCCGCGCGGCGCTTCTTCCACATCGACGCGCAGTCGGTGGTCCTGGCCACGCTCACCGAGCTCGCCCGGGCGGGGAAGGTGGACCGTTCGGTGCTGAAGCAGGCGGTCGACCGGTACCAGCTGCTGGACGTGAGGGCCGCGGACCCGGGCGCGGCGGGCGGGGACGCGTAGCGCCTTCGGCGGGCCGGAGGGATCGCGGCGGGCCCGCCGGATCCGTGTGCGGGATCGTCGTGTGAACGGGTCCCGGCTTCGGCCGGGGCCCGTTCCCGTTTATGAGTTCTTTACGATGCTCGGCATGAAGGAACCCTCCCGCCAGCTGCTGTGGGAGCGGCGGAGCCAGACCCCGCTGCTCCTGCTCGCCGCGGCTTTCGCCGTGGCGTACGCCGTGCCCATCGTCGCCCCCGACGCGAGTGCGGGCACGCACCGGGCCTGCACCCACGTCGAATGGGTGGTGTGGGGGGCCTTCGCCGTCGACTACCTGGTCCGGCTGGCCCTCGCGGCGGACCGCAGGCACTTCGTCCGGACCCATTGGCTGGACCTGGCCGCCGTGGTGCTGCCGCTCGTGCAGCCGCTGCGCCTGCTGCGGCTGGTCGCCACTTTGATGCTGGTGGGCCGGCGGGCCCGGATGGCCCCGCAGATCCAGCTGACGACGTACGTGGCCGGGGCCGTCGTGGGGCTGCTGATGTTCGGCTCGCTGGCGGTGCTCAGCGTGGAGCGGGACGCCCCCGACGGGAACATCAAGAACCTGGGCGACGCCGTGTGGTGGTCCTTCACCACGATGACGACGGTCGGGTACGGGGACCACTCGCCCACCACCGGCCTCGGCCGGGTCCTGGCCGTCGGTCTGATGCTGTCCGGGATCGCCCTGCTCGGTGTGGTGACCGCCAACATCGCCGCGTGGTTCATCTCCCGCTTCGAGCGCGACGACCGGGCGGAGATGCTGCAGCTGGCGGCCATCCGGGAACTGCAGGCGGAGGTACGGGCGCTGCGCGGCGAGGTCGCCCGGCTGGGCGGCGCCCCGGCGCCGGCGCCGGCGCCGGCCCCGGCCCCCGCCCCGGCCCCGGCCCCGGCCACGAGCTCATCCGTGGCCGAGGCCGGAGCGGTGGTCGAGGACCGGGCCGCTGCC
This sequence comes from Streptomyces spororaveus, assembly GCF_016755875.1. Taxonomy (NCBI): domain Bacteria; kingdom Bacillati; phylum Actinomycetota; class Actinomycetes; order Kitasatosporales; family Streptomycetaceae; genus Streptomyces; species Streptomyces spororaveus. Next base: position 5,828,715 of record NZ_BNED01000005.1, on the reverse strand, counting down.
GCGGCCGCGGTGGACCTGCCGAACGCCCTGGCCCAGCGGGAAGCTACCTCTCCCACACCTTGAACGCCCGCACCTGGTAGGGCGACTGGGGCAGCCAGACCCCGTCGCCCGGGTAGGTCTGGAACTCGCCCGTCTCCGCGCACTCGGCCGACTGGTAGGTGGTCACCGGGCGCCCGGTGCGGTTGGTGAGCGACTGGGCGCTGGTCCCGGCCGGCAGCGCGGTGCAGCTGTTGATGTCCAGGGTGCTCAGCTCGTGCGTCCAGCGGGTGCCCTTGAACTCCGGTTTCGCCCACAGGCACAGCTGCCCGGTCGCGCAGGCCCCGAGGGCCGGCGGGCCCGCGGCGTGCGCCGTGGTGGCCGTACTCGGGATGAGGACGGTGAGGGCCAGGACGGTCGCGGCGAGGGTGGTCGTGGTGGTGGCGCGGGGGCTTCGACTCGTACGCATGACGGGTCAACTCCTTGTTGACGGCGGGCGTCCGGACGGTCTCCGGAGCTCCGTGGACACCACGTTGACCTGCGACGACAGGTCCGCGGAAGAGGGTGCGGGCGGGTCCACCCTGATAGGCGACCGCCCGGCCGGAATCCTCCGGCGAGGCCTTCGTCCCTACGGAGTTGACGCTTCCGGAAGCCTGCGGGCCGGTCCCGTCGGCGCCCCGGCCGGGGTGCGGGCCCGGGCGGTCCCGACCCGAACGTGTCAGGCAGGAGCGTTCTCGCGGGCAGGGGCGGGGGTCCTCGGACGGCACGTCGCAAACGGCTCAACGCAGCGGCCGCCACCCCTTCGGTCACCGGTACGCTGACCGCCCACTCGGCGTCAGAAAGGAGCCCCGCGGTGGTGATCGACGAGCGGTCGGCTACGGCCGCGCCGGCGACCGGACTGCGCGAGCGCAAGAAACGGCGCACCCGGAACGCGCTGCTGCGCGCCGCCCTCCTGCTGTTCCTCTCCCAGGGATACGAACGCACCACCGTCGACGAGATCACCGACGCCGTGCACGTGTCCCAGCGCACCTTCTTCCGCTACTTCGCCAACAAGGAGGAGGTCGTCTTCGCCCTCCAGGAGCTGGTCGAGTCGCGGTTCGTGGCCGAGCTGCACGCCCGGCCGGCCGCCGAGGGGCCCTTCGAGGCCATGCGGGGCGCGGCGCTCGCCGCCTGGGACAGCGTCGAGGTGGCCCTGTCCGAGGTGGTCCCGGTCGATCTCTACATGCGCAGCTACCGGCTGATCGAGTCCACCCCGGCCCTGCTCGCCGTGCACCTGCGGCGCTCCACCGAGCTGGAGGAGCGGATCTCCCGGCTGATCGGCGCCCGCGAGGGACTGGACGTGGACGCCGATCCGAGGCCGCGGGTCGCCGTCGCCGCGTTCTGCGGCGTGATGCGGGTCACGGGACGGCTCTGGGGGCGGGGCGAGGACACCAGCGTGGAGTCGATCCGGGGGCTGACGGAGACCTACCTCGACCGGATCGGCCCGGCCCTGACCTCCAGTTGGCGCGGTCCCGCGTAGCCGGAAGGCCGCCGCCGTCCGCTCCGCCGGCGCGCCGCGGGCTCCCCCGAGCGGGCCTCACGCGGTCCCACGGTCGGCCGTGAGTCCTGTCACCCGGCACCTCTGTGGCGTAAGACGTCTCATACGCTGGTCACAGTGAACCTGCCCGGCCTTGCCCACCCCACCGCCCTCGGCGCCGACCCGCGCCCTGCCGCGCTGCGCGCCCTGCTCGCGCTCGCGGTGGTCTTCATCATGCTGGCCACCACCGGCTGGACGGCCGTGCACCGGCCCGAGGAGGGCACCCCGATGCGGGTCGCCGCCCTCGGTGCCTGGGCCAAGGCCCGGATCGACGGCCGCCCGGTGCCGCCCGCGGACGCCCCGGCACGGACGGTGGCGCGTTTCTTCGCGAGCCTCGACGGTGCCCAGCGCGCCCGTCTCGCCGACGGCTACCCGCTCGTCGTGGGCAATCTCGACGGGGCCCCCGCCTCCCTCCGCTACCGGGCCAACCTGCGGGGCCTGGAGCTGGCCCGCCAGGTCGAGGAGACGCGCAGCCGCGATGTCGCGCTGACCCCCGCCGACCGGTCCACGGCCACCCGGCGCTCTCACCGCTTCGCCTCCCTCGCCGACCCGGCCCGGCAGATCTTCGCCTTCGACCCGACCGGCAACGGCCGCGTGGCCGAGGTCTTCGGTGACCTCACCGGGGCCGAGCGCGTCTCGGTGATCGTCCCCGGGGTCGACACCGACGTACTCACCTTCGAGCGGACCCAGCGCCGTCTGACCTCCCCGGTCGGCATGGCCGAGTCGCTCTACGCGGCCCAGCGCGCGGCCCAGCCGGACAGCCGGACCGCGGTCATCGCCTGGGCCGGCTACACCGCCCCCACCGGGGTCGGCGTGGACGCCGCCACGGGCCGTATGGCCTTCGACGGCGCCGTCCTGCTGAAGTCCCTGACCGCGGCCCTGCCCGGGAACGCGAGCGTGGCGCTGTTCTGCCACAGCTACGGGTCGGTGGTCTGCGGGGTCGCGGCGCACGAGCTGCCGCGCCGGGTGACCGACGTGGTGGTGGCGGGCAGCCCCGGGATGCGCGCGGAGAACGTCGCCGGACTGCACACCTCGGCGCGGGTCTGGGCGACGCGTGACGAGGGCGACTGGATCGCGGACGTACCGCACCTGGAGGTCGGCGGGCTGGGTCACGGCGCCGATCCGGTGTCCCCGGCGTTCGGCGCGCGGCTGCTGTCCTCGGCCCGGGCCAAGAGTCACACCGGCTATTTCGCGCCAGGTACGGACTCGATGGACAACTTCGCCAGGATCGGAACCGGCGCGTTCTCTTCCGTTGTCTGCGCGACCGGGAACGATGCCTGCCGGCGAGGGATTTCCGGGACAGAGCAGGACTGACGCGCGTAGAGGCGCGGAAATCGGTCCTCGCAACCGGGGGGACGCGCGGGGGCGCCGCCGTTTACGATGTGCCGCATGGGTGACGTACTGGCCGGAAACCATGCCGTCTGGGAGTTCGACTCGGACTCGGTGCTCATCCGCTTCGCACGGGGGATCAGAACGCCGAGGCTGCCGAGACTCTGGCATGCCCTGGGCTCACGCCGGATTCCTCTCGAAGCGGTGTCCGCCGTGACAGTGACCGTGACCGGAGGCAAACGGGACACGGTGGTTCTGCGTGCCGTCCCGCGGCCGGGCGCGGATCCGCTGATGGAGGCTGCCGCCGGGCAGCTCAAGGAGGCCTGCGACCCGTACCGGCTGGTGCTGCCGGGCGACCGGGCGCCGGCCGCCGCCGCCTTCGCCGAGGAGCTGCGGTCCCGGCTCGGACCGGATGCCGCGGAACCGTCCGCGCGCTTCCTCGTCGACGTGCCGCAGCCGCCGCTGCACCTGAAGGCGTACGACGCCCGGGTGGGCTTCGACGGCTCGGCGGTCACCTTCCAGTGGTCCCGTACCGGCGCCTCCACCAGCAAGTGGAAGGCGGGCGACCAGCGCTTCCCGCTGGCCGCGCTCACCGGCGTCGAGTGGTGCTCCCCGGAGGGCCCCGGCGGGCACCTGCGGCTGCTGCAGCGGGACACCACCGGTGATCCCCGCCCGGACCACGACCTGGCGGCGGCCGTCTTCGGCACGGGCTACGGAGCGGTGCACGAGTCGCTGCCGTTCGCCGCGGCCGTCCTGGCCGCCCTGCGCGCGCGTACCCCGGTCGCCGCCGTGCCGCGGGCCCGCTCCGGCGACGACCGGCTGCGGCACCTGAGCGAGCTGCACACGGCGGGGCTGCTCACCGACGCGGAGTACGCGGCGCTGCGGGACCGGTTCGCCGCCGAGTCCCTCTAAGGGGGCGCGGAGGGCCCGGAGGGCGGCTCAGCCCTCGCGGGCCACCGAGGTGGAGCTCATGTCCGGGTAGCGGTCGCCGGCGACCTGCGCGGCGATCGGCTCCAGCAGGTCCAGCTCGGCCCGCGTGAGGGTGATCCGGGTCGCCTCGGTGTTCTCGCGCAGCCGCGCGGCCTTGCGGGTGCCCGGGATCGGGACCACGGTCAGCCCGTGCACGGCCGCCCGCTGCTGCACCCAGGCCAGGGCGATCTGCGCCGGGCTGGCCCCGCGCTCGCCCGCGATCTCCCGGACGGGGGTCAGCAGCGCCGCGTTGGCCTTCGCGTTGTCGCCGTTGAACCGCGGCTGGTGACGCCGGAAGTCGTCCTGCGACAGCTCCGCGGACGCGTCGGCGAAGGAGCCGGTCAGGAAGCCGCGGCCGAGCGGGGAGTACGCGGCGATCGCCACCCCGAGCTCCGCCGCCGCGCCCACCGCGCTGCGCTCCACGTCCCGGCTGAACAGCGACCACTCCGACTGGAGCGCCGCGATCGGGTGCACGGCGTACGCCTCGCGCAGCTCCGCTCCGGTGACCTCGCTGAGGCCGAGGTGACGCACCTTGCCCTCGCGCACCAGTTCCGCCATGGCGCCGACCGACTCGGCGAAGGGCACGGCCGGGTCGCGCCGGTGCATGTAGTACAGGTCGATGACGTCCACGCCGAGCCGGCGCAGGCTGGCCTCCACGGACGCGCGGACGTAGTCGCGGTCGTTGCGGACACCCCGGTAGTGCGGGTCGTCGGTGCGCTCCATGGCGAACTTGGTCGCCAGCGTGATCTCGTCCCGGTGCGCGGCCACGAAGGGCGCCAGGAACTCCTCGTTGCGGCCCCGCCCGTAGACGTCCGCGGTGTCGAAGAGGGTGACCCCGGCGGCCAGTGCCGCCTCAAGGGTCTCCCGGGCCGCCGCCTCGTCGGTGTCGCCGTAGAACTCGCTCATGCCCATGCAGCCGAGCCCCTGGACGCCGACCAGCGGGCCGCCCTTGCCGAGCTCGACCTGTTCGAGGGTGGTGCCGTGCTCCGTCATTGCTGTGCCTTCCCCGAGACCGTTTTCATGGCATACATATCGATCTTGTAATCCAGTACGGCGAGTGCGTCCGTGAGCTCCGTGATCCGCGAGCGCACCTCTCGGCGCGTGCGTTCCAGCAGCTCCCGGCGCTCCCCGACCGTGTGCTCGCCCTCGCGGACCAGCTCGGCGTACCGCACCATGTCTGCCACCGACATCCCCGTGGCCCGCAGCTTGCCCACGAAGGCAAGCCAGTCGAGATCCTTGTCGGTGAAGCGCCGCTGGCCCGAGTGGGACCGGTCCACGTGCGGCATCAGGCCGATCCGCTCGTACCAGCGCAGGGTGTGCTGGGTCAGACCGGTCCGGGCCTCGACCTCGCTGATCGTGTACCGGGTCTGCGTCAGGCTCTGGCTCATGGCTCCACGCTAAAACCCTTGAGTGCACTCCAAGCAAGTAGGCTCGGCGGCATGGACAGCGTGGAGGCCGGGAACGGCATGGAAAGCCTGCGGATCATCGAGACCTGGCCGGTGCCGGCCGCCGCGGCGGCCGTCGTACGGGCCGACGGGAGCCTGGCCGGCTCCCACGGGCCCGTCGACCACCGGTTCGCCCTGGCATCGGTCACCAAGCCGCTCGCCGCGTACGCCGCCCTCGTCGCGTACGAGGAAGGGGCGATCGAGCTGGACGAGCCGGCCGGGCCCGAGGGGTCCACGGTCCGTCACCTGCTCGCGCACACCAGCGGCCTGGCCTTCGACGAGCACCGGGTGTCGGCCCCGCCCGGGCAGCGCCGGCTGTACTCGAACGCCGGTTTCGAGGAGCTCGGCGACCACATCGCCAAGGCCACCGGCATCCCCTTCGCGGAGTACCTGCACCAGGCGGTCTTCGAACCGCTGGGCATGGAGCGGACCACCCTGGAGGGCTCGCCCGCCAAGGACGGCGTCTCGACCGTCTCCGACCTGCTGCGGTTCGCCGCCGAGCTGCAGGCGCCGCGGCTGCTGGACGTCCGTACGGTCGCCGAGGCCACCTCCGTCGTGCACCCCGGGCTCAAGGGCGTCCTGCCGGGCTACGGGCACCAGTCCCCCAACGACTGGGGCCTCGGCCTGGAGATCCGCGGCCACAAGTCCCCGCACTGGACGGGCGCCTCCTCCTCGCCGCGCACCTTCGGCCACTTCGGCCAGGCAGGCACCTTCCTGTGGGTGGACCCGGACGCGCGCGCCGCGTGCGTGGCGCTGACGGACCGGCCCTTCGGCCCGTGGGCCGCCGAGGCCTGGACCCCGTTCACCGACGCGGTACTGGCCGAGCTCCGCTCCCGCTAGGGGGCCGGGGCAGCCGGGGCCGCCTCGGCGGCGAACTCCCAGATCAGCAGCTCCCCCGGGGATCCGGCGACGACCTCGAGGTCCCGCTCGGCGGTGATCCGTACCGCGTCCCCGGGGCCCAGCTCCGCCCCGTCCAGGCGCAGGTCCCCGCGCACCACGTGCAGGTACACCCGGTCCGCGGCGGGTACGGCGACGCGCTCGCCCGCGCCGGGCCGCCGCACGTGCAGTACGGCGCCGGCCGCGGGGACCTCGTAGGGCGCGGCGTCGGCGATCTCCCGGACGACCCCGTACGAGGGCTCGCCGCCCGCGGCGAGGGGGGCGAGCCACATCTGCACGAAGCGCAGCCGCCCGGTGCCGTCGTTGCGCTCCACGTGCCGCGCCCCTGATCCGGCGCTGAGCCGCTGGACGTCCCCGGCCCGCACCACGCTCTTCTCGCCGGTGCTGTCCTGGTGGGTGAGTTCGCCCTCGATCACCCAGGTCACGATCTCCGTGTGGCTGTGCGGGTGCTCGTCGAAGCCGGCGCCCGGCGCGAGGGTCTCCTCGTTGCAGGCCAGGACCGGGCCGAAGCGCAGATTGTCCGGGTCGTAGAAAGAGCCGAAGGAGAAGGCGTGCCGGGTGGTGATCCCGGTGGCCGGGTCCCCGCCCTCGTACCGGTCGGCGCCGGGGCGAACATCAATCATGGACGCCACGGTAGACCCCGCCGGTGGCCGGGGCGCGGGGCCGCGGTCGGGACCGGACTCCGCGTACCCGTCCCGATAAGGCAGTCTTGTCACGTGTCCCAACCCGAACGTGAGCATTCGCCCGCCCCACATGCCGCGCATCCCGCCCCCGCCCATCCGCACACCGCGACGCTCCGCCGACTGGAGAAGTCCGCGGGGCGGCTGGCCGCCAACGCGATCGCGCGCATGGACGAGACCCTGCCGTGGTATCGGGCCATGCCGCCCGAGAACCGGTCCTGGATCGGCCTGGTCGCCCAGGCCGGTATCGCCGCGTTCACGGAGTGGTTCAGGCACCCGGAGACCCCGCAGGCCATCTCCACCGACGTCTTCGGGACGGCTCCGCGCGAGCTGACGCGGGCCATCACCCTGCGGCAGACCGTCGAGATGGTCCGCACCACGATCGAGGTCATGGAGACCGCGATCGAGGAGGTGGCGGCCCCGGGCGACGAGTCGATCCTGCGCGAGGCGCTGCTGGTGTACGCCCGGGAGATCGCCTTCGCGACCGCCCAGGTGTACGCGCAGGCCGCCGAGGCGCGCGGGGCCTGGGACGCCCGGCTGGAGTCCCTGGTCGTCAACGCGGTGCTGTCCGGCGAGGCGGACGAGGGTGCGCTGTCGCGGGCTGCGGCGCTGGGCTGGAACTCGCCCGAGCACGTGTGCGTGGTGCTCGGCACGGCGCCGGAGGGCGACAGCGAGCTGACGGTCGAGGCGATCCGGCGCGCGGCCAGGCACCACAAGCTCCAGGTCCTCACGGGTGTGCTCGGGGACCGGCTGGTCGTCATCGCGGGCGGCAGCGACAACCCGATCCAGGTGGCCAAGTCGCTGATCGGTCCGTTCGCGGCGGGTCCGGTGGTGGCCGGACCGGTGGTGTCCGACCTGCTGAACGCGACGAAGTCGGCGCAGGCCGCGGCGGCCGGGCTGAAAGCGTGCACGGCCTGGCAGGATGCCCCTCGGCCGGTCCTGGCGGACGATCTCCTGCCGGAACGGGCCATCGCCTCCGATCCCGCCGCCAGGGATCAGCTGGTGGAGGAGATCTACAGACCACTGGAGGAGGCGGGGTCCGCACTGCTGGAGACCCTGAGCGTCTACCTGGAGCAGGCGAGCAGCCTGGAAGGGGCGGCGCGGATGCTGTTCGTGCACCCCAACACGGTGCGCTACCGGCTGCGACGTGTGACCGACGTCACCGGATGGTCTCCTTCTGATGTCCGCTCGGCGTTCACGCTGCGAATCGCCCTGATTCTCGGGCGTCTGGCCGACGGCGACCCCCAGTCCTAGACTTTTGTCGGACATCAACAATTACCCCGACGGTTCTTGGTCCCTGTCCCCACGGGCGGCAGGGACCATCCACAAGAGAGAGTGTGAGGGTGCTCGTACTCGTCGCTCCCGGCCAAGGCGCTCAGACGCCCGGCTTCTTGACTCCCTGGCTCGAACTTCCCGGTGCCGCTGACCGCGTCGCCGCGTGGTCGGACGCCATCGGGCTGGACCTCGCCCACTACGGCACCGCCGCAGACGCCGACGAGATCCGCGACACGGCCGTGGCCCAGCCCCTGCTGGTCGCCGCGGGTCTGCTGTCCGCGTCCGCGCTCGGTTCCCCGGCCGCCTTCGGCGCCGTCGCGGGCCACAGCGTCGGTGAGATCACCGCCGCCGCCTACGCCGGCGTGCTGTCGGAGGCCGACGCGCTGTCGTTCGTCCGGACCCGCGGTCTGGGCATGGCCGAGGCGGCCGCCGTCACCGAGACCGGCATGGCCGCGGTCCTCGGCGGTGACCGTGACGTGGTCGTCGCACACCTGGAGAAGCTGGGTCTGACGCCCGCCAACATCAACGGCGCGGGCCAGATCGTGGCCGCCGGCACGATGGAGCAGATCGCCGCTCTGGAGGCCGACAAGCCCGAAGGCTCCATGAAGGTCGTCGCCCTCAAGGTCGCGGGCGCGTTCCACACGCACCACATGGCCCCCGCGGTCGCCACGCTGGAGAAGGCCGCCGAGGCCCTCACCCCGGCGGACCCGGCGCTGAAGTACGTCTCGAACAAGGACGGCCTCGTCGTCACCACGGGCGCCGACGTCGTCGCCCGCCTGGTCGGCCAGGTCGCCAACCCGGTCCGCTGGGACCTGTGCATGGAGACGTTCGCCGAGCTGGGCGTCACGGGAATCATCGAGCTCTGCCCCGGTGGCACCCTGACGGGTCTGGCCAAGCGCGCGCTGAAGGGCGTACCGAGCGTGGGTCTGAAGACCCCGGACGATCTCGACAAGGCCGCGGCGCTCATCGCCGAACTGACGGCCTGAGAGAAGGAGCCCACACAGCATGTCCAAGATCAAGCCGGCCAAGGGCTCCCCTTACGCCCGCATCCTCGGTGTCGGCGGCTACCGCCCGACCCGTGTGGTGCCCAACGAGGTCATCCTCGAGACCATCGACTCGTCCGACGAGTGGATCCGTTCCCGCTCCGGCATCGCGACCCGGCACTGGGCCTCGCCCCAGGAGACCGTCGCCGCGATGTCGGTGGAGGCCTCGGGGAAGGCGCTGGCCGACGCCGGTGTCGCCCCGGAGCAGATCGGTGCCGTGATCGTCTCGACGGTCTCGCACTTCAAGCAGACTCCGGCCGTCGCGACCGAGATCGCGCACCGGATCGGGGCGGGCAAGCCCGCCGCCTTCGACATCTCCGCCGGCTGTGCCGGTTTCGGCTACGGCCTGACCCTGGCCAAGGGTCTGGTGGTGGAAGGTTCCGCCGAGTACGTGCTGGTCATCGGCGTGGAGCGGCTCTCGGACCTGACCGACCTGGAGGACCGCGCGACGGCCTTCCTGTTCGGTGACGGCGCCGGCGCCGTGATCGTCGGTCCCTCGGACGAGCCGGCCATCGGCCCCACGGTGTGGGGTTCGGAGGGCGACAAGTCCGAGACGATCAAGCAGACCGTGCCGTGGGACGAGTACCTCGGCAAGGACGGCGGCGAGAAGTTTCCGGCCATCACGCAGGAGGGTCAGGCGGTCTTCCGCTGGGCCGTCTTCGAGATGGCCAAGGTGGCCCAGCAGGCGCTCGACGCCGCCGGGATCACCGCGGATGACCTGGACGTCTTCATTCCGCACCAGGCGAACATGCGGATCATCGACTCGATGGTGAAGACTCTGAAGCTGCCGGAGCACGTCACGGTCGCCCGTGACGTGGAGACCACCGGCAACACCTCGGCCGCCTCGATCCCGCTCGCCATGGAGCGGCTCCTGGCGACCGGAGCGGCGAAGAGCGGCGACACCGCGCTCGTCATCGGCTTCGGGGCGGGACTCGTCTACGCCGCGACGGTCGTTACCCTCCCCTAGGGCCGGGATCCACATCCCGCCCTGTTCCACCCCAGTTAGCTAGAGAAGGAGCGCCACATGGCCGCCACGCAGGAAGAGATCGTCGAGGGTCTCGCGGAGATCGTCAACGAGATCGCCGGTATCCCCACCGAGGACGTCGAGATCGGCAAGTCCTTCACCGACGACCTGGATGTCGACTCGCTCTCCATGGTCGAGGTCGTCGTCGCCGCCGAAGAGCGCTTCGACGTCAAGATCCCGGACGAGGACGTCAAGAACCTCAAGACGGTCGGCGACGCCGCTGACTACATCCTGAAGCACCAGGCCTGAGCCTGACGAGCGTTTGTCGCCACCTGGCGGTGGCGCCGTGACAATTCAGCACCCCCTGAGACGTGGAGAAAGAATTCCTGTGAGCCCGACCAATCGCACCGTGGTCGTCACCGGTATCGGCGCAACCACTCCGCTGGGTGGCGACAGCGCTTCGACCTGGGAAGGTCTGCTTGCCGGCCGTTCCGGCGTCAAGCCCCTGGAGGGCGAGCGCTTCGCCGAACTCCCGGTACGCATCGCCGCTCGGGCCGCCGTCGACCCGAGTGAGGTCCTGCCCCGGCCGCTGGCCCGCAAGCTGGACCGCTCGGCGCAGTTCGCCATCATCGCGGCCCGCGAGGCGTGGGCCGACGCCGGTTACACCACTCCGGCCGGCGAAGAGACGGACGAGGGCGCCTTCATCGCTCCCGAGCGTCTGGGCACCGTGATCGCCTCCGGCATCGGCGGTGTCACCACCCTGCTCGACCAGTACGACGTCCTGAAGGACAAGGGTGTGCGCCGGGTCTCCCCGCACACCGTCCCCATGCTCATGCCGAACGGCCCCTCCGCCAACGTCGGCCTGGAGGTCAACGCCCAGGCGGGCGTGCACACTCCGGTCAGCGCCTGCGCGTCCGGTGCCGAGGCCATCGGCTACGCCGTCGAGATGATCCGTTCCGGCCGTGCCGACGTGGTCGTCGCGGGCGGCACCGAGGCGGCGATCCACCCGCTGCCGATCGCCGCGTTCGCCAACATGATGGCGATGTCCAAGAACAACGAGAACCCCGAGCAGGCTTCCCGTCCGTACGACAAGGCCCGTGACGGCTTCGTACTGGGCGAGGGCGCGGGCGTCGTCGTCCTGGAGTCCGCCGAGCACGCCGCCGCGCGCGGCGCCCGGGTCTACTGCGAGGTGCTGGGCCAGGGTCTGTCCGCGGACAGCCACCACATCGCGCAGCCCGAGCCGACCGGCCGCGGTGTCGCCGCCGCCGTGCAGAACCTGCTCGACAACACGGGTCTCGACCCGGCCGAGCTGGTCCACCTGAACGCGCACGCCCGTCGACCCCGCAGGGTGACACGGCCGAGCTGAAGGCCCTGCGCAAGGTCCTGGGCGACGACCTCGACCACATCGCGATCTCCGCGACCAAGTCGATGACGGGTCACCTGCTGGGCGGCGCGGGCGGTATCGAGACCGTCGCGACCGTGCTGGCGCTGTACAACCGGCTGGCCCCGCCGACGATCAACATCGACGACCTCGACGAGGACATCGACGCGGACATCGTCGTCGGCGAGCCGCGCAAGCTGCCGGCCGACGGCCCGATCTCCGCGATCAACAACTCCTTCGGTTTCGGCGGACACAACGTGACCCTGGCTTTCCGCACGGTCTAGTACCCGCGCAGGACACGCGAAAGGCCCACCCGGTGAATCCGGGTGGGCCTTTCGCGTGTCCGCCGGGGCTCAGACCACCTGGTGGAGCCAGCGGACGGGAGCGCCCTCGCCCGCGTAGCGGAAGGGCTCCAGTTCGTCGTCCCACGGCTTGCCGAGCAGTTTGGCGATCTCCGCCTCCAGGTCGGTCTCGCCGCGTGCGGAACGGGCGAGAGCGGCGCGCAGCCGGTCCTCCGGGATCAGGATGTCGCCGTGCATGCCGGTGACGGCGTGGAAGATGCCGAGCTCCGGGGTGGAGCTGTAGCGCTCGCCCTCGGCGGTCGGGCACGGTTCCGCGGTCACCTCGAAGCGCAGCAGGTGCCAGCCGCGCAGCGCGGAGGCGAGTTTCGAGGCGGTGCCCGCTTCGGCCTGCCAGGAGAACTCGGCTCTCCAGGTGCCCGGGGAGGCGGGCTGTCTGATCCAGTCGAGGTTCACCCGCACCCCGAGCACGCCCGCAACAGCCCATTCCACGTGCGGGCAGAGCGCGCGCGGTGCGGAATGCACGTACAGAACTCCACGTGTCGTCACCGGGACCTCCAGTGTGGGACGAGGTCGGGAATAAACTCCAGAAAACGGACAGTATGTGACGTGATGTAATGTAACGGAAATTATTTGACATTGCGCTACGGAACCTGCGGCCGAAACGCCACGGGAAAAAGCTGCCGTGCGCCAGGGGTCATGGTGTGACGTACGGTCGCTCCAAGACCCGTAAGCGCAGAGCTTTCACTCAGCAGGACCCCCCGAACGATGCGGGGGCGACAAGGAGGGGCCCTTCCCATGCGCACCACCGCTCCACGCCGCCGCGCGCGCCGGTCTCTCGCGGGCGCGGGCGCGGCGGTCGTGCTGCTGGCCGGGGCGGCGACCGGCTGCGACTCGGGCGGGTCGGGCGAGCAGGGCGGGGAGCGGGGAGCGCAGAGCGCGCCGCGCTGGAACACGGCGCCCACCTCGATCGCGGCCGTCGGCGACTCCATCACGCGCGGGTTCGACGCCTGTTCGGTATTGGCCGACTGCCCGGAGGTCTCCTGGGCCACCGGGAACGACCCGGCGGTCCGCTCCCTGGCCGCCCGGCTGCTGGGGGACGCCCAGGCACCCGACCGCAGCTGGAACTACGCGGTGACCGGCTCGCGGATGGCGGACCTGCCGGCCCAGCTGGCCGGGGCCGCCGCGCACAAGCCCGACCTGGTCACGGTGATGGTGGGCTCGAACGATGCCTGCCGGCCCACGGCTTCGTCGATGACCCCGGTGGCGGATTTCCGGGCCGGGTTCGAGAAGGCGATGGCGGACCTGCGGGCCGCCTCCCCCGCCTCCCAGGTGTACGTCTCCAGCGTGCCGGACCTGCAACGGCTGTGGGAGCAGGGCAAGGACCTGCCGATGGTGCGGCAGGTCTGGAAGCTGGGGATCTGTCAGTCCATGCTCGCCGATCCGCTGTCGGCGGCCACGCGGGCGACGTCCCGGCGCGAGCAGGTGCGGGCGCGGGTGGTGGAGTACAACGAGGTGCTGCGCGAGGTCTGCGCGAAGGACGCGCTGTGCCGCTACGACGGCGGCGCGGTGTTCCAGTACCCCTTCGCGGCGGATCAGTTGAGCCGCTGGGACTGGTTCCATCCGGGCAAGGACGGGCAGGCGCGGCTCGCGGAACTGGCGCACCGCCAGGTGACGGCGGCCGAACCGCCGCGTTGACGCCCGGGCCGCCCGGAGGGTCCGGGGACGGGTGTCAGGTCCCGTCCCCGGACGGTTTTCAGGGGTGATTTCCGGCCATACGGCGTGTCACGCGAGGTCGAGCGTCGCGGTCAGCCGGGTGTCACCGTGCGAGCGGCTCGCGCGGACCTCGTAGGTGCCGCTGATCCGCCGCCAGCCGCGGGCCTCCTCGTCCCAGATCTCGAAGGCCCGGGCGGGCAGGGCGATCTCGGTCGCGACGCTCTCGCCGGGGCCCGCCGCGACGCTCGCGAAGCCGGCCAGCCAGCTCGCCGGGCGCTCCACGGAGCCGTCGGCGGGCGCCAGGTAGACCTGGACGACCTCGCGGCCGGGCCGGGTACCGGTGTTGGTGAGGCGGACCCGGACCGTGTCGGCGGTGACCTCCAGGGAGTCGTACGCCCAGTCGGTGTAGCCGAGTCCGTGCCCGAAGGGGTAGGCGGGGGTCACGGCGTGCTTCTCGTACGCCCGGTAGCCGATGAAGAGCCCCTCGCGGTACTCCAGGCGGCCGTCGGTGGGGACGACCTCGGTGACGGGCGCGTCGGCGAACCGGGCGGGCCAGGTGGTGGGCAGCCGTCCGCCCGGCTCCGCGGTACCGAGGAGTACGTCGGCCAGTGCGGCCCCGCCCTCCTGTCCGGGGAACCAGGTCAGCAGGACGGCGGCCACGTCCTCACGCCAGGGGAGCTCCACCGGGGAGCCCGCGTTGACGACGACCACCGTGTTCGGGTTCACGGCGGCGACGGCGCGCACCAGGTCGTCCTGGCGGCCGGGGAGGGTCAGGTCCCGGCGGTCGAAGCCCTCGGACTCCACGCGCTCGGTGGTGGCGACGACCACGACGGCGGTGTCGGCCTCGCGGGCGGCGGCCACGGCCTCGGCGATCAGCTCGTCGGCGTCGCGCGGCGGCCCGAGGTGGAGCAGCGAGAACATGATCGCCCTGAGCGGCAGGGCGCTCATGTCGGGGACCTGGAAGGTCAGTGACACCTCGACCGGCTCGCCCTCGGCGAGGGTGACGCGGGCGCGTTCGCTGGGGGCGCCGAAGAAGGCCTCGAAGGGGTCGGCCTCGTCGCCCATCTCCTGGACGCCGCTCCACAGCCGCTCGCCGCCCACCGCGAGGGCGAAGGCACCGAGTCCGCGGGTGCCGAAGGCGTGCTCGCCGCTCTCGCGCGGCACGAACGTCCCGCGGACCTCGATGCTCGCCATCGTCTCGTACGTGACGCCCGCGGGCAGGTCGTCGCCGATCCACTGGACCTGGCCGGACGGCAGGCCGGCCTCGCCGAGGACGGTCCCGGAGGCGTCGCGGCAGACGGCGTGGAGCTCGAAGCCCTGGCCGGCGGGGGTGAGCTCGTCGGAGGGGTCGGCACCGATGGCGTAGGTGAGGGCGCCCTCGGGGAGGGCGGCGGCGAGGCCGTCGAGCGGGGAGACGATCCGCTCGGGGAAGACGGTGGCGGAGCCGCCGCCGAGGACGCGGGCGTCACGGGCGGCGGCGCCGGAGAGGGCGACGGTGCCGGCGGCGGCGTCGAGGGGCAGCGCCCCCTCGTTGCGGACCAGGACGAAGCCGCGTGCGGCGAGCTCACGGGCCAGCGCCTGGCCGTCGATCGGGGCCGGGGGCTCCTCGACGGCCGCCGGGGCGCCTTCCAGGACGCCGACGCGGGCGGCGAGGCGCAGTACGTTGCGCACGGCCTCGTCCACGGCGGACTCGGGGACCTCTCCGGCGCGGACGGCCTCGGCGAGGGCGGGGCCGTAGACGGTGGTGGGGCCGGGCATGGCCACGTCCATGCCGCCGAGGATGTCGCCGGTGGTGGAGCGGGCGGCCATCCAGTCGGAGACGTTGCAGCCGTCGAAGCCCCATTCGGCGCGCAGGACCTCGTTCACGAGGTACTGGTGCTCGGTCATCGTCGTGCCGTTGACCTGGTTGTAGGCGGTCATGATGCCCCAGGGGCGGGCATGGGCGACGATGGCCTCGAAGGGGGCCAGGTACAGCTCGCGCAGCGGGCGGGGGGCGATGACGCTGTCGACCGTGAACCGGTCGGTCTCGGCGTCGTTGCCGACGTAGTGCTTGACGGTGGTGCCGACCCCGCCGTCCTGGATGCCGTTCACATAGCCGGATCCGATGGCGCCCGTGAGGTACGGGTCCTCGGAGTAGCACTCGAAGTGCCGGCCGCCGAGCGGGGAGCGGTGCAGGTTGACGGTGGGCGCGAGGAGGACGTGCACGCCCTTGCGGCGGGCCTCCTGGGCGAGGAGCCGGCCGGCACGGCGGGCGAGTTCCGGGTCCCAGGCCGCGGCGAGCGCGGTCGGGGACGGCAGGGCGACGGACGGGTCGTCGGCGGTCCAGCGCACGCCGCGGACCCCGATGGGCCCGTCGGAGAAGACCAGGGACTCCAGCCCGATCGCGGGGACGGCGGGAAGGGACCACATGCCCTGGCCCGCCAGGATCCGGGTCTTGGTGTCGAGGTCCAGTTTGCCCAGCGCCGCCTCGACGGCGTCGTTGCGTATCTGATCGCGGACCTGATCGGCATCGGTCACGGCCGTGCCTCCTCGTTGAGTGCGGTGCGGTGCCCCCATCGTGGACCTGTTACCTGTTGAACGGTAGGGTTCGTAATGTGTTCGTGACATTTAGATGCCGTACGGTCCTGTGGGCAGGGCGCAGCGCGTGAAGGGAAGGGGTGCGGGCCGATGGTCAGGGCGAGGAGCGAGGAGCGCCGCGGGGAGATCGTCCGCGCGGCCGTCGAGGTGATCGCGGAGCGCGGCTACCGGGGCGCGTCCCTGGCCACCGTCGCCGAACGCGTGGGCCTGACCCAGCAGGGGCTGCTGCACTACTTCCCGACCAAGGAGGCCCTGCTCGTCGCGGTGCTGGAGGAACGCGACCGCTGGGACACGGGCGGCGGCTCGCGCTCCGCCGCCGACACCTGGCGCCTGGACCTGCTGGACTCGCTGGTCGAGTACAACGCCATGCGCCCCGGCATCGTGCAGACCTTCTCCGCGCTGCTGGGCGAGAGCGTCACCGACGGACACCCGGCCCGGGAATTCTTCACCGAGCGCTACGCCCAGGTCCGCTCGGAGATGGCGGCGGTGCTGCGCGCCGAGTTCGGTGACCGCCTCCCGTCCGGCCTCACCCCGGAGCAGGTGGCCCCGCTGCTGACGGCGGTCATGGACGGCCTCCAGTACCAGTGGCTGCTGGCCCCCGAATCGGTGGACATGCCCGCCGCCTTCCGCTCCTTCCTGACCCTGCTGCGGGGCCCGGACGGCACCCGGGGGTAGGCCGTCGCTCCCGGAGGCGGCTCAGTCGATCCGGAGCTCGCCCATCCGGCTCCAGCCGTTCGCACCCTCGATGGTGGTGCTGACGATCTCGGGCGTACGGGTCACCATCGGCCGCATGGTCTCCAGCGCGGCGCGGAAGTGCTCCGAGGTGACGTGCGCCTCGGCGGCGTCGTCCTGGAAGGCCTCGACCAGGACGTAGGTGTCCGGCTCCTCCAGGCTGCGCGACCACTCGAACCAGAGGTTCCCGGGTTCGGCGCGGGTGGCGCGGGTGAAGGGCGCGACCTTGTCGGGCCACGCGTCGACGTATTCGGGCTTGACGGGGAATTTCACCACAATGAAGATCACACAGGCAGTTTAGGCAGATTGATCCACCGTGACGGGCTCAACTGCCCGTGCCCGGCCCGGTCATGACACCGGACACGGCCCCGCCATGCGAGCGGCGAATGTCTAACATGGCCCGCATGCCCTCTTCGCACAGCCTGTACGAGGTCTTCCTGCGCGTGGCCCGCCTGGGCTCCCTCACCGCCGCCGCCCGGTCCCTGGGCTACACCCAGTCCGCGGTCTCCCGGCAGGTCCAGACCCTGGAGGACGAGTGGGGGACCCCGCTCTTCGACCGGCTGCCCCGCGGGGTCCGGCTGACCGAGGCCGGCCGCGTCCTGCTCCCGCACGCCGAGGCCGTCGGCGAGCGGCTGCGCACGGCCCGCGCCGAACTCGACGCGCTGCGCACCCTCGGCGCCGGGCGGCTGCGGATCGGCGCCTTCTCCACCGCCGACGCCGCCCTGCTGCCCCGCACGCTGGCAGCCTTCCGGGCCCGCCACCCCGCCGTGGCCGTCAGCCGCACCGAGGGCCCCTCCGCCAAGCACCTGGCCCTGCTCGCCGCCGGGGACCTCGACCTCGCCGTCGTCGCCTGCACCTCCGCGGAGCCGCCCGGCGGCTGCACCCCGCACCACCTGCTGGACGAGCGGATGTACGTGGCCCTGCCGGGCGGCCACCGGCTCGCGGGGCGTGCCGGTGTACGGCTGGCCGAGCTGGCCGACGAGGAGTGGATCGCGGCCGACACCCGGCCCGAGGAGACCCTGATGCACTCCGCGCTCGCCGGCGGCTTCCGCCCGCGCACCGGTTTCGTCGCCGCCGACTGGATCGCCAAGCAGGGCTTCGTCGCGGCCGGGCTCGGCGTCACCCTGGTCCCGGCCCTCGCCGCCTCCTCGGCGCGGGCCGACCTCGCGCTCGTCCCCCTGCACCCGGACGACACCCCGCGCCGCCGGATCTACGCCGCCACCCCGCGCGGGATCACCCCCTCCCCCGCCGCCCTCGTCTTCCTGGCCCTGCTCCAGGAGGTCGCCGCCGGGCTGGCATCCTGACCTGGTGAAGATCGCCGCAGCCCAGCTGACCTGCACGCCCGCCGACGTCCGCGCCAATGTCGCGCGGGCCGCGGACCTCGCCGCCGAGGCCCGCGCGCAGGGGGCCGCGCTGGTGGTGTTCCCCGAGCTCGCGCTCACCGGCTACGAGCTCGCCGCGCTGGCCGCCGACCCGGGCCTGTGGACGGCCGCCGACGACCCCCGGCTGGATCCGCTGCGCTCCGCGGGGATCGCCACCGCGGTGAACGTGGCCCTGCCCACCGGCGGCCCGCGGCCCGCCCTCGCGACGCTGGTCCACGACGCGGACGGCGCGCACGTGACGACGTACGCGAAGCAGCACCTGTACCGGCACGAGCAGGAGGTCTTCGAGCGCGGCGAGGCCGACGGGCGCTTCGAACTCGGCGGAATCCGCTTCTCCCTGGGCATCTGCTTCGACAACCACTTCCCCGAACTGCCCGGCCGGGGCGCCGCCGACGGCTGCCGGGTCCATCTGGCGAGCTCCCTGTACGGGACGGGGGACGGGATCCGTGAGCGCGCCACCGTGCACCCGGGGATCGCGCGGGAGCACGGCCTGTACGTGGTCCTCGCCAACCACGTCGGCCGGGCCGGCGCGTGGACCGGCTGCGGCCGCTCGGCCGTGTGGGCCCCGGGCGGTGCCCTGCTGGCCGAGGCGGACGACCGTACGCCCTCGGTGGTGACGGCCTCCGTCGCCACGGGCCGGGTGTGATGAGGTGGGCGCCATGAGCGACTTCGAGACGATCACGGTGCCGGAACACCTCCACGGCTATCCGGGGGTGGCCTTCGGCGGCTACGTGGCGGGCGTACTCGCCTCCCGCGCCGCCGCCGCGGACGTACGGGTGGACTTCCGGCGGCCCGTGCCGACCGGGGCGCCGGTGCGGCTCGCCGCGACCGTGGACGGCGGCTGCGAGCTGACGGACGGCGAGCTGCTGCTGGCCGTGGCGACCCCGGTCGGGTCCCCCGGCGCGGACATCCCCGAAGCCCCCTCCTGGGACCGGGCCGTGGCGGCCGCCGAGGCCTTCCGGGCGGACCCGCCGGACGGTCAGCCCGACTGCTTCGGCTGCGGCCTGGACCGGACGCCCGCCACCGGGCTGCGCCTGCACTGCGGTGCCGTGCCGGGCCGCGAGCTGGTCGCCTCGGCCTGGACCCCCGCCCCCGGACTGGGCGGTGCGGACGGGCTGCTGCCGCCCGAGCTGGTGTGGGGCGCGCTGGACTGCCCCGGGAACGCGGCCGGGCGGCTGCTCGACGGCCGCGGGGCCGGTGCGGTCACCGCCGCGCTCGGTGCCCGGCTGCTGCGGCCGGTTCCGGTGGGCAAGGGGCTGATCTCCTACGCCTGGATGCGGTCGAGCTCGGGCCGCAAGTACACCGTGGGCACGGCCGTGGCCACCGCCGACGGCGAACTGTGCGCCGTCGCCGAGGCGCTGTGGGTGCAGCCGCGCACGTAGGCGCTCACGCGGTGTCGGCCAGCAGGTGCTTGCCGCCCCACGCCCCCAGAGGCTTCAGGGCCGTGTTCAGGTCCTGGCCCAGCGGGGTCAGGGAGTACTCGACGCGCGGCGGGACCTCCTCGTACACCTCGCGGTGCACGATGCCGTCCGTCTCCAGCTCGCGCAGCTGGGCGGCGAGCACCTTCTCGGAGACACCCGGGACGAGCCTGCGCAGTTCACCGAACCGGTGGGGCCGCTGATCCAGCACCCACAGGAGCGACACCTTCCACTTCCCGTCGATCACGGACATCGCCGCGGAGATCCCGCAGTGTTCCGCACCAGGCCTTCGTGCCACCGCACACCCCTCCCCACCTGCTCGCTCACCTCGGGGTAACCACCCACTCCGAAGTGCGTACTTGAGCGCTCCACCGCCCGCCACCAGGCTAATCGTCATGACCGACACCACGCCGCACCATTCCCTCACCCTCCTCGGCCTCGGCGACATGGGCACCGCCCTCGCCCGCACCTGGCTCGCCGCCGGACACTCCCTGACCGTCTGGAACCGCACCGCCGCCAAGGCCGGGGCCCTGGCCTCCGAAGGGGCGTCCGTCGCGGCGACCGCGGCCGACGCGGTCGCCGCGAGCCCGCTGGTCGTGGTCTGCCTGCTGGACGACGCCAGCGTCGGCGCCGCCCTCGACGGCATCGACCTGACCGGCAAGGACCTCGTCAACCTCACCACCGGCACGCCCGGCGAGGCGCGCGCCCGCGCCGCCTGGGCCGAGGCGCGCGGCGCCCGCTACCTGGACGGCGGGATCATGGCCACGCCGACGATGATCGGCGTCCCCGAGGCAGGCGGGTACGTCTTCCACAGCGGCTCCCGCGCGCTCTTCGAAGCCCACCGGGCCGTCCTGGAGGTGCCGGCCGGGGCCCGCTTCGTCGGTGAGGACCCCGGGCACGCGGCCCTGCACGACGTGGCGCTGCTCAGCGCGATGTGGGGGATGTTCGCCGGTATCTCGCACGCCTACGCACTGATCGCGGACGAGGACATCGCCCCGAAGGACCTGGCTCCGCTGCTGTCCGAGTGGCTCGGCGCGATGGGCTTCTTCGCCGGCAACGCCGCCGAGCGGCTGACCTCGGGGGACTTCACCTCCGGAGTGGTGTCCAGCCTGGCCATGCAGGTCGTGGGCAGCGGCACCATGCTGCGGACCACCGAGGAGCAGGGCGTCAGCACCGAGCTGGTCTCCCCGTACGTGGACCTGCTGCGCCGGCGGCTCGCCGCGGACCCGGCCGCGCACGGCGGGGAGGACACGACGGGGGCCGTCCTGCTGCTGAAGCGGTAGGCGGCCCGAACCGAGACGGCCTAGGAGTACGCGGGCGGCGGCGGTCCGAAACCCGCGGGGGTGGTTTCGGCGGCCGGGGCCTCGTCGGTCCGTACGAGGTCGCGGGCCATCAGCGTGGCCCCGGCGACCGCGCCGGGCATCAGGAACACCGCGACCAGCGGCACCAGGAACGCCAGCACCAGCGGCACCCCGAAGCCCAGTACCAGCAGCCGGCGCGAGCGCATCAGCTCCAGCCGGTCGGGCAGCTCCACCTTGCGCCGCTGCAGGGCCACGGCGGTCAGCTCCTGGGTCAGGAAGTAACCGGAGACGCAGAAGCCGAGCACCGGGACCACCGTCTGCCCGATCACCGGGAGGAAACCGAGGGCGAAGAGCACGATCCCGTACAGCAGCACGCGCGCGAGCACCTTGACGCTGTCCCGGGCCGAGATCCACAGCTCCAGCCAGAGCGGGAGCCCCGACTGCGGCACCTCGCCGCCCTCGCTGCGGTCGACCTGCTCCGAGAGGGACTCGTAGAACGGCTGGCCGATCAGCAGGGTCACGGCCGTGAAGGTGATCACCGCGAGGAAGAGTCCGAGGCCGAAGAACAGGGCGGTCAGGAAGCCGCGGAAGAGCGAGAGCCAGGGCGCGGACCAGTCGTCGGCGAAGGGCGTGGCCCAGGCGGTCAGGTCGTCGGCCCCGTACCCGAGCCCGATCAGGGCGCCGGCGTAGAGGACGAGCGCGACGAGCCCGGGCAGCAGCCCGAAGCCCAGCCACCGGCCGTGGCGGAACACCCATCGCTGTCCGGCCAGCAGATACCGGAAGCCCCCCGCAAGATCACGCATGGGGCCAGTTTACGGCGAAGGCCGCACCCCGGTCGGGGTGCGGCCTTCGCGCTGCGAGCGCCGGATCAGACGGCGAGCTCGACGGTGATGTTGCCGCGGGTGGCCTTGGAGTACGGGCAGACCTCGTGGGCCTTCTCGATGAGGTCCTTGGCGGTGGCGGCGTCCACGTTCGGGATCACGGCGGAGATCTTGACGATCAGGCCGAAGCCGTCGTCGTTCTTGCCGATGCCGACCTCGGCGGTGACCGTGGAGCCGGAGATGTCGGCGTTCACGTTCTTCGCGACGACGCCCAGGGCGCCCTGGAAGCAGGCGCTGTAGCCGGCGGCGAACAGCTGCTCCGGGTTGGTGCCGGCGCCGCTGCCACCGAGCTCCTTCGGCGGGTTCACGACGACGTCGAGCTGACCGTCGTTGGTGGCGACGCGGCCGTCGCGGCCGTTCTCGGCGGTGGCGACAGCGGTGTAGGCGACGTCGGACTGCTGGATGGACATAAAGGAAAATCCTCCTGGTAATCGCCGTGAGTCGCGCCCACGATCACGACGGTGTGCAGTGAGCCTAACCGGTGAAAGAAACGATCATCTTTCCGGTGTTCTCGCCGCGCAGCATGCCGAGGAAGGCGGAGGTGGCGTTCTCGACGCCCTCGACGACCGTCTCGTCGTACCGCAGCTCGCCGGAACGCAGCCATCCGGCGACGTCCTGGACGAACTGCTGCTGCAGTCCGTTGTGGTCGTTGACGAGGATGCCCTGCAGGCGCAGGCGCTTGCCGATGACCTGCATCAGGTTGCGCGGACCGGGGGCGGCCTCGGTGTCGTTGTAGCCGGCGATCGCGCCGCACAGGGTGGCCCGGCCGTTCACCTTCATCGAGGAGATGGCGGCCTCCAGGTGGTCACCGCCGACGTTGTCGAAGTAGACGTCGATGCCCTCGGGGGCGGCGGCCGGCAGCTGCTCGGCGACGGGACCGTTCTTGTAGTTGAAGGCGGCGTCGAAACCGTACTTCTCCGTGAGCAGCGTCACCTTCTCGTCCGAGCCGGCGGAGCCGATCACCCGGGACGCGCCCTTGATCTTGGCGAACTGGCCGACGAGGCTGCCGACGGCACCGGCGGCGCCGGAGACGAAGACGGAGTCGCCCTCCTTGAAGGAGGCGACCTCGAAGAGTCCGGCGTAGGCCGTCAGGCCCGGCATGCCGAGGACGCCGAGGTAGGCGGAGAGCGGGGCGAGCGAGGCGTCCACCTTGACGGCGTGGGCGGCCTCGAGGTCCGCGTACTCGCGCCAGCCGAAGGGGTGCAGGACGTGCTCGCCGACGGCGAAGCCCTCGGCGGAGGAGGCGACGATCTCGCCGACCGCGCCGCCCTGCATCGGCTCGTCGAGCTGGAAGGGCGGGATGTAGGACTTGGCGTCGTTCATCCGGCCGCGCATGTAGGGGTCGACGGACATGTACAGGTTGCGCACGAGGATCCGGCCGGCGGCGGGCTCGGCGGACACGGGCACCTCGCGCAGGGCGAAGTCCTCGGCGACGGGCCAGCCCTGCGGGCGACGGACGAGGTGCCACTCGCGGCTGACGGCGGGGATCTGAGACATGCGGCGCTCCTGGTCAGAACGAAATTGCTTCACTGGGTGAAACAACCATGCGCCTAGATATTTCATGTTGTCAAGTAAATGGGTACGCTGGTTCCATGCCCAGTCGTCGCATAGACCCAGTGACCATCGAAGTCGTCGAACTCATCGGCGACGTCGTGGCCCGCTATCACATGGAGTACGAGCACGCGGCCGCCAGTCACCAGCTCACCGGCGCCCAGGCCAAGGTGCTCAACATGCTCGCCCTGGAGCCCATGCCGATGCGGCGCATCGCGCTGAAGCTGCGGTGCGAGCCCTCGAACGTGACCGGCATCGTCGACCGGCTGGAGACCCGCGGCCTGGTCGAGCGCCGCCCCGACCCGGCCGACCGCCGGGTGAAGCTGGCCGCCCCCACGGAGGAGGGCACGCGGACCGCGGAGCGGCTGCGCGAGTCGCTGGACTTCGCCCGCGAGCCACTGGCCGGACTGTCCGCCCAGGAGCGGACGGTCCTGCGGGACCTGCTCAAGCGCATGCTGGCCTGACGGCGCCACGCGGGCCACCACCGGCCGGAAGAATCTTCTGGACGCGGGCCCGGGAACGGCATAGGTTCAGCCGACCGCGCGCCGGGCCCTGCAACGGGCTGACCGGCGGCTTTGCCATGTCATACATTCCCGTGGGGGGTACACCGTCATGTCCTTCAACGCGCCCGGAACACCGCCGCCACCGCAGTACGGCGACGTCCTGAGATCGCCCCAGGGCCTCGCGACCGCGCTGACCGTGCTCCTGTGCGTGGCGGGCGGGATCAACCTGCTCTCGGCCGGGACCAACGCCTTCACCCTGTCGCTGATGAACGACCTCGACGCGGACCCCGCCCGGGTCTCCAGCTCCATGACCGACCTGTCGGACATCCTGACCGGCCTCGCGGGGATCTTCCAGCTGCTGGCGTACCTCGCCACCGCCGTCGTCTTCCTCGTGTGGTTCCACCGTGTGCGCGTCAACGGCGAGATCTTCGCGGCCACCGCCTTCAGCCTGGGCCGCGGCTGGGCCGTCGGCTGGTGGTTCATCCCGGTCGCCCACCTGTTCATGCCGTTCGTCACCGCACGGCAGATCTGGCGGGCCAGCACCCAGCTGAAGCCCGACGGCTCCCCCGTCCGGGTCTCCGCCGCGCCCCTCACGGCCTGGTGGGCGGTCTGGATCGTCGCATCGATCGCCGGCCGCATCAGCGGCATGGTCTACATGCGCGCCGAGACCCCGGGTGAGCGGGGGGCCGCCGCCGCCCTCGGCATCGGCTCCGACCTGCTCATGGTCGCCGCGGCCGTACTCGCCGTCCTCTTCGTCCGCAGGCTGACGGACCTGCAGAACACCATGGCCGCGCAGGGCCCGTACGCGCCCGTACAGGCCGCGTACGAGGGGGCCCCGGCCGCGGCTCAGACGCTCCGCTAGGCCGCGTCCGCACAGGAGCGCCGGCCGCCCGAAGGGCGGGCCACGCGGCGTCCGGCGCCGTGCATCGCACGGCGGAGGGCCGTCCGTGTACTGGACGTACTCGGACGTGCCCGACAACGCAGCGAGGTGCGGTGCCAGGCGTCGCGTGGCAGGCGGGACTTTGCGGACACGGCCTTAGAACCAGCCGCAGAAGATCCAGCAGTTCTTGGTCGGCGAGGGGGTCGGGGTCGGCGACGCCGGAGGCGGGGGCGGGGGTGCCTGCGTGCCCGCGGTGGCGCTCTGCGACGGCTTGCCCGACGCACTCGCCTGTACGGACGGCCCCGGGCCGGGGGTGCGGGAGGCCGGGCCCGATGTCGCGGGCGCGGGGGCGGACGAGGTCGGACCCGGCTGCGCGGCGCTCCCGGAAGGCGCCGCGGCCCCGGCCGTCTTCGTCCCCCCGGCGGCGGCCTTCGCCGTGGCCTTCCCGGACCCCGTGGGCGCGCCGGCCGTCGGAGCGTCGGGCAGCGGGGCGGGCTGCTGCGGGCCGTCGTCGGTCAGCACCACGTTCTCGGCCCGGTCCGTGCGCTCCCCGTCGGTGGCCATGCGGGCCACCGCCATCGAGCCCCCGACCGCGAGCAGCAGGCCGAGCGAGAGCGACAGCACGGTCCTGCGGCGGCGCCGGTGCGCGACCCGGCGGCGGGCACCGGCACGCCGCTCGTTCGGTGAGGACAGCACGACGAGCGAGTCGGCGAAGACCTCGGCCAGTGCGGGCGTGGGCCCGGAGTACGGAGCCTCGGCAGCGGGCACGGCGGCCGGCGGGGCGGTGGCCGTGGCGGGTATCAGGTACTCGGCGGGGGTTCCGCATCCGGCGCACGCCAGTGCGCCGTTGAGGTGCCTCCGGCATGCGTGGCAGTAGTTCATGGCGCCCGCAGGCTACGTGGTCTGCGGCAACATCCGGATCCCGAGAACGTAAGGATCCTGTGTGGAATCGTTTCCGCCATGACATCTTTCGGGCCGACCGGATTCCAGTTGGTGCTCTTGCGGCGGATGGCCGACTTCCGGCCGGACCTCGCCGACGAGGCCCGCCGCAGGCTGGGCGCCTCGCTCGCGGATCAGCGGGAGGCGAACAAGCGCTGGCAGGCGATGGTCCGCTCCCCCCGCTCCCGCGGGTCCCTGGCCCGGTACCGCTCGGTGCTCGGCCCGCCGGAGTCCGCCGAGCGCCGCACGATCGGCGATCTGGAGTGCGAGGCCCTGCTGTGGGCGCTGCCGCTCTGGCCGGACCTGCGCTTCGAGGTGCTGGCCGCGCCGGACGGGGCCGTGTGGAACGAGTGGCTGGTACGGGCCCCGGGCGCGCGGGAGCCCGTACTGGAGTCGCCGGACGATCTGCGGCCCTGGTCGGCGACGGTGGACGAGGTGGCGCGGGCCTTCGCCCCGGTCCGCCCGATGGAGGGCACCGCACCGACCCGCTGGCGCCTGGCCTTCGCCGCGCGGGGGCGGCCGTGCGTGGCGGAGTTCACCTACGGGCTGCTCCAGCGCCACTCCCTGGAGGCGACGCCCCCGGAGGGCGCCTGCTAGGAGGCGAGGAAGGCGCGGACCCCGGCCGAGGTGCCGTCGTCGCCGAGCAGGTCGTTGTGCTGCAGACAGCCGACCGGCGTGTTGGCGGCTCCGGTCAGCGGGACGCTGTCGTCCGGGTTGACGATCTCGTCGCAGTGGGACCAGAAGGTCGCGTACCTCACCGCGCCCGGGGTCTCGTCCCCGCTGTTCAGGTTCTTCACCACGTACGAGCCGGGGGTCATGTCCCGGCACGCCTGGTCCCACAGCGCGCAGGCCCAGGCGGTGGAGGTGCCGCGATTGGGGCCGGCGAGCGAGACCCAGTGGTCCACCGTGGCCGCGCCGCCCCCGAACTTCACGTACCAGCGGCTGACCAGCGAGCCGAAGGAGTGTGCCACGACGTCGACCCTGGCGGCGCCGGTGTCGCGGCGGACCTGGTCGACGTAGGCGCCGAGCCGCCCGGCGAGGACCTCGTTGACGGACTGGTGGGTGTCGTAGCCGAAGGAGAAGAGCTCCGCGTCGGTGTACCCGTCGGCGCGCAGGTCCGCGCGCAGGGCTCCCCAGACGCCCGGGTCGGCGTTGTAGCCGTGCACGAAGACCACCGGATTGCGGGGAGCGGCCTGAGCGCGGCCGGCGGCATGGGCCGGGGCGGGGGCGGACAGCGTCAGGCAGAGCGCCAGGAGTGCAAGGAGCGCCGGGAGTGCTGGGAGTGCCGAAAGTGGCTGCGATCTCTGCCGGGCCGTCAGCATCGGGTCCCCTTTACCTTGTTACGCATGAGTAGCGCGTGCGGTGCGGGCATGGTGCTGCCTGTCGGTACAGAAATCCACCCCCATGCAGCCGCGACGCACCCCCCGGCCGGAGCATCTCAACGGGCCATAAGACCGAATAGCCCGCGATGATATGAAAAGTGACCGGCATTTCCGTCGGTCCTTGCGTCAGCGCTCTCGGGAGGATCTGCCGTGACCGTCAGTCTTGAGCAGTTGCGCCGCTGCCACGTCGCCGTCGACCTGGGGGCGGCAAGAACCCGCGTGTACGTCAAGGGCGCCGGCCTCGTGGTCGACGAACCCAGCGTCGCCGCGGTCAACACGCGCACCGGCGCACTCATCGCCGTCGGCTCCTTCGCCGAACGGATGACCGGCCGCACGCCCGACTACATCCGGGTCGTACGCCCCGTCTCCGGCGGCACCGTCGTCGACATCGAGATGGCCCAGCGGATGCTGCGTCATCTCCTCGGCGAGAAGCTGCGGCGCGCCCTGCGCCGCAAGCCCCGGCTGCGGGCCGCCGCCTGCACCCCGCACGACGCGGACCCGCTCGCCCAGCGGGCCACCGTGGAGACCCTCGTCGGGCTCGGCGCCCGGCGTGTCGAACTGGTCGACACCCTGATCGCGGCGGCCGTCGGCTGCGGACTCCCCGTGGAGCAGCCGACCGCGACGATGATCATGGTGTGCGGGGCGGCGGCCACCCAGGTGGCCGTCCTCTCCCTCGGGTCCATCGTCACCGCCCAGCGGATCCCGGTCGGCGGCGAGGCCATCGACCACGCGGTCGTCCAGCACCTGCGCCACGCGCACGAGCTGATGCTGCCCAGCCAGGCGGTCCGGCCGCTGCAACTGGCCCTCCACGGCAACGGCCTCACCGTCGGCGGCCCGGCCTCCACCCTGATCCACGGCCGCGACGTGGCCACCGGCCTCGCCCGCTCCGTGCAGGTGGACACCGCAGCCGTACGGGACGCCATCTACACCCCGCTGACCGCCGTCCTCGACGGAATCGGCAAGGTGCTGCGGGACTGCCCGCCGGACCTGGTGGCCGATCTGACGGACCGGGGGATCATGATGGTGGGCGGCAGCGCCCTGCTGCCGGGCCTGGACCAGATGCTGCGGGACGCCACCGGAATGCCCGTCGCCATCGCGGAACGGCCGGACGTGTGCGCCGTACTCGGTCTCGGCGCGATGCTCGAAGGGAAGATCGCCCCCATGGTCCTCAACCCCCTGGCCGAATGACGGACACAGGGCAGGCACCCGACGAGGAGACGGCGCGCCTTCCGGTGCTGCTGGAGGCCGTCCTCAACGTCGGGTCCGAGCTGGAGCTGCACACCACCCTGCAGCACATCGTGGACTCGGCGACCGAGCTGTGCTCGGCCCGGTACGGAGCGCTCGGGGTCGTCGACCCCGAGCGCTCCGTACTGACCCGGCTGTTCACGGCCGGGCTCACCGAGGAGGAGCGGGCCGCCATCCCGCACCTGCCCGACGCGCGTTCCGGGGTGCTCGGAGCCCTCGTCGGCGACCCGCGACCGCTGCTCCTGGACGACGTCGCCGAGGACCCGCGGGCCGCCGGCTTCCCACCGGGCCATCCGCCCATGCACAACCTCCTGGGCGTTCCGATCCGGGTGCACACGGAGGTCTTCGGCAACCTCTACCTCACCGAGAAGCGCGGCGGTGGCCCCTTCACGGACGAGGACCTCGCCCTGCTGCGCGTCCTGGCCTCGCAGGCGGGCATAGCGATCGGCAACGCCCGGCTCTACGAGACCGCGCGCCGCCGGGAGCGCTGGATCGACGGCGCCGCCGCCGTGACCACCGCCCTGCTCGCCGGACGCCCTGCGGCGGACGCCCTGCGCTGCGTGGCCGAGCGGGCCCGGCTGCTCGCGGACGCCGCGGCCGGCGTGGTGCTCCAGCCGACCCCCGAGGGCGGCATGGAGATCGTGGCCGCCTCCACGCAGGGGGACCCCGGGGACCTGCTGGGGACGGCCATCGCCCCCGGTTCGCCGGTACTGGTCCAACTGCTCGGCGGCGAACCCGTCTTCATCGACGACTCGGCGACGGACCCCCGGATGACCACGCACGTCCGGGAGCGGTTCGGGCCGAGCATGATGCTTCCGCTGCAGAGCGGCGGCCAGCTGATCGGCACCCTGGCCCTGCCCCGCGCCCGGGGCGGCCCCGCGTACGACGCGGTGGACCGGCTGCTCGCCTCGCAGTTCGCCTCCCAGGCCGCGCTGGCCCTCGTACTGGCGGACGCCCAGCACGACCGGGAGCAGCTGGCGGTGTACGAGGACCGCGACCGGATCGCGCGCGACCTGCACGACCTGGTGGTCCAGCGGCTCTTCGCCACCGAGATGATGCTCGAAAGCACTCGGCGGCGGGCCGCGAACGCCCCCACCGGGGACACGGTGGGCGACGAGCTCAGCCGGGCCGTGGACGAGCTGGACTCCACCATCCAGGAGGTCCGGACGGCCATCTTCGCCCTCCAGCAGCCGCCGACCGACGCCCCGACGACCTTCCGCGGCCGGGTACTGCGCGAGACGGGCGGCGCCGCGGCCGTGCTCGGCTTCCAGCCGTCGGTGCACTTCGCGGGCGCGGTGGACGCCCTGCTGCCGGACCCGGTGGCGGCCGGCCTGCTCGGGGCCCTGCGCGGCGCGCTGGCCGCGGCGCACCGGCGCGGCGAGATCACCTTCATCGACGTACAGGTGGACGCGAGCCCGTCCCGGGTCCGCCTGACGGTGGCGGACGACGGCCTCACGGAGTCCGGCGCGCGGGGCACGACGGTGACGTGGGAGTCGGCGCTGTAGCCGGGCGGCGGCCCGCCGGGCCCGCATCGGAAACGGCTGGTCGCGGGCGTCCGCCCCGCGGTTGTGCTTCGATGCGCCGATGGACATCGAAAGCGCTCGGCCGGCCGGTGGAGCCCCGGTCCGGCAGGTCCGGCCTCGGACGGACGGTGATCTCGGCGCGTGCGTCCGGGCACTCGCCGAGGTCCACGAGCGGGACGGCTACCCCGTGAACTGGCCGGACCACCCCCGGGACTGGCTGTCCGGACCGGCGCTGCTCGCGGCCTGGGTGGCGGAGCTGGACGGGCGGATCGTCGGTCACGTCGGCCTCTCCCGCAGTGCGGCGGACGATGCGGCGCCCGCGCTGTGGAGCAGCCGCGAGGGCGTGAGCAGTGCGGCGGCCGCCGTGGTCGGCCGCCTGTTCGTCGCCCCTGCGGCACGAGGCCACGGGATCGGCGCACTGCTCATGGCCCGGGCGGTACGGGAGGCGCGGGAACGCGGCCTGCATCCCGTGCTCGACGTCGTGGCCTCCGACGCCGCGGCGGTGGCTCTCTACGAGCGTCTGGGCTGGGAGCTGCTGGCCACGGTCGAACAGCGCTGGAGCCCGGAGCAGACCGTGTCCGTGCGGTGCTACGCGGCGGCCGGGTGACCGGGAGGGATCAGTTCTGGCCCGGCCGGGTGGCCGCGCGGAGCGCGATGCGGGTGTTGGACTGGGCCACCCCCGCCTCCCGTTTCATCCGGCGGAGCAGCCCGTCGAGGGCGGCGGGATCGGCGGCCCGGGCGCGTACGAGGTAGTCGTGCTCGCCCGTCACGTGCACGACCTCGGTGATCCCGGAGAGCTTGGCGACCTGCCGCTCGAACTCCTCGTTGGTGGTGT
This sequence comes from Streptomyces spororaveus, assembly GCF_016755875.1. Taxonomy (NCBI): domain Bacteria; kingdom Bacillati; phylum Actinomycetota; class Actinomycetes; order Kitasatosporales; family Streptomycetaceae; genus Streptomyces; species Streptomyces spororaveus. The sequence continues at coordinate 5,798,016 of NZ_BNED01000005.1, read as the reverse complement.
CCTGCCGCAGCGTGACGTCGATGAAGACGACGAGCCCGCCGGCGGTGTCGGCGGCCGGGTCCACGATCGTGGTGAACCCGCGGATCACCCCTTCGCGGCGCATCCGTCGTACCCGGTCGGCGGTGGCGTTGGCGCTGAGGCCGACGCGGACTCCCAGATCCCGGTACGAGATCCGCGCATCCTGCTGCAGGATGCCGAGGATTTCCCTGTCGAGGCGGTCCATACCGCGATTCTCGCAGCCGGGCCCGGTATGCGCGCTCGTCCCCCGACGGCCGGGCCCGACGCTCACCCCATGAGCGAACTGATGACACCGACGCTGGCCGGTGCGGCCGCGGGCCTGGGTGTGGCGATGCCCATGGGCGCGATGAGCGTGCTGCTGCTCCAGGAGGCGATGCGCGACCGCCGCACGGCCGTGGCGGCGGCCGCGGGAATCGCGGCGGTCGACCTCGGCTACGCGGCCCTGGCCACCGCCGTGGGCCCCTGGGTGGCCTCCCACATCTCCCCGGTCGAGGCCTGGGTCCGCCTGGCGTCGGCGGTGATCCTGCTGGCCATCGCCGCCCACGGCCTGGCCGGAGCCCGCCCCACCGGCGGCGGCCACCCGGACGCCGCCGACTCCGCCGCGTCCGGCCCCGCGGCGTCCGGCCCCGGGCGGGTCGGCGTGCTCGTGTCGGCGCGGCCCGGGAAGGCCTTCGTCCGGTACGTCGGGCTGACCGCCCTCAACCCCACCACCGCGCTCTACTTCGCCGCCCTCACCACCGCCCAGGGCGCCGCGCTGCGAACCGGTGCGGCCGGGGGCGCGTTCCTCCTCGGGGTCGGCGCCGCCTCGCTCCTGTGGCAGCAGGCCCTCGTGGCTCTCGGCTCCCTCGCCGGCACCCGTATCCCCGACCGCGCCCGCGTCTGGACCTTCCGCCTCGGCTACGGGCTGGTCGCCGCGTACGCGGTGAAGATCGCCCTCCCGCTCCCGTGACCGGCCGGCCGGCCGAAGGCCCCGTCCAAGTACTGTCTTCCGTAAACGACTTCGACCACCGTCGACCGCCGACCCGACCTGGGGTGCCCCCGTGACGACCCGTCTCTCGGCCCGCGCGGCCATCGCCTCCGTGTCCGACACCGGCAGCTTCACCGAACTCCCCGCGCCCGGGCGGGAGTCGCCCGCCGACGGCCCCCTGGGGTGGACCGGCTACGACGACTCGCGCGCCCGCGCCGCCGAACGCACCGGCGAGCGGGAGTCCGTGGTCACCGGCACCGCCCGGATCGGCGGCCGCGAGGCCACCGTCATCTCCTTCGAGTTCGGCTTCCTCGGCGGCTCTCTGGGGCAGCGCACCGGGGACCGGCTCGAAGCCGCGTACGCCCACGCCCGCGCACACCGGCTCCCCCTGGTCTCCCTCATCGCCACCGGCGGCTCCCGGATGCAGGAGGGGATGCTCGCACTCACCCAGCTCCAGCGCGTGGCCCGCCAGTGCGTCCTGACCCGGGCCGCGGGGCTCCCCCAGCTGGCCGTCCTGCGCGACCCGACCACCGGCGGCGGCTGGGCCACCCTCGGAGCCGGGGCCGATGTCGTCCTCGCGCTCCCCGCAGCCCAGGTCGGCTTCGCCGGCTCCCGGGTACGTCCGCCGGACGCGGATCCGGCCGCCTACTGCGCCGAGGGCCAGTACGCCGCCGGCCATGTGGACGCCGTCGTACCCGCCGCCGAGCTGCCCGGCACCCTCGCCGACTGGCTCCGCGTCCTGGCCGCGCCCCGCCCCGCGGAGCCGGTCGAACCGCCGGCCGCACTGGCGGACGTGGCACCGCCGCCGACCGGCTGGGACGCCGTCCAGCAGGCCAGGCACCCCGAGCGGCCGCACGCCGCCGCGTACCTGGACGCGTACTTCGAGCTCCGCCTGCCGCTCTCCGGGGACCGGGCGGGTGGCACCGACCCCGGGATGCTGTGCGGATTCGGGCTGCGCGAGGGCCGCGCCGTCGCCTACGCCGCCCAGTGCGGCACCGCCACCCGCCCGGCGGGATACCGCACGGCCGCCCGCGTCATCCGCCTCGCGGACCGGCTCGGCATCCCGGTGCTCACCCTGGTGGACACCCCGGGCGCGGCCAACGACGCCGCCGCGGAACACGCGGGCGCGGGCCCGGCCATCGCCGACACCTTCGCGGCGCTGGCCGAGGCCACCGTCCCCGTCACCACCCTGCTGATCGGCGAGGGCGGCTCGGGCGGAGCCCTCGCGCTGGCCGCGCCGGGGAACACCTGGGTCACCCCGGACAGCTACTTCTCGGTGATCGCCCCGGAACTGGCGGCGGCCATCCTCAAGCGGCCCCCGTCGGCCGCGCCGGCCACGGCGGACCAACTGCGCGTGCGCCCCCAGGACCTGGTGGCCCTGGGGGTCGCCCGCGGCATCGTCGGCCCGGCGCGTACCCCCTGAGCCCACGGCCACCGCCGGCTGCCGGACGTGATCCGCTACTCGGTCGCACGCCGGTCCGACCCGGGGGATCGGTACGGAGGCCGCCGGATCGCCCGGCTCATCAGGAGTGGATGATGCCCTGGGTGGCGCGGCCGTCGCCGTCCCAGTCGCCGGTGAGGGGGGTGTCGCCGGCGTCGCCGTAGGTGACGGAGGTGACGGTGCCGTCGTCGTGACGGAAGTAGAAGGTGCGGTTGGCGGGCATGTAGACACCGATGTTGGTGCGGCCGGTGTGGTCCCAGTCGCCCGCCAGCGGAATGCTGTCGGAGTTGCCGAAGGTGACGGTCTGGTCGGCAGGGCCCTCGGTGTTGCTGTTGCGCAGGTAGAACGTGCTGGTGGCGGGATCGTAAAGGCCGACGGTCACCGTTCCGTTGCCGTCCCAGTCACCGGCGATCGGCCGCCAGTCACCGCCGTTGCCGAAGGCGAACGAGGAGACCGTACCGTTGTCGTGACGGAGGTAGAACTTGCCCGTGTCGGGCATGTAGACGCCGATCTGGGAAGTGGTCCCGTCCCAGCGGCCCAGCACCGGACGGTTACCGGCGTTGCCGAACGCGAGCGTGGCCTGCGCCGTGCTCCCCGAATTCGCCAGGTAGAACGTCGAGGTCGTCGGATCATAGGCCGCCTGCGTGTCCTTGCCGTCCCCGTCGAAGTCACCCGCCAGCGGAACCATCGGCGTGTTCCCGAACCCGAACTCCGGACGAGTCGACACACCCGAACCCGCGTTGTCCGACAGGTACCAGCTCATGACCTTCTGGGCGGGTACCGGCGGGGTGGAGGAGCCGCCCTCGACCGTGTGGTCGTAGCGGTACGGCTGGTAGCCGCCCGAGACGATGTAGGAGCGCGAGTAGCTGCTGGTGCGTGCGTTGGTCCCGGGCCTCGCCTCTTCGATGATGTTCGCCCTGGTGTGCCCGGCGTCGGCCCAGCCGGTGAACAGCACGACGTGCTGGCTGATGTTGTCGAGCGCGTCACCGGGGCGCAGGTCGTCGAGACTGCCCAGCCTGGTCGCGTAGTCGGGCAGGGTCCACGTGGTGAAGCCGCTGTTGGTCCCGGCGGTGTTGATGTGCCAGGCCATCGACACCAGTCCCGAACAGTCCTGCCGGTAGGTGCCGTTGCTGTCCGTCCTGTACGACGTCTGGCTGTACGGGACCTGTGCGTCGACCCAGGACTGGGCCCGGGCGATGATCTCGGAGCGCGATATGTCACCGCCGACCGAGGACGTGCCCACCGCGTGGGCGCTCGACGCGAGGGCCGCGGTGCCAAGGACGGTGCTGGCGGTAATGGCGGTCGCGAGGGCGAGACGGGTGAGCTTGCCGATCTTGCGGGACATGAATGCTCCTTGGGTGAACGGCTTCTGGCCGTGGCAGGTCGAGCGGGAGGGGTGGGACCGGAGAATTGCCCCCGCGTACGGGCGGGGAGCGGACATGGGTGTCCGCGGTGTTCGAAGACGCGCGAGCTGCGTGACCTCAGCGCGGATGGACGGCGCCCTGGGTGGCGCGGCCGTCGCCGTCCCAGTCGCCGGTGAGGGGGGTGTCGCCGGCGTCGCCGTAGGTGACGGAGGTGACGGTGCCGTCGTCGTGACGGAAGTAGAAGGTGCGGTTGGCGGGCATGTAGACACCGATGTTGGTGCGGCCGGTGTGGTCCCAGTCGCCCGCCAGCGGAATGCTGTCGGAGTTGCCGAAGGTGACGGTCTGGTCGGCAGGGCCCTCGGTGTTGCTGTTGCGCAGGTAGAACGTGCTGGTGGCGGGATCGTAAAGGCCGACGGTCACCGTTCCGTTGCCGTCCCAGTCACCGGCGATCGGCCGCCAGTCACCGCCGTTGCCGAAGGCGAACGAGGAGACCGTACCGTTGTCGTGACGGAGGTAGAACTTGCCCGTGTCGGGCATGTAGACGCCGATCTGGGAAGTGGTCCCGTCCCAGCGGCCCAGCACCGGACGGTTACCGGCGTTGCCGAACGCGAGCGTGGCCTGCGCCGTGCTCCCCGAATTCGCCAGGTAGAACGTCGAGGTCGTCGGATCATAGGCCGCCTGCGTGTCCTTGCCGTCCCCGTCGAAGTCACCCGCCAGCGGAACCATCGGCGTGTTCCCGAACCCGAACTCCGGACGAGTCGACACACCCGAACCCGCATTGTCCGACAGGTACCAGCCGAGCTCCTTGACCGGCGGCTGCGGAGGGGTCACGGGCCCCGGGTAGGGATTCTCGTGGTCCGCCCCGAGACCGGCCTTGGGGCCGCAGCTCGGCCAGGCACCCGGGCCCTGCGAAGCGAGGACCTTCTCGGCGGTCAGGATCTGTTGCTGCTTGGTGGCCTGGTGGGCGTAGGGCGCGTACTGGCCGCCGCCGTAGGCGAGCCAGGTGGACGGGGAGAACTGGAGGCCGCCGTAGTAGCCGTTGTGGGTGTTGATGCTCCAGTTGCCTCCGCTCTCGCACTGGGCGACCTTGTCCCAGGTGCCCACCGAGGCCGCGGAGGCCTGTCCGGGGCCGAGGACGACCGGGGCGGCGAGGGCGAGCAGGACGGTGGCGGTGGCGAGTGCCGACTTCCGGCGGATGGTGGTCATGGTGTATCCCCCCTGGGACGTGGAGTTCTCGTGTGTGGAGCCGCACGGGGCCCCGGGTCCCGCCGGAATCAGCGGGACCCGCGAAGGTGGAGCGGGGTTCGGTGTTGCGTCACCACTGGCCGGTGAGGGGGGTGTCACCCGGGACACCGAAGCGGACGCTGTAGATGACCTGGTCGGAATCCTTGCCGGCACCGAAGAAGTCAGAATCCCGGTAGACGCCGACCTTGTCCGTACCGTCGCCGTTCCAGTCACCCTTGATCGGGGTGTCCCCCGGATTACCGAACTTGACCTGGTGATTCACCGGCGCACTCGTCTGGGAATCCGTCAGATAGAACGTCTGGTCCGAACCCCGGTACACACCGACCGTGTCCTTGCCGTCCCCGTTCCAGTCACCCGTCATCGGCGTGTCACCCTCGACACCCATCCGCACCGAATACGCCGCAACCCGATTGTCATTGCTCAGATAGAACGTCTGGTCCGCCGGGTGATACACACCGATCGTGTCCGTCCCGTTCCCGTCCCAGTCACCCACCAACGGAACATCCCCAGGACTCCCGTACATCACCGAAATCGCAGTCGTACCATTGTCATTGCTCAAATGGAACGTCGAATCCCCCGGACGGTACACACCGAACGTGTCCTGCCCATCCGCATTCCAGTCACCCGTCAACGGCTTGTCACCAGGAACCCCGAAACCAGACCACCCGTACAAACCACCACTACGGTCCGCCACATAGAACTTCGCCTCATCCGACCGGTACACACCCGCGTTCGTCGGCTTACGGGTCCCGTTCAGCGCGACGTCCATGTAGTCCCGGTCGATCTGGATCTGCTTGCCGCCCCAGGTCTCCGTCACGTTTCCGCTGTACTGGTGAACGCGCTGGTGGTTGGCCCAGGCCCAGGCGGGCAGCGCCGGGTCGTTGGTGTCGGCGACACCGTTCCAGTTGGCGCTGAAGACGACGTCGGGCATCGTGTGGCTGCTCGCGTGGGCGGCCAGGTCGGCGATTCCGGACGAGGAGCTGCTGTAGACCGCCGAGTTGTAGCCCCGGGCGTGGAGCTGTTCGGTCCACGCGGACAGGAAGGCGAGCACGTTGCCCGAGTAGGTCTTGTTGTACGCCTCCATGTCGTAGTACAGCAGCGCTCCGGGCCCGAGGCCCAGGGACGCGGCCTGGTTCGCCGCGTCGTCGGCGGCGCTGCGCCCCTCGGCGGCGGGCGAGGTGATCTGGCTCGCCTGGGCGCCGACGTAGATCGGCATGAAGCGCCAGCCGGCGGATGCCTGCTGCTGGACCCACGAGGCGGTGAGGTTCTTCTGTGCGCACGCCCGGTTGCGGCCGCCTATGTAGATGCCGACCGCGTCGTACGGCGAGTGCGCCTTCCACGCGTCCATCGTCGCGGAGTCCGGGGCGGCGCAGGCGTCGAACCCCTTGCCGGTGTAGTTCGTCAGGGCGGCCGACGAGGTGGCGGCGGTCGCGGATGCCGACGCCTCCGGCTGCGCGGCCGGCGCCGCGGAGGCGCGGGCCCGGGTCTTGGGGGCCGAGGTCGGTATCCCGGCACTGGTGAGGATCTTGCGGACCAGCGCCTGGTCCTCGGCGTAGGTCGCCGTGACGCGGATGCCCTGGGCCCCGCCGACGATCTCGCGGTCGGCCTCGGACACCGTGGTGCCGCCCGGCGCCGCTTCGCCGGACGTGTCGGGCTCGACCAGCAACGCCTCGGTCCGTCCCACCAGTCGCGACGGGCAGGCCTGCTGCGAGCCCGGGGTGCCGAGGTAGACGGCGTGGCGGTCGAACCGGACGCAGGCGGTCGGGTCGGCACCGAGGTCGACGACGTCCCAGCCGGCGGGAACCTCGAACCGGTGGCCCTGGAAGGTCACCGCCTTGGAGTCGGGGGTGGGCGCCGCCGCCTGGGCCGACACGGCGGCCGGGCCGATGACGGCTGCTGTCGCGGCCAGTACGGCGAGGCCCCGGCCGAGGGGCGGCAGGGAAACACGTGCTCGTGACATGGAGTTCTCCTGTGTGGAGCAGCACGGGGCCCCGGGTCCCGCCGGAATCAGCGGGACCCGCGCAGCCGGGGTTGCTCGTGGAAAGGGTCAGTGCCGGGTTCGGTGTTGCGTCACCACTGGCCGGTGAGGGGGGTGTCACCCGGGACACCGAAGCGGACGCTGTAGATGACCTGGTCGGAGTCCTTGCCGGCACCGAAGAAGTCAGAATCCCGGTAGACGCCGACCTTGTCCGTACCGTCGCCGTTCCAGTCACCCTTGATCGGGGTGTCCCCCGGATTACCGAACTTGACCTGGTGATTCACCGGCGCACTCGTCTGGGAATCCGTCAGATAGAACGTCTGGTCCGAACCCCGGTACACACCGACCGTGTCCTTGCCGTCCCCGTTCCAGTCACCCGTCATCGGCGTGTCACCCTCGACACCCATCCGCACCGAATAAGCCGCAACCCGGTTGTCATTGCTCAGATAGAACGTCTGGTCCGCCGGGTGATACACACCGATCGTGTCCGTCCCGTTCCCGTCCCAGTCACCCACCAACGGAACATCCCCAGGACTCCCGTACATCACCGAAATCGCAGTCGTACCATTGTCATTGCTCAAATGGAACGTCGAATCCCCCGGACGGTACACACCGAACGTGTCCTGCCCATCCGCATTCCAGTCACCCGTCAACGGCTTGTCACCAGGAACCCCGAAACCAGACCACCCATACAAACCACCACTACGGTCCGCCACATAGAACTTCGCCTCATCCGACCGGTACACACCCGCGTTGGTGGGAGTGGCGTCCTCGATGATGTTCTTGTAGCGGTAGGGGATGTAGGAGCTGGCGTTGTTGAAGTAGGCGTAGGGGATGACGCGGCGCACGGCGTTCGGAGGGGTCTGCTCGATGCCGATGTAGGAGGTGTGGGACGCGTCGGTCCACTGCTCGAAGATGGTGACGTGCGAACCGCGCTCCGGGTTGGAGGGGTTGTGGAAGAGCAGCATGTCGCCCTTGCGCAGGTCGTTCTTCGATATGCGGTCCGCGAAGGTGTCGAGGTTGCCGGTCCAGGCGCTGGTGCCGAGGTTCCAGGCCATGGAGACGAGGCCGGAGCAGTCGGTGCGGTAGCCGTCGCGGTAGTTGTTCATGCTGTACGGGACCTTGGCGTCGACCCAGGTCTTGGCCCGGGCGATGACCGCGCTGCGGGTGATCGGGGCGGCGGCGCTCTGCGCGGCCGCCGCGCCGGAGAAGGTGCTCTTGCCGGCCCCCTCGGTCTTGAGGGGCTCCGGCTTGCCCTGCGGACGCTCGACGTCCGCGGTGGCGGCGACCGCCGCGACGGCGGCGGCGGACGGCGCGTCCACCTGGGCGGCGTTGACGGGTGCGGAGGCGAGGACGGCCGTGGCGAGGGAGAGGGCCACGAGGGTGCCGGTGGCGCGGGCCACGCCGGACTTGCTGGGCATGAAGTCTCCTTGGAGGCAGCGTCGGTCGACGGGCCGGCCGTTGGGCCTGGGCGCCGCCGGAAGAGCGGGGAAGACAGGGGAGAGAGGCCGGCCGGCCCTCGACGGGCGGGCGGACCGCGATGCGCGGGGCCTCGATCAGGGGTGGAACGTGACGGAGTAGCCGTGGACTCCGGTGCCGCCCGAGGCGAGCGTGTCGACGACGAGGCGGCGGACTTTGGCCTGTGCGATGTCGGTGCGGGCGGCGCGGATGAAGAGGACGATCCCGATGCCGTCCGGATGCGTGCGGGCCCTGATGTGTTCCATGCCGCAGTCGGGTGTGGCGTGGGCCCACAGGGCGTCGACCAGGGCGTGTGCCTGGTGGTCGGTCGGCAGGGTTCCTCCCGTCGGCATCAAGGTGAGATGGACGGGTAGCACCGCGGGGTCAGTCCCAGCCGATGCCGTTGTCCGACGCGCCCGCCGCGGACACGGACACCGTCGCGTGGGCCGGGATGACGTCCCAGCCGATGCCCTTCGGGTCCGTCGCCGTCGTGGCGGCAGACGCGAGGGGGGCCGCCACACCGGACAGGACCGAGGCGGCGAAGACGGTGGCGAGTAGGCGGGCGGTCGTGGACATGGCGGTTTCCCCCAGGTGTGACGTGAGCAGGAAGTTCGGGACAGGCGGTTGGCGCCGTGGCCCCCGGGTCCGGCCGGGAGTTGCCTCCCCCGCCGTTCCGGTGAGCACTATCCTGCCGACCCCGAAGACCCCGGGGAAGGCGATGCGGACGTCAGCATTAGGACTGGCCGCATCAGGACGCGGCCCCCGCCGACCTGCGGCGATGCCCCCTACCGGACCTCCTGGCCCGCCGCCCGCCGCACCGCCTCGGCGCCCCCGCGGGGCAACTGCCCGTAGGCCGAGGCGACCTTGAGCAGCCAGGCCACCTCCTCGGCGGGCGTCCTGCTGTGCGCCGGGGGCGGCGCGGGGGCTTGGCAGGCGTCCGGCTCCCCGTGGAGCACCGAGAACAGCCACTCCGCCTCCGCCCGGGCGGTCGGCACCCCGCCTCCGGGGTGTGCGTCGCCGGGGGCCTCCGCGGGCTGCTGCGCCCCCGTCGCCGCGGAGCGGTCCCGGAGGACGAGGCAGGCGTCGCGGATCTCGAAGGCCCGGTGGGCCACGTCGAGGGTCCGGTCCCCTGTGACGAACAGGTCGCGCGTCCGGCCCATGCGCGGTCCGAACGCGACCGACGGGACGGCGTGGAGCAGGTCCGACCACAGCGGGTGCAGGCGCCACAGCGCGTACTGGTCGCCGACGTAGCGGACGAGCGTCCGCAGCGGCGGCAGGCCCACGCCCACGAGGATGAGGAGGAGGGAGATCACCGGGAGGATCTCGGAAACGGCATCGGGGGTTCCGCGCCCCGGGACGTCCGGCCGGCTCTCCTGGTGGGCGAGGAACACCACCCGGTACATGGTGTAGACGAAGCCCATCGCGCCGCCGCCGGCCAGGCACACGACTCCGGCGCGCAGGAGTCCCGCGGGCACGCTGCGGCGGTTCGACCAGAAGAGCTTCGCCGACAGGGCCGTGGCGATGCCGAGGTAGACGTAGACGATGCTCTCGTACAGGCGCACCGCCGGGTCGCCGAGGTGGGCGTCGGTCACCCGGGTCGGCGGGGCGCCGGGGTCGTGCTCGAAGAAGAAGACGAACAGCACGGTGAGGGCCAGTGCGGCGGCCGCCACGAAGGCGAGGCGCAGCCACACGGCCGCCGCCCGGCGCGGTCCGCGGCCGTGGACCGCGATCACGTACTCCACGGCGCAGTAGTTCGACGCCAGCCCGGCGAGGTGTTTGACCAGCACGGACAGGTCGGGTGACCCGGTGAGGCCCCGGATGAGGAGGTCCACCTCGGGCGGTCTGGTCGTCAGTGCGACGGCGATCGCGGCGAGGAACCCCCACAGGAACCGGGAGGCGCGCGTGCCGCCCAGGGCGGAGGGGGCACGCCAGAGCACCATGGCCCACATGAGGGCGGGCAGGGTGAAGTGGTATATGGAGTACATCAGTTGCCCCGCCAGCGGCGCATGCGGCGCACCGGGTGGGCGAGGCTGGTGGCCAGCCGGCGTGAGGAGGGGGTGCCGACCCGGTCGGCGCCGGCGAGGTCGGCCAGGAGCACGGCGATCATCTCGGCCTCCTGTTCCTCGACGGAGGCGAAGTTGATGCGCGCGGCGCCGAGCGTCCGTACGACGAGGTCCGGGGTCAGTTCGGAGAGGGCCTGTGCGAGCTGGGCCAGTTCGACGTTGTGGGTGTGCCCGCACAGCACGTGGCCGAGTTCGTGGAGCTTGATCAGGTCCTGGTGGGCCGGACTGGTCTTCTGCTCGTAGAAGATGACGTCCAGGCTGGGCAGGGCGATCCACGCCCCGCACGGTGAGGCGAATCCGAGATCGGGCAGCGGCTCCATCACGATCGGGCGTCCGCGGTGGCGGGCCAGTGCGTCCCTGAAGGAGTCGACCGTGAACGGGTCCGGCAGCTCGATTTCGGCCAGGATGCCCTCGCACCGTCTTCGCAGGCCCCGGGGTACAGGCATGGCGGCAGCGAATCCTTCGGTCTGCAGTAGATCAGCGGTCGGTGAGGTGCCCTCAGGCTACTAACGATCTCTCTCAGCAGCCGCTTTGGGAGATCCGGTCGGGGGCGCCGCCGCCGTCCCCGGCCGCCTCCGCCTCCAGTGCGCTCAGCCGGTCCGCGAGCGCGGCCAGCATGTGGAGGCTGTTATCGGACAGACCCGAGGCACGTTGTGCGAGGCCGATGACGCCGGCGTTTCCGGCGGCCGCGCGGATGTTCGCCAAGGCGTCCAGGGCGAGCAACTGCTCGTCGACGACTGCGGCTTTGGCGTCGTCCAGGAAGTACGTCGCCCCGCAGCGGATCCCGAACGCGAGGCCCAGCCAGTCCAGGGTCTCCACGGTGGGGTTCGGGGGCTGGCCCTTCTGCGTGGTGGCCTGGTGCAGATTGCGGATCGTGTCCCGGGAGATGACGCCGCGTCCGGCGATCCGGTTGACCCGCTCCGCCAGCTCCCGGTAGGCGGGGGCCTTCCCGCCCGCCCGGGCGGTCTCCTGGACGATCAGCCGGTCGAGCCGCTCGGAGATCTTCTGAGCGCGGTCGGGCAGCGACGATGGGTGCTCGCGGCCCCCACCTGCTCCTGCGTCCATCCCAGCCAGCTCCGATCCGTCGGCGAATCACGATACCCGCAAGCCTGATGGCGATTTTACTAGCCACGCCACCCATTGCCCATCATGAGGGACTTGGGACATTTATTGGCCGGAAGTCGTCGGGCTGATTGGCGCTCGCGGGGGTGGGCCGTAAGGTCGTGGCGATTGTAATCGTCGCATGGCTGGGGGGCTGGGCGGATGCTGGATGTACTGGGGCTCGACCGCGGGGTGGAAGCGGTGTACCGGGCGATGCTGGCCCACCCGGAGGGCAGCGTGCAGGATCTCTGCGACCAACTGGGCGTACCGGAAAGCACCGTGCGCGACGCCCTGGACAAGCTCGCCGACCTGAGACTGCTGCGCGCCTCCCGGGACGTCCTGGGCGAGATGCGGCCGGTCAGCCCCGAGGTGGGCCTGGAACTGCTCCTGCGGCGCCAGGAGGAGGAACTCCTGCGCCGGCGGCAGGACCTCGAGCTCGGCAAGGCCGCGGCCGCACGGGCGATCGCCGAGTACGCCGACCTCCGCCCCGCCACCCGGACCGCGACCAGCGAGCGACTGGTCGGCCTCGACGCCATCCAGGCGCGACTGGAGGGCCTCGCCCGGGAGATGTCCGGCGAGTGCCTCTCGGTGATGCCCGGCGGAGCCCAGTCCCAGGCCAGCCTCGACGCGTCCAGACCGCTCGACGACGCCGCCCTCAGCAGGGGGATCTCCATCCTGACGCTCTACCAGGACAGCGTGCGGCACGACCCCGCCACGCTCGCGTACGCGCGGTGGACGACCGGGCGCGGCGGCATGGTGCGCACCTGTCCGACGCTCCCGCCGCGCATGCTCGTCTTCGACCGCCGGGTCGCCGTCGTGCCGATCGACCCGGCCGACACGAAGCGCGGCGCGATCTGCATCAGCGAAGCCGGGGTCGTCGCCTCCCTGGTCGCCCTGTTCGAGCAGACGTGGCACTCCGCGGTCCCGCTCGGCGCCGACCGCTCCAAGGACACCCGTACCGGTCTCAGTACGGCGGAGCAGGAACTGCTCACGCTGCTCGCGTCCGGCCTCACCGACGAGGTCGCGGGGCGTCGGCTCGGCATCTCCGCCCGCAGCGTGCGGCGGCAGATGGCGGGGCTCATGGAGCGCCTGGACGCGTCGAGCCGGTTCGAGGCCGGACTGAAGGCGGCCCAGCGCGGCTGGCTCCAGTAGCGCCACCGCAGTTCTCCCGCAGGACTTCCCCCTGGCCTTCACCCCCGGCCGGAGCGGGCGAACCGCGCCGGGCTGGTCCCCACGTGCCGCCCGAAGTGCCGGGTCAGGTGCGCCTGGTCGTAGAAGCCCGCGGCCGTCGCCGCCTCCGCCGGCCGCATCCCCGCCAGCAGCAGCCGCCGGGCCAGCTCCACCCGCCGCCCGGTCAGGTACGCGTGCGGCGGCAGCCCGTACGCCGCCTTGAAGCTCCGGATCAGGTGGGTGGGGTGGACACGGCCCAGCTCCGCCGAAGCCTCCTCCAGGCCGATCCCCTCGGTCACCCGCGCGTCGAGCAGCTCGCGCAGCCGTACGGCGAGGCCCGCGCCCGGCGCCCCGTACGCCGTCGGCGCGCGGCCCGCGAGCCACCGGTGCAGCCGTTCCCGTACGAAGGCCAGCCGCGACTCGGCCTCCAGCCGCTCGACCGCCCCGGCCGGCAGCTCCGGCGCGCCCAGCGCCACGTGCAGGCCGTGCACGCGCTCGCGCAGCGCCGGGTCGAGCAGCAGCGGGGCGTCGACGGCGGCCCCGGTCAGGCCTTCGGGCAGGACGGAGGCGTCGAGGTAGAGGACGCGCTTGCGGAACCCGGCCTCGGTGACGGTCCGCCCGTCGTGGGCCACCCCGGGCGGCAGCAGGATCACGGAGTTCCGGAGCCCGACGCCGTGGCGCTCACGGTCCAGGGCGAAGTCGACCCGCCCGCCGTCCAGGATCATCAGCGCCCAGGTGTCGTGCACGTGCGTCGGATAGGCGTGGTCGGTGAACCGGGCGTGGAAGACCTCGGCGATCCCCGCGACCGGCGGCTGCCAGGCGGAGACGGTGCTGCGCGGGCGTATCGCGGCCATGTCAGGAACGTACAAGACCGCCCGCGGGGGTGGCGACAGGCTGTCCGCATGACGACACACAAGGTCAACATCGCCGAGAAGCTGGCCGGATTCACCGAGCTGTGGGCGCCGCGCCGCATCGCCCGCGTCAACGACTACGAGGTCAAGGCCGCCAAACTGCGGGGCGAGTTCGTGTGGCACAGCCACGAGGACACCGACGAGCTCTTCCTCGTGGTCAGCGGCACCCTGACGATCCGCCTGCGCGACGGGGACGTGGTGCTGGGCCCCGGCGAGATGTACGTGGTCCCGCGCGGGGTGGAGCACTGCCCGGCGGCGGACGAGGAGACGGCGATGCTGCTGTTCGAACCGACCGGCACCGCCAACACCGGCGACGTGGGCGGCGACCGCACCCGGGACCCGGTGGACGCGTAGGCGATCCGGCGGGTCGGGGCCGGTTCAGAGCCGGTTCAGGGCCGGTTCAGGCTTGGGGGAAGCGGGCGTCGTAGCGGGCGAAGTCGCGCCAGCGCAGCGCGAGCAGACCCAGTACCAGGACACAGGCCAGCCCGCCGCCCGTGACGGCCACGGCCGGGGAGATCAGGTCGGCGGTGGTCCCGGCGAGGAAGTCACCGAGCCGGGGCCCGCCCGCGACGACGATGATGAAGACGCCCTGCAGGCGGCCGCGCATGTCGTCGGGGGTGGCGGCCTGGAGCATGGTGGTGCGGAACACCATCGAGGCGGTGTCCGCGTAGCCGGCCAGGGCCAGGAAGAACATGCCGAGCCAGAGGTTCCGGGTGATCCCGAACACCGCGACGGCCAGCCCCCAGCCGGCGACGGCGAGCAGGATCGCCAGCCCGTGCCGGCGGATGCGTCCCTGCCAGCCGGAGAACAGCCCGCCCAGCAGCGCCCCGGCGGCCATCGCGGCGACCAGCAGGCCGACCGTGCCGGGGCCGCCGCCGAACCAGAGCCCGGCGATGGCCGGGAACAGTGCGCGGGGCTGGGCGAGCACCATGGCGGCCAGGTCGGAGAAGAAGGTCATCCGGATGTTGGGCCGGGTGCCGAGGAAGCGCAGTCCGTCGAGAACGGAGGCCCTTCCCCGCGCGCCCTCGGCCCGGTCGGGCTTCATCGGCGGCAGCTTCCACATCGCGTAGAGCGCGGCGCTGAAGGTGACGGCGTCGATCAGGTAGGCCGTCTCGTAGCCCGCGACGGTGACGATGAATCCGCCGAGGGCCGGGCCCACCATCGAGCCGAAGGTCATGGTCACGGAGTTCAGGGCGTTGGCGGCGGGCAGCTGTTCCACCGGCAGCAGCCGGGGGATCATGGCGGACCGCGCCGGTCCGCTGAGCGCCCCGCAGACCGCCTGGAACGCGACGACGGCGTACAGGAACCAGACGCGGTGGAAGTCGAGCAGCGCGGCGGCGGCGAGCACGACCGACAGCGCTGCGGCGCCCATCGAGCTGTAGAGGCCGAGCTTGCGCCGGTCCACGGTGTCGGCGATCGCGCCGCCGTAGAGGCCGAAGGCGACGAGCGGGACGAGCGAGAAGAGTCCGACGAGCCCGACCGAGAAGCTGGACCGGGTGATGTCGTAGACCTGGAGGGAGATCGCGAGGGTGGTCATCGCCTGGCCGACCCAGGAGATGGTTCCGCCGAACCAGAGCCGCCGGTAGTCCGCGGATGCGCTCAGCGGAGTGAGGTCGGCGAATATGCGCTGCCAGAGCTGGGGTGGGGCGGTCGTCCGGGTCACAGCGGATGATAACCACCGGCCGCCGGCCGCCCTCCTGGATTTTTCGGCCCTTCACACACCGGCAACAGTCGCCACATCCGGCTCCGGGCTCCCGGCCCGGATGGCGCATTGCCGGTAACTCGCCACTATCACCGGACATTTGACTGAATCGCCGTGCGCTCCTCACCTCGTGTTCAGCTCATGATGAAAAGACTCGTATGTCCAGGGAGGCGTAGTGATCGAACCTGGCAACAGCAACACGAGCACCGGCACTGGCACTAGCACTGGCACTGGCACTGGCACTGGCACGACGCAGAACACGGTGCGCACCACCGTCCCCCTCACCGTCGGCGTCGAGGAGGAGTTCCTGCTCGTCGACGCCCGCAGCTTCCGGGTGGTCCCCGCCGCCCCGCTGGTCCTGGCGACGGCCGGCGGGCTGCCCGGCGAACTCCACCCGGAGGGCACCCGCTACCAGGTGGAGATCTCCACCCCGATCGCCCACTCGGCGGCTTCGCTGCGCACCGAGCTCGCCGCCCTGCGGCGTACCCTCGGCCGGGCCGCCCGGGCCCACGGATGCCGGCTGCTGGCCGCCCCCTCGCCGGTCGTCGCCGTGGAGGGGCCGCTGCACCTGACCGACGACGAGCCGCGCCAGCGCGAGCAGCACCGCCGCTTCGGCGCGCTCACCGACACGCTGGTCAGCTGCGGCCGCCACATCCACATCGGCACGCTCGACGTGGACACGGCGGTGGCCGTCTCCAACCGGATCAGACCCTGGCTGCCCACGCTGATCGCGCTGGCCGCCAACTCGCCGTTCTGGGGCGGCCGTGACACCGGTCACGCCAGCTGGCGGGCGATGGCCTGGTCCGGCTGGCCCTCGGCGGGCCTGCCCCCGCACTTCACGTCGACGGCGCACTTCCGGCGCTCGGTGCAGACGCTGCTCGGCTCCGGGGCGGCCCTGGACACCAAGATGGTCTACTGGGACCTCCGCCCCTCCGGGCACTGGCCGACGCTCGAAATCCGGGCGCCCGACATGTCCCCGGACATCGACACGGCCATCCTGCAGGCCGAACTGGCCCGCGCGCTGGTCTCCACGGCGCTGCGCGAGATCGCGGAGCGGCGCCCCGAACCGGCCGTACGGGACGACGTACTGCGCCTCGCGCGCTGGCGGGCGGCCCACGACGGCCTGGAGGGCTTCGGCCTCGACCCGTACTCGGGGACGGAGCTCCCCGCGGCGGACCTCGCGGAGGCCCTGCTGGACCTGGTCGCCCCGGAACTGTCCGCCGCGGGCGACCTCGACCACGCCGCCAAGACCCTGGCGGGCCTCCTGCGCGACGGCTCGGGTGCCCACCGCCAACGGGTGGCATTCGCCCGCCGCCAGGACCTGACGGACGTCCTGCGTCACCTCACGGACGAAACGGAGGACTTCTGACCCCACCCCGGCCCGTGCGAAACGGTGCCCGGAAACGCCGAAGCCGCAGGTGCGATCGTTTCTGCACCTGCGGCTTGTGGTGGGGCGGGTGGGACTCGAACCCACGGCCGACGGATTATGAGTCCGCTGCTCTAACCGGCTGAGCTACCGCCCCTTCACGGCGTGGCGCGTACACGTGTGCGCGCCGTCTGCCGCAGCATAGCCGCTCATACGATCTCCTGCCTCGGATGCCTCGCATGATCGGCTTCGCCTGTTCAGAGAGACCGCGCTGAGGGCTGTCCGGTTCCCGGACGGGGCGACAAAGAAAAGAAGAGGACCCCTCGGGGTCCTCTTCTTCTTCCTTGCTCCCCCGGCTGGACTCGAACCAGCAACCCTCCGGTTAACAGCCGAATGCTCTGCCAATTGAGCTACAGGGGACCGCGCTCCCCCGACTGGACTCGAACCAGTAACCTGCCGGTTAACAGCCGGCTGCTCTGCCAATTGAGCTACAGGGGATTGCTGCGGTGCATCGAACAGCCCACCTCCGGCGTTGCCGGGGGGCGAGTGCCCGTTGCGAGTCATAGATTAGCGCAAGCAGGGGGGTGCTCCGCCAATCGGTATCGGCAGCGGGCCGGGCACCACACGACGAAGGGTGACAGGCATGCGGTACAAGGTCACGTTCGTGGTCGGACTGGCCCTCGGGTACGTGCTCGGAACCCGGGCCGGACGCGAGCGCTACGAGCAGCTGCGGAAGTCCGCACGCCAGCTCGCGCATAACCCCGCAGTGCGGAACGCCGCCGAGACCGCGGGCCAGACCGGGCGCGAGTACGCCGGCAAGGCCTTCACCGCGGTGAGCCACAAGGTCGGCGACGCCGTCCCCGACTCCTTCGCCGGGCGGGTACGGAGCCTGCGCGGCCGGGCCGGCGGCGGCGCCGGCGAGGACGACTGGGGTACGAGCAACACGTGAGCTGACAGGTCCGTGCCGGGGCCCACGGGATCCATGAGGTTCCGGGGGCTCCGGACCGGTCGACTCCGGCCCCGCGTGCGGCAGAATTCACCGCATGGGGATAGTCGCCGGGCTGGACAGCTCTTCCGCGTTCACACGCATCGTCGTCTGTGACACCGAGACCGGCGCCGTGCTGCGCCAGGGGTACGCACCCCATCCACAGCCCGCGGGTGAACCGGAGGGCGGCAATCCCCACGAGACCGACCCGCAGGCCTGGCTGCTCTCGCTCGGCGAGGCCGCCGGCGGCGGGCTCCTCGAAGGGGTCCAGGCCATAGGGGTCTCCGCGCAGCAGCACGGCCTGCTGCCGCTGGACCCGCAGGGCGGGCTGGTGCGTCCCGCCCTCGTCGGCAACGACAAGCGCGGCCAGGTCGCCGCGGCCGACCTCATCGAAGCCTTCGGCGGCCGGCACCGCTGGGTCGAGGCGGTGGGCTCGGTCCCGCACTCCGCGCAGCCCGTCGCGAAGCTGGCCTGGCTGGCCCGCAACGAGCCGGAGGCGGCCCGCCGGATCGCCGTGCTGATGTCCCCGCACGACTGGCTCGTCTGGCAGCTGCTGGGCCGCCCGGCCCGGCGGACCACCGACCGCGGCGGCGCCTCCGGTACCGGGTACTGGTCGGCGGCCACCGGAACCTGGCGCCCCGACCTGGTCGAGCTGGCGCTCGGGCACCGGGCGCTGCTCCCCGAGGTGCTCGGCCCCGCCGACGCCGCCGGGACCACGCCCGAGGGGTTGCTCATATCGGCCGGCACCGGCGAGACGATGGCCGCCGCCCTCGGGCTGGGCCTGGGCCCCGGCGACGCGGTGGTCTCGCTCGGTGCCTCCGGTTCGGTGATGGCGGTGCACCACGAGGCGGTGTCGGAGCCGGGCGGGCTGGTCACCTCGATGGCCGACGCCACCGGCATGCACCTGCCCGTGGTGAACACCTCCAATGCCGTACGGGCCCTGCGCGGCACCGCCGAGCTGCTCGGCACCGATCTGGAGGGGCTGTCCGAGCTCGCGCTGAAGTCGACGCCGGGCGCGCACGGCCTCGTACTCCTGCCGTACCTGGAGGGTGAGCGGACCCCGAACCTGCCGCACGCCGCCGGCACCCTGTCCGGGCTGCGCCGGGACTCGATGAAGCCGGAGCACCTGGCCCGGGCCGCCTTCGAGGGCATGCTGTGCGGGCTGGTGGACGCGCTGGACGTGCTGCGCTCGCGCGGGGTCGAGATCCGCCGGGTGTTCCTGCTGGGCGCGGCGGCCGAGCTGCCCGCCGTGCAGGTGGCGGCCCCCGGGCTGTTCGGTACGCAGGTCGTCGTGCCGGCGCCGGCCGACTACGCGGCCCTGGGCGCGGCGCGCCAGGCGGCCTGGGCGCTGGGTGTGGCGCAGGGCACCCTGGCCCCGCACACCCCGCCGGTGTGGCCGTCCCCCGCGGCCCAGGTCTTCGAGCCGGGCGAGGAGTTCCCGGCGTGGCAGGGGGTGCGCCAGCAGTACATCGCCACGCGCGAGCAGATCCACCCGGGGGCCTTCTAGCGGGCAGGACACCCCCTGGGCACTCCCTGGGCACTCCCTAGGTCGCGAGTCGGGGCGGTCTGGTCCTTTTGACCGGCCTTTGCGAAATCCGGTGGGGATCACAGGGCCGGTTGGACCAATATGGGTTGAACCCCTCGATCATCCCGACCGGAGCCTGCGCGTGCTCATACGACTTCTGCGGACCCATCTGGTTCCGTACCGGAAACCCATCGCGGTGCTGGTCCTGCTGCAACTGCTGCAGACCAGCGCCAGCCTCTACCTGCCCACCCTCAACGCCGACATCATCGACAACGGTGTCGTCAACGGGGACACCGGCTACATCCTGCGCTTCGGCGCGCTGATGCTCGGTGTCTCCCTCGTCCAGCTCGTCTGCAACGTCGGAGCCGTCTACTACGGCGCCCGTACGGCCGCGGCCTTCGGCCGGGACCTGCGCGCCGCGATCTTCGACCGCGTGCAGAGCTTCTCGGCGCGGGAGCTCGGCCAGTTCGGCGCCCCGTCGCTGATCACCCGTACGACGAACGACGTCCAGCAGGTCCAGATGCTGGTGCTGATGACCTTCACCCTGATGGTCTCGGCGCCGATCATGTGCGTCGGCGGCATCGCCATGGCGCTCTCGCTCGACGTGAAGCTGTCGGGCGTGCTGCTCGCGGTGGTTCCCGTGCTCGGGATCTCGGTCGGCGCGATCGTCTGGAGGACGCGCCCGCTGTTCCGCCAGATGCAGACGCGCCTGGACACCGTGAACCGGGTCCTGCGCGAGCAGATCACCGGCAACCGGGTGATCCGCGCCTTCGTCCGCGACGCCTACGAGAAGGACCGCTTCCGCGAGGCCAACGCCGACCTGACCGGCGTCTCGATGGCCGCCGGCAAGCTGCTCGCGTACATGTTCCCCACGGTCATCGTGGTCGTGAACATCTCCAGCGTCGCCGTCATCTGGTTCGGCGCGATGCGCGTCGACAGCGGCGGCATGGAGATCGGCCAGCTGACGGCCTTCCTCGCCTACCTGATGCAGATCGTGATGGCCGTGATGATGGCCACGTTCATGTTCATGATGGTGCCGCGCGCCGAGGTCTGCGGGGAGCGCATCCAGGAGGTCCTGGACACCGACTCCAGCGTGGTCCCGCCCAAGGACCCGGTGCGCGAACTCGCCCGCCGCGGCCGCCTGGAGCTGCGCGGCGCCGACTTCCGCTACCCGGGCGCCGAGGCGCCGGTCCTGCGCGGCGTGGACCTGGTGGCCCGCCCCGGCGAGACCACGGCGGTGATCGGCTCCACCGGAAGCGGCAAGTCCACCCTGCTGGGCCTGGTCCCGCGGCTCTTCGACGCGACCGGCGGCGAGGTCCTCGTCGACGGGGAGGACGTCCGCGCGCTCGACCCGGACCTGCTGGCCAGGACGGTCGGCATGGTCCCGCAGAAGCCGTACCTGTTCTCCGGGACCGTCGCGTCCAATCTGCGCTACGGGCGCCCGGACGCGAGCGACGAGGAACTGTGGCGGGCGCTGGAGGTGGCCCAGGCGAAGGAATTCGTCTCCGCGCTGGAGGGTGGCCTGCAGGCCCCGGTCAGCCAGGGCGGCACCAACGTCTCCGGCGGCCAGCGCCAGCGTCTGGCCATCGCCCGCACGCTCGTACAGCGCCCGGAGATCTACCTCTTCGACGACTCCTTCTCGGCCCTGGACTACGCGACGGACGCGGCGCTGCGCGCGGCGCTCGCCCGCGAGACCGAGGACGCGACCGTGGTCATCGTCGCCCAGCGGGTCTCCACGATCCGGGACGCCGACCGGATCATCGTCCTGGACGAGGGTCAGGTCGTGGGTGAGGGACGCCACCACGAGCTGATGGCCGGCAACGAGACCTACCGGGAGATCGTGCTCTCCCAGCTGACGGAGGCGGAGGCCGCATGAGCGGGCCCGGAGGACGGATGATGATGGGGCCGGCCCAGCGGTCCATGGACTTCAAGGGCTCGGGCAAGCGGCTGCTGCGGCAGCTCGCCCACGACCGGGCCAAGATCTGGGGCATGGTCGCCGCCGTCGTCGGCAGCGTCGGCTGTGCGGTGGTCGGCCCGAAGATCCTCGGTGAGGCCACCGACCTGGTGTTCGCGGGGATCGTCGGCCGCGAGATGCCGGCCGGAACCACCAAGCAGCAGGCGCTGGACGGCCTGCGGGCCCGGGGCCAGGACGGTATGGCGGACATGCTCGCCGGTACCGACTTCACCCCGGGGCAGGGCATCGACTTCGGCGCCGTCGGGGTCGTCGCGATCTGGGCCCTGGTGGTCTTCACCCTGGCCGGCCTGCTGATGCTGGTCGCCACGAGGCTGTCGAACCACGTCATGAACGGCACCGTCTACCGGATGCGCGAGGAGCTGCAGGCGAAGCTGTCGCGGCTGCCGCTGTCGTACTTCGACCAGCAGAAGCGCGGCGAGGTGCTGAGCCGGGCCACGAACGACATCGACAACATCGGCCAGACGATCCAGCAGACGATGGGCCAGCTGCTGAACTCGCTGCTGACGATCGTCGGCGTGCTCGTGATGATGTTCTGGATCTCGCCGCTGCTGGCGCTGGTCGCGCTGGTGACGGTGCCGCTGTCGGTCCTCGTCGCGGCGAAGATCGGCAAGAAGTCGCAGCCGCAGTTCGTGGCGCAGTGGAAGTCGACCGGCGCGCTCAACGCCCACATCGAGGAGATGTACTCGGGGCACACCCTGGTCAAGGTCTTCGGCCGGCAGAAGGAGTCCGCGGCCGTCTTCGCCGAGCAGAACGAGGCGCTGTACCGGGCCTCCTTCAAGGCGCAGCTGGTCAGCGGCATCATGCAGCCGGTGATGTTCTTCATCTCGAACATCAACTACGTGCTGATAGCCGTCGTCGGCGGGCTCCGGGTCGCCTCCGGCACCCTGTCGATCGGTGACGTGCAGGCCTTCATCCAGTACTCGCGGCAGTTCTCGATGCCGCTGACGCAGGTCGCCTCGATGGCGAACCTCGTGCAGTCCGGCGTCGCCTCGGCGGAGCGGGTCTACGAGCTGCTGGACGCGGCGGAGCAGGAGCCGGACGCCGAGGTTCCGGAGCGCCCGGAGGAGCTGCGCGGTCAGGTCACCTTCGACAAGGTGTCCTTCCGCTACGAGCCGGACAAGCCGCTGATCGACAACCTCTCGCTCACGGTCGAGCCGGGCCACACGGTCGCGATCGTCGGCCCGACCGGCGCCGGCAAGACCACGCTGGTCAATCTGCTGATGCGGTTCTACGAGGTCACGGGCGGGGAAATCGCCCTGGACGGGGTGGACATCGCGAAGATGACCCGCGAGGAACTGCGCACCGGCATCGGCATGGTGCTCCAGGACACCTGGCTGTTCGGCGGCACCATCGCCGAGAACATCGCCTACGGTGCTTCGCGCGCGGTCACGCGCGCCGAGATCGAGGAGGCGGCGCGGGCCGCCCACGCCGACCGGTTCATCCGCACCCTGCCGGACGGCTACGACACCGTGCTGGACGACGAGGGCGCGGGCGTCAGCGCGGGCGAGAAGCAGCTGATCACCATCGCCCGGGCGTTCCTGTCGGAGCCGGTGATCCTGGTGCTCGACGAGGCGACGAGCTCGGTGGACACCCGTACCGAGGTGCTGATCCAGAAGGCGATGGCCCGCCTGGCACGCGGCCGTACCTCCTTCGTGATCGCGCACCGGCTCTCCACGATCCGCGACGCGGACGTGATCCTGGTGATGGAGAGCGGTTCGATCGTGGAGCAGGGCACGCACGAGGAGCTGCTGGCCTCGGACGGCGCGTACGCGCGGCTGTACGCGGCGCAGTTCGCGCAGGCGGTCGCCGAGGTCGACTAGGCGGTCTCGTTCGTGCGCCGCAGGGCGGACGGGCACCAGGGGCACCCGGGTACGGCACGTACCCGGGTGCCCCTTCGCCGTGGTTAGCATGACGGCATGGCATTGGACGTGGTGATTCGCCCCGCCCGGGCGGAGGACGAGCGCGAGATAGTGGAGCTGTTCCGCTCGACGTGGTCGCGCGTGAGTGAACCCGGGCCCGAGCGCCCGGCCGGCGCAGCCGTCTTCGACGAGCGGCATCCCGTGGAGAACTACCTCGTCGCGGAACGCGGGCGGAGGATCGTCGGGTACATCGCCCAGGCTCCGGCCAGCCCCCTCGAAACCAATCGGCACGTCCGGCACATCCAGGGACTGGCCGTCCTCGGATCCGCCCGTGGCGGCGGGGTCGGGCAGGCCCTCGTCGAGGCGGTCTGCGCCGCCGCGCGGGCCGCTGGTGCCCGCCGCATGAACCTGCGGGTGCTCGGCCACAACCTGCCGGCGCAGCGCCTCTACCGGCGGTGCGGATTCGCGGTGGTCGGCGTCCTGCCCGAGGAGTTCCTGCTGGACGGGGCCTACGTTGACGACGTCTGGATGAGCCGGAGCCTGACCGGCCCGCACGAGCCCGCTCAGCCGCTGCCGTAGTCGCCGCCGAGCGACGGGGCGGGGGCGCCTGGCGGGGCGCCCCCTATTCCGTCGGTCCGTCAGTCCAGGTAGCCGCGGAGCTGGTCGGCGAAGGCGTGGTCGCGCAGTTTGTTGAGGGTCTTGGACTCGATCTGGCGGATCCGCTCGCGCGTCACGCCGAAGATCCGGCCGATCTCCTCCAGGGTGCGGGGCCGCCCGTCGGCGAGGCCGTACCGCAGCTGCACGACCTTGCGCTCGCGCTCGCCGAGGGTCGACAGGACGGCTTCCAGGTGCTCGCGCAGCAGGAAGAAGGCGGCCGACTCCACGGGCGAGGCGGCGTCCCCGTCCTCGATGAGGTCGCCCAGCGCGACGTCGTCCTCCTCGCCCACGGGAGCGTGCAGGGAGACCGGCTCCTGGGCGAGGCGGAGCACCTCCAGGACCCGCTCGGGCGTCAACTCCAGGTGGACGGCCACCTCTTCGGCCGTGGGCTCGTACCCGCGCTCCTGGAGCATGCGGCGCTGCACGCGGACGACCCGGTTGATCAGCTCGACGACGTGGACGGGCACGCGGATGGTCCGGGCCTGGTCGGCGAGGGCCCGGGACATCGCCTGCCGGATCCACCAGGTGGCGTAGGTGGAGAACTTGTACCCGCGGGCGTAGTCGAACTTCTCCACGGCCCGGATCAGTCCGAGGTTCCCCTCCTGCACGAGGTCGAGCATGGTGAGTCCGCGGCCGACGTACCGCTTGGCGACGGAGACGACGAGCCGCAGGTTCGACTCGATGAGACGGCGTTTGGCCATCCGGCCCATGACGACGAGCTTGTCGAGGTCGAGGGCGAGCTGTGTGTCGAGGTCGGGGGCGGTGCCGAGCTTCTCCTCGGCGAAGAGGCCGGCTTCGACGCGGCGCGCGAGGTCCACCTCCTCCGCGGCGGTGAGCAGCGGGATCCTGCCTATCTCGCGGAGGTACTGCCGGAACAGGTCGGCGGACGGGCCCGCCCCGCCTCCGCTGTCGCTGCTGCGCCTGCGCTGCGCGGGCACCGGCTCGATCAGCTCCAGTACCTCGGGCTCTTCGTCCACGGCCTTGGCCTCCGAGGACTCGCTCACGTTCACGGTCAGGGTCCGGGTCTGCACGGGGGCGACCTCCAGGGCTCCGAGGACGGGGGCACCGCACCTCAGTGTGGGGTACGACACATCGCGGCCACGAGGGGCGTGCGAGCACTTTCTGAGTCCGGTGCGTGACCGGATGGTTACCCCCCGGCGGGAAGCCCGATGCGGATCGGACGCATGTCCGAGATGATCGATTCCATGGCGGAGTACGCGCTGGCGCGCCTCGACGCGTGGGCCGGGGCACGGGAGTTGAAGGTCACCCACCTCCTGCTGGCCCGCGGCCGCATGGTGTCCCAGCCGATGCCGACGCTGCCGGACCGCACGGGCCACGAGCGCCTGGTACCCCGGCTGCGCGCGGCCGGCTTCGACCCGGTCCGGGTCAAGGTGGAGACGGTCCCGTGGACGACGGACTCCCCCGGGCCGGGCGGCGGTTACTTCGAGCACCACCTGAAGCTGCTCCTGCCGGCGGGGTACGAGACCCGGTCGCAGGAGCGGGAGTTCGTGCTGTACGACAGCGGCCCGTCGGTGGACGACGGGTGGATCGACGACTAGGCCGGCTCGACGCGGACCGCGCAGACTTTGAATTCCGGCATGCGGGAGGTGGGGTCCAGGGCCGGGTTGGTGAGGGTGTTGGCGCGGCCCTCGCCCGGCCAGTGGAACGGCATGAAGACGGTGTCCGCCCTGATGGTGTCGGTGATGCGGGCCGGGGCGACCGCGCGGCCGCGGCGGGAGGTCACCGCGAGCGGGCTGCCGTCGACCGCGCCGATCCGGGCGGCCAGCCGCGGGTGGAGTTCCACGAAGGGGCCGGGGGCGGCCGCGTTGAGCTCGTCCACCCGGCGGGTCTGGGCTCCGGACTGGTACTGGGCGACCACCCGGCCGGTGGTGAGCAGCAGCGGGTAGTCCGCGTCGGGGACCTCGGCGGCGTCGCGGTGGGAGACGGGGACGAAGCGGGCCCGGCCGTCTTCGGTGGCGAAGCGGTCCAGGAACAGGCGCGGGGTGCCCGCGTGGGAGGCCCCGGAGCCTTCGGGATCTTCGGCGACGTCGGGGCAGGGCCAGAAGACGCCCTGTTCGGCCTCGATCCGGGCGTAGGTGATGCCCGAGTAGTCCGCGGGGCCGCCGGCCGAGGCGCGGCGCAGTTCCTCGAAGACCTCCTCCGGCTCCGTGGGAAAGCCCTTCTCGACGCCCAGGCGGGCGGCGAGTCCGTGCAGGACGTCCAGGTCGCTGCGGACCCCGGGCGGTGCGGTCAGGGCCCGGCGGCGGAGCAGGACGCGGCCCTCCAGGTTGGTGGTGGTGCCGGTCTCCTCCGCCCACTGGGTGACCGGGAGGACCACGTCCGCGAGTGCCGCCGTCTCGGAGAGGACGACGTCGGCGACCGCGAGGAAGTCCAGGGAGCGGATGCGGTCCTCGATGTGGGCGGCGCCGGGGGCGGAGACCACCGGGTTCGAGCCCATCAGGAGCAGGGCCTTCACATCCGTGCCGAGGGCGTCGAGGAGTTCGTAGGCGCTGCGGCCCGGGCCGGGGAGGGCGTCGGGGTCGACGCCCCAGACCCCGGCGACGTGGGCGCGGGCCGCCGGGTCGGTGAGCTTGCGGTAGCCGGGCAGCTGGTCGGCCTTCTGGCCGTGCTCGCGGCCGCCCTGGCCGTTGCCCTGCCCGGTGAGGCAGCCGTAGCCGGAGAGCGGGCGGCCGGCCCGGCCGGTGGCCAGGCACAGGTTGATCCAGGCTCCGACGGTGTCGGTGCCCTTGGACTGCTGCTCGGGGCCCCGGGCGGTGAGGACCATGGCGGATTCCGGAGCGCAGAACATCGCCACGGCCTCGCGGAGCCTGGGGACCGGTATCCCGGTGATGCGCTCCACCAGTTCCGGCCAGTGGGCCATCGCTGCGGCCCGGGCCCCCTCCCAGCCGGTGGTGCGGGCGGCGATGAACTCCGCGTCGGTCCGGCCTTCCGCGACGATCAGGTGCAGCAGGCCGAGCGCGAGGGCGAGGTCGGTGCCCGGGCGCGGGGCGAGGTGCAGATCGGCCTGTTCGGCGGTGCGGGTGCGGCGCGGGTCGATGACGATCAGGGTGCCGCCGTTCGCCTTGAGCTCGGTGAGGTAGCGCAGGGCGGGCGGCATGGTCTCGGCCAGGTTCGAGCCGACGAGGATGACGCAGCCGGTGCGGGGGATGTCCTCCAGCGGGAAGGGCAGCCCGCGGTCGAGCCCGAAGGCGCGCTGGTGGGCGGCGGCGGCCGAGGACATGCAGAAGCGGCCGTTGTAGTCGATTTGCGAGGTGCGCAGGGCGACGCGGGCGAACTTGCCGAGCGCGTAGGCCTTCTCGTTGGTGAGGCCGCCGCCGCCGAAGACGCCGACGGCGTCCGGACCGTACGCACGGCTCGTGCGGGTGAGGCCCGCGGCGACGGCGTCGAGGGCCTCCTCCCAGGTGGCCGGTTCCAGCCGCCCGGCGTGGGTGCGGACGAGCGGCTCGGTCAGGCGCACCCGGGAGGAGAGCACGGCGGGCGCGGTGCGGCCCTTGCCGCACAGTGCGCCCCGGTTCACGGGGAAGTCGGCGCGCTCCTCCACTGCCACGGTGGCACCGCCCGGTTCGGGGCGGAGCCTCATCCCGCACTGCAGGGCGCAGTAAGGGCAGTGCGTGTCGGTGGCGGAGTCCGAGGTGTGCATACGGCTCAGCCTGGGGCGGTGGTGTTACACGGGCCGCCGTCCCGCGTTACAAGCCCGCATGCTCTGCCTCAGTGCCGCCCCGCGCCTGCTGTGAGGCCGCCGGCCGGCCCGTCGGACCGGTACCGGCAGGTCCGGGCGGGGTCGGGTGCGTGCCGGGGCGCCCCCGCCGTTCCGCTCGCCGGTCCGGGCGGGTCAGGCGGTCACCGGCCCGTCAGGTGCTTCACCGTCAGGCCCGCGGTCCAGCCGCCGTCTACGGCGAGTTCGGCGCCCGTGATGTAGCCGGCGGCGTCGGAGAGCAGGAAGGCGACGGCGGCGGCGATCTCCTCGGGGGCGCCGACGCGGCCGAGCGGGGCGCCGGGGTAGTTGCCCTCGCCCGCCTGGATGCCGATCGGGGCGGTCATCGGGGTCAGGGTCATGCCGGGGTGGACGGAGTTGACGCGGATCCCGGCCTCGGCGAGCTCCACCGCGCCGATCTTCGACAGGCCGCGCACGCCCCACTTGGAGGCCCCGTACCCGGCGGTGAGCGCGAGGCCGGTGAGGCCCGCGGCGGAGGAGATGTTGACGATCGATCCGCCGCCGTTGGCGCGCAGCAGCGGGATCGCGGTCTTGAGGCCGATGAACACGCCGACCAGGTTGATCTCGATGACCTGGCGGAAGTGCTCGACGCTCTCGTGCTCCAGGAACCGGCCGGTGGATATGCCCGCGTTGTTCACCAGGCCGTCGATGCGGCCGAATGCGGCGACCGCGTGCTCCAGGGCCGCCTGCCAGTCGTCCTCGCTGGTCACGTCGTGCCGGACGAAGCGCGCCGCGCCGCCGAGCTGCGCGGCGGTCTCGGTGCCCTCCGCCTCCAGCACGTCGGTGATCAGTACCTTGCCGCCGCCGTCCACGACGGCCTGCGCGGCCGCGGCGCCCAGGCCGCGGGCCCCTCCGGTGATGACGACGACCTTGCCGCTCAGATCCACAACAGCCACGGTTCCCCACCCCTGACGCGCTCGTACGGACTGACCGGCATATGACTAATCGGCATAACCGGCGCCGCGTCAGTCTGCCAGAGCGGCCAGGGCCCGCGACACCCCTTCCTCCTTCGGTCCCAGGAAGCGCGGGGCGGGCTCGAAGACCGCGTCCAGCGCCGCCTTGCCGGCCGCGAAGACCTCGCGGGTCTCGCCGTAGTACCAGGTGGCGTCGTGCACGTCGGCCACGCCGACGCCGTACGACTCCAGGCCCGCCGCCTGGCACAGGGCGACGGCCCGGCGGATGTGGAAGCCCTGGGTGACCAGCACCGCCCGCTCCACGCCGAAGATCTCCTTGGCCCGCACGCAGGAGTCCCAGGTGTCGAAGCCCGCGTAGTCGCTGACGATCCGCGCGTCCGGCACCCCGTGCGCGGTGAGGTACGTGCGCATCGCGTCGGGCTCGTCGTACTCCCTGCGGCTGTTGTCCCCGGTGACCAGGACGACCTTGACCTTGCCGGTGCGGTACAGCTCGGCGGCGGCGTCGAGCCGGTCGGCCAGGTAGGGGGTGGGCCGGCTCCCCAGCAGGCCCGCGCCGAACACCACGGCCACCTCGGCGGCCGGCGCGTCGGCCGTGGTCCGCAGCCGGTCGGCCGCCACCGCGTGCATCCACGCCGAGGGCAGCAGCGCCAGGACGCAGCCCGCCATGACGGCCTGCACCGCCCGCCGCCGGTTCCGTACGCTGCGCAGCGCCGCCACCGCCCGGCTCCACTCGACTCTCGGCAGGCGCGGTCGGCGCATCGTCCATCCCCTGGTGTCTCGGCAGCTCGTCCGCTGGTCAGGACGCGTACCGGGGCCGTGCGGTTCACCCGGCCCCGATCTCCGGCAGGTGCGCCGCGGGGCGCGCCGGCGCCGAACAGCCCCGCCGGACGCCCTGTGAGCACACGGCAAAGACCCGTCATCCCCGCGCAACGCACCGGCAACCTGCGGCGCGGAGGATCGATGCATGACGGAGCCGGTGCACCCTCCCGAATTCCCCGCCCTGCCCTTCGACAGCACGGCCGAGCTCCTCGGCCGCATCACCCTCCAGCTGGGCACCCAGCTCAGCGGCCTGCGCCGACCCGGAGTCCGCCCATGCAGCCCACCCTCGTCGCCGTGGCCCACGGCAGCCGTGACCCGCGCGCCCTGCACACCGCCCGCGCCCTCCTCGAACGCGTCCGCGAACTCCGCCCCCGCCTCGACGTCCGGCTCGGCCACATCGAGCTGAACGAGCCGCTCCTCGACGAAACCCTGGGCGGGCTCTCCGGCTCGGCCGTGCTCGTCCCGCTGCTGCTCGGCCGCGGGTACCACGTCAAGCGCGATCTCCCGGCGGCCGCCGCCCGGGCCCGGCACCTGCTCACCCGGGTCGCCGCTCCGCTGGGCCCGCACCCGCTGCTCGTCGAGGCCCTGTACGAGCGGCTCCTGGAGACCGGCTGGACCCCGGACCCCGGTTCGGCCGTCGTGCTGGCCGCCGCCGGTTCCCGCGACCCCGACGCGGCGGCCGACACCCGCCGCACCGCCGCCCTGCTCTCCGAACGCCTCGGCGGCACCCCGGTGACCTGCGCCTACGCCTCCGCCGCCGCACCGAGCGCCCCCGAGGCGGTGCGCGCCCTCGCCGCCCGTGGTCACCACCGGATCGCCGTGGCCTCGTACTTCGCCGCTCCGGGCCGGTTCGCCGCCCAGACCGCCGCGGCGGCGCCCGGCCCCGCCGCCGCCCCGCTGGGCGACCACCCGGCCCTGGCCCGCCTGCTGCTGCACCGCTACGACGAGGCCCGCGCCCTCCCCCTGGACCTGGCGCGGCCGGAACTCCTCTCCGCCTGATCCCGGTTTGTCAGTTGTTCCGGTTACCGTCTCTGCATGGAAGGCACCACGCACGCCCTCACCGACGACCACCGCGACCTCTACGACGCGGCCGACACCGAGCGCTGGGCCGCGGAGCCCGACAAACGGCCCGGCCGGACCGCCTTCCAGCGCGACCGCGCCCGTGTGCTGCACTCCGCCGCGCTGCGCCGCCTCGCCGGGAAGACCCAGGTCGTCACACCCGGCACCCGTTCCTACGACTGGGACGCGAGCCCCCGGACCCGCCTGACGCACTCGCTGGAGTGCGCCCAGGTCGGGCGGGAACTCGGCGCCGCGCTCGGCTGCGACCCCGACCTCGTCGAAGCCGCCTGCCTCTCCCACGACATGGGCCATCCGCCTTTCGGCCACAACGGCGAGGAGGCGCTCAACGAGTTCGCCAAGGACTGCGGCGGCTTCGAGGGCAACGCCCAGTCGCTGCGCCTGCTGACCCGGCTGGAGCCCAAGCGGTTCGTGCCCGATCCGGCGAGCGGGGAGCTCGTCAGCGTCGGCCTCAACCTCACCCGGGCCTGCCTGGACGCCGCCACCAAGTACCCGTGGGCGCGCGGGGACCACCCCACCGACCCCGGCTCGGTGAAGTTCGGCGCGTACGAGGACGACCTGCCGGTCTTCGCCTGGCTGCGCCGCGGCGCGCCCGCGGACCGCAAGTGCTTCGAGGCCCAGGTCATGGACTGGGCGGACGACGTCGCGTACTCCGTGCACGACTTCGAGGACGGCCTGCACGCCGGCCACCTCGACCCCAACCTGCTCTTCGCCGAGCCCGAGCGCACGGCGATCTGGCAGGTGGCCATCGGCCGGTACGTCCCCGCCGACACCGCGCCCGAGGAACTGCGGGCCGCCCTCGACCGTTTGATGGAGCAGGAGTGGTGGCCGCACGGGTACGACGGTTCGGCCGTCGCCCAGGCCCGGCTCAAGGACGCCACGAGCCAGCTGATCGGCCGGTTCTGCCTGGCCGCCGAGGGAGCCACGCGGGAGGCGTACGGCTCCGGCCGCCTCACCCGCTACGGGGCCGAACTGGTGATCCCGCGCGAGGCGCGCAACGAGTGCGCCGTACTCAAGGCGGTCGCCGACCTGTACGTCATGCAGCGCGACGAGCAGGAACGGATCCGCGCCGACCAGCGCATCGTCCTGGCCGAACTCGCGGAGGCCCTCAGCGCCCGCGCCCCCGAGGGGCTGGACCCGCAGTTCCGGGCGATCTTCGACGCGGCCCCGGACGACAAGGCCAGGAAGAGGGCGGTCGTCGACCAGATCGCGTGCCTCACGGACGCTGCCGCGCGTTCCCTTCACGCACGCCTCACCCGGCGCGGCCGACGCGCCGAAAGGTGAACTGATCGAGCCACTCCCCCTTCACGCGGCAGGCTCGGTGCGGGACGCTCGCATGTGGTCGCATGTGGCGGAGAGGTTATGAGGAGGCATCAGGTGGTCGACGCACACCGGACATTCGTCATCGTCGGCGCAGGGCTCGCCGGGGCAAAGGCGGCCGAAACGCTGAGGTCCGAGGGGTTCACGGGGCGGGTGATCCTGATCGGCGACGAGCGCGACCATCCCTACGAACGCCCGCCGCTGTCCAAGGGCTACCTGACCGGCAAGGACGACCGGGAGAGCGTCTTCGTCCACGAGCCGTCCTGGTACGCGGCCGCCGACATCGAGCTGCACCTCGGCCAGCCCGCGGTCCACCTCGACCGGGACGCCAAGAAGGTGGTCCTCGGCGACGGAGCCGTCCTGCACTACGACAAGCTGCTGCTGGCCACCGGCGCCGAGCCGCGCCGCCTGGAGGTCCCGGGCACCGGCCTGGCCGGGGTGCACCACCTGCGGCGCCTCGCACACGCCGAGCGGCTGAAGGGCGTACTGGCCGGGCTCGGCCGGGACAACGGGCACCTGCTCATCGCCGGTGCCGGGTGGATCGGGCTGGAGGTGGCCGCCGCGGCCCGCGGCTACGGCGCCGAGGTCACCGTGGTCGAACCGGAGGCCACGCCGCTGCACGCGGTGCTCGGCCCGGAGATCGGCCGGCTCTTCGCGGACCTGCACGCCGATCACGGGGTGCGGTTCCACTTCGGGGCGCGGCTGACCGAGATCGTGGGCCACGACGGCATGGTGCTGGCCGCCCGTACGGACGACGGGGAGGAGCACCCGGCGCACGCGGTGCTCTCCGCGATCGGGGCGGCCCCGCGGACCGCGCTCGCCGAGACCGCCGGGCTGGCGCTGGTCGACCGGGAGCACGGCGGCGGGATCGCGGTCGACTCCTCCCTGCGCACCAACGATCCGGACATCTACGCGGTCGGGGACGTGGCCGCCGCCCACCACCCGGTCCTCGGGACCCGGCTGCGGGTCGAGCACTGGGCCAACGCGCTGAACGGCGGCCCGGCGGCCGCGCGGGCCATGCTGGGCCAGGAGGTCGGCTACGACCGGGTGCCGTACTTCTTCTCGGACCAGTACGACGTGGGCCTGGAGTACTCGGGATACGCCCCGCCCGGCGGCTACGACCAGGTGCTGATCCGCGGTGACGCGGGCAAGCGGGAGTTCATCGCCTTCTGGCTGTCGGAGGGCCGGGTCCTGGCCGGAATGAACGTGAACGTATGGGATGTCACCGGGCACATCCAGGCCCTGATCAGGTCGAAGACGCCGGTCAGCCGCGAGGCACTGGCGGACCCGTCGGTTCCGCTGGAGTCCCTGGTGCGGGCCGAGGGGGCCTGACGGTTTCGCCGGCGACCGGCCGTAGACTTCACGGGTGGCAGGACGGATCAATGACGACGACGTGAAGGCGGTACGGGACGCGGTCCCGATCGACGCCGTGGTCTCCGAGTACCTCCAGCTGCGCAACGCGGGCGGCGGCAACCTCAAGGGCCTGTGCCCCTTCCACGACGAGAAGTCCCCCTCCTTCCAGGTCAGCCCGAGCAAGGGGCTCTACCACTGCTTCGGCTGCCAGGCGGGCGGGGACACCCTCGACTTCGTCATGAAGATCGACCACCTGTCCTTCTCGGAGGCGGTCGAGCGCCTGGCCGGCCTGGCCGGGATCACCCTGCGGTACGAGGAGGGCGGCTACACCGCCGGCACCAGCGGCCGCGGTGACCGCATCCGGCTGGTCGAGGCACACCGGGCCGCGGCCCAGTTCTACGTCGACCAGCTGGACAGCCCCGAGGCGGAGATCGGCCGCAAGTTCCTGGCCGAGCGCGGCTTCGACCAGGCCGCGGCCGCGCACTTCAGCGTGGGCTACAGCCCGGCCGGGTGGGACCACCTGACCCGCTTCCTGCGCGGCAAGGGCTTCACCGACAAGGAGCTCATCACCTCCGGGCTCGCCCAGGACAGCCGCAGCGGCAAGCCGATCGACCGGTTCCGCGGCCGTCTGATGTGGCCCATCCGCGACATCAGCGGCGAGGTGGTCGGCTTCGGCGCGCGCAAGCTGCGCGACGACGACAACGGCCCGAAGTACCTGAACACGCCCGAGACCGCGATCTACAAGAAGTCCCAGGTGCTGTACGGCATCGACCTGGCCAAGAAGGAGATCGCGAAGACCTCCCGGGCCGTGGTCGTCGAGGGCTACACCGACGTGATGGCCTGCCACATGGCCGGGGTCACCACCGCGATCGCGACCTGTGGCACCGCCTTCGGCGGGGACCACATCAAGATCCTGCGCCGGCTGCTGATGGACAACGCCACCGCCGAGGTGATCTTCACCTTCGACGGGGACGCGGCCGGGCAGAAGGCCGCGCTGCGGGCCTTCGAGGACGACCAGAAGTTCGCCGCGGAGACCTCGATCACCATCGCCCCCGGCGGCATGGACCCCTGCGACCTGCGCCTCGCACAGGGCGACGCGGCCGTGTCCGGCCTGGTGGAGGCCCGCACGCCGCTGTTCGAGTTCGCGCTGCGGCACATCGTGGCCCGGCACAACCTGGAGAACCCGGCGGGCCGGGCGGCCGCCCTGGACGAGGCCGCTCCCGTCGTCGCCAACATCAAGAACATCGCGATCCAGCACGAGTCGGCCGTCCAGCTGGCGGGCATGCTGGGCATCCGCGACGAGCAGTTCGTGGTCAAGCGGGTCGCGCAGCTGGCCCGCTGGGCCCGCGAGCGCGGCCAGGGCGACGGACCCCAGGGCGGCCGGCCGGGCGGGAAGCCGCAGCGCGGCCGCCCGTCCTACGAGGACGTCCCCGCCCCCGCCGCCCAGCCGGCCGGCGGCCCCGCGCTGAACCTGCGCAGTCCGGCCCACCGCACCGAGCGCGAGCTGCTGAAGCTCGCCCTCCAGCGGCCCGCCCTGGTCTCCCCGACCTTCGACGCGTACGGCATGGACGAGTTCACCGCCCCGCCCTACGCGGCCGTGCGCCAGGCGATCCTGGACGCGGGCGGTGCCTCGCTCGGCGCGGAGGACTACCTGGCCCGCGTCCGCGCGGCCGCCCCGAACGACACCGTGCGCTCGCTCGTCACGGAGCTGGCGGTCGAGGCCATCCACGCGAAGACGGTGGACGAGATGTACGCGGGGGTCCAGCTGGTCCAGGTGCGGCTGCGCGCCGTCGACCGCCGGGTCCACGAGATCCAGGGCACGCTGTCGCGGCTGGGCCCGCAGGCCCCGCCGGAACAACTGGCCGCCGTCCAGGAGGAGCTGTGGGTGCTCCAGCAGTACGGCCAGCGGCTGCGCAACCGCGGCGCGGAGGGTCTGTAGCCGCGGCTCAGTGGCGCGCGAACCAGTCGCCGCCGGGGATCTCCCGGCCTGATTCCCGCAGGTCACGGGCTATCAGCGGGGCCGCCAGATAGACCCAGGCGCGCACCGTGGTGCCGTCGGGGCGCAGGGCCGGGCGGGCGATCCGGTCGTACATGTTCCCCGGGAGGCCCGGGCCCCCGTACTCCTCCAGCCGGTCCAGCGCGGCCAGCAGCCTCCCGTACGCGCCCGGCGCCGCCGTGATCAGCTCGCCGACCACCGCCGTGCCGGGGCGGTGGACCGCGTACGGGTAGCCGGGGCCGTCGTAGAGCGCCGCGTCCGGGAGGACGGCCGGCTCCTCCGAGGCCGTGCGGCCGCGCAGGAAGAGGTCGTGGTTGACCTCGCCCGGGCGCAGGGTCCCGTAGACGAAGAACGGGAGCGGATCGCTCGGGTCCGGTAGCCGTTCGACCGATGTCACGGGGCCTCCCTGGGATGTGGCGCGGCGGTACGCGGGCCGGGCCGCGAGCCCCGGCCCTCCCGCGCTCCACCACCGTACGCACCGCTGGTGCACGGCCTCGCGGGCGGTCGGCGTCACCCGGACGGCGCGGGACGCTCCGATGGCCGCGGCACATGTGTTGACCTGCGTGGACGTTCCGCGGGCGGGGTACGGGAAGGCGTACCTGACGGGACATCAGCAGGCGCCTGGCGGGCGGTCCGGGTTTCCTCGGAAACACGACCCCGTGTCTCCAGGAGAGTCCCCATGCGCCGACGTACCGCACACCTGCTGACCGCGACCGCGCTGACCGCCGCCGCGTTCACCGGGCCGGTCGCCGGCGCGATGGCCGCCGCGGACCTCGGCGTGGTGGGCTTCGCACCCGGGGACTTCGCAGCGCTGGAGGTGTGGCCCAAGTCCGCGGCCCCGGGTGCCACCGTCACCGTGAACACCACCGCCTGCGGCAGCGGCAGCCACGCGGACGGCGATGCCACCACGGTCGGCGGCGGCCGGTTCAAGCTGGTCCCGGGCACCCACAAGGAGGTGGTCGTGGGGCAGTTCCAGATCGCCCACGGCACCCGTGGCGGCACCTACGGCATCGGCGCGACCTGCGCGAACGGCAAGTTCGCCACCGGCAATCTGACCGTCACCGAGCGCGGCCCGCAGGGCCACGTCAACACCGGGGTGGGCGGTGGCACGACCACCACCACCGACCCCGCCAAGATCGCGGCGGGGGTGGCCGTACTGGCCGCTGCCGCCGTCGGCGGTACCTGGCTCCTGCGTCGCCGGGCGAGCGGCACGCGGAGCTGACGGACGCCCACCGCGGCTCCGGCCGCGGTCCGACCGGTACCGTCCCCCGTCGCCCGCCCCGCGAGGTCCCCCCCGTTCGCGGGGCCGGGCGACGGCCACTCACCCCGGAACGAAGCGGAGGGGGTACGCATGGGTGGCGATTCCGGTGGCGAGCGGGGCCGTGACCTGTGGCCCCGGCCCACCGACGGCGACCGCCCCGGTTCCGGAGCGCGCCCCGGGCGGGCGGGGAACCGGGCCGTCCGCACCCCCACCGCCCGTCACGGCGGACTCGTCGCGCTCGCCGCCTGCGTCGGCATCTGGCTCGTGACCAGCGGTTCACGCGAACCCGTCGGACCGCCGCTGCCCTCCCCCGCCGAGTCGCTGACCGCCGCCGGCGTGGTGGGCCCTGGTATCGCCCCGCTCCCCGGTTCCCCGCCGGCCCGGATCCGGATCCCCTCCATCCGGGTCGACGCCCCGCTGACCGGACTCGGACTCGACGCGCGCGGCAGCCTCGAAGTACCGCCGCCCGACCGGCGGGACCTGGCCGGCTGGTACCGCGACGGCACCACCCCGGGCGCCACCGGCACCGCCGTCATCGCCGGGCACGTGGACGACGCCGCCGGGCCGGGGGTCTTCTACCACCTGGGCGCGCTGCGCCGCGGGGCCTCCATCGAGGTCCCGCGCGCGGACGGCCGTACGGCGGTGTTCACGGTCCACGCGGTGGAGGTGTACGACGCCAAGGCCTTCCCCGACACCCGCGTGTACGGGCCTTCGGCGCGCGCCGAGCTGCGCGTGATCACCTGCGGCGGCGGCTTCT
This sequence comes from Streptomyces spororaveus, assembly GCF_016755875.1. Classification (NCBI taxonomy): domain Bacteria; kingdom Bacillati; phylum Actinomycetota; class Actinomycetes; order Kitasatosporales; family Streptomycetaceae; genus Streptomyces; species Streptomyces spororaveus. The sequence goes on along the minus strand of NZ_BNED01000005.1, from coordinate 5,760,998 downwards.
CGCCGCGCACGGGCTACCGCGGCAACGTGGTCGTCTTCGCGCACCTCACCGGGACGTACTAGGGGGTGTCTCCGGGCGGGTCAGCCCCACTGTTCGAAGCCGAGCTTGAGCACCAGCGCGCCCACCACCGTCAGCAGCACGCCGCGGACGAAGCCGCTGCCCTTCTTGAGCGCCATACCGGCACCGATCATGCCGCCGGCCAGGTTGAACACCGCCATCAGCGCGGCCAGCTGCCACAGCACCATGCCCTGGTAGGCGAACATCGCGAGCGCTCCGGCGTTGGTGCAGCAGTTCACGATCTTGGCGGTGGCGGATGCGGTGACCAGGTCGAGGTGGAGCAGAGCCGTGAGGGCGAGCACCAGGAAGGTGCCGGTGCCGGGCCCGATGAGGCCGTCGTAGAAGCCGATGCCGAGGCCCGCGAGCCCGATGGCGAGCAGCACCCGCTGCCGGCTGACGGGCGCGGCCGACGGGGCGGTGCCGAAGCCCGGCTTGAAGATCACGACGCCCGCGACGATCACGAGCACCACCATGATCAGCGGCCGGAGCGCGTCCTTGCTGATGCCGCCCGCGAGCGCGGCACCGCCCATCGAGCCGGCGAGCGCGGCCAGGCCGATGCGGACGGCCAGCTTCACGTTCACCGGGGCCTTCCGGGCGTACGTGACGGCCGCCCCGGCGGTGCCGACGATGGCCACGGCCTTGTTGGTACCGAGGACGGTGGCGGGGTGGGCGTTCGGCAGGCCGAGGAGGAGCGCGGGCAGGAGCAGCAGGCCGCCGCCGCCCACCACCGCGTCGATCCAGCCGGCCGCGGCCGCGGCCACGCACAGGACGATGATCATGGTCGTTGATATGTCAGGCACGGCACGACCCTATGGACCAGTTGGGTGCAGTGACCATCAATCCCCGGAAAGTTGCGCAAAGGTTGAGGTTCGGCCGGCCGGCACGCGGTCCGGGGCCACCGGAGCCGCCGGGTCCACGGCCCCCGTCAGCACGGTCGCGGCCAGCACACTGGCCGCCCCCAGCCCCGCCGCCAGCCGCTGCGCGGGCGGTACGCGGGCCAGCACGGCGAGCCCGGCCCGTACCGGCGAGGGGCGCCGCGGCTTGCGGTGCCGGGCCCCGGCCGCCGCGACCGCCGGAGCCTCGGCGCCGACGGGTACGGAGAGGGCGACGTGCAGCGGGTGACGCATGGGCCGGTGACTCCTCGGGGAACGCGGAACGCGGGGAAGGCAGGAAAGGCAGGGGACGCGGAGACGCGGGGACGCGGCTCAGAAGCTGAAGCACTCGGAATGGATACGGCCGGCCGGCACCCCGGCCCGCAGCAGCGCTGCCCGGGTCGCCTCGGCCATCCCCGGCGGCCCGCACAGGTACACGTCGTGCTCGGCCAGGTCCGGGACCAGCGCGGCCAGCGCCTGCGGGGCCAGCGGATCGTAGGCGGCGTCGGACGGCCCGAGCAGATAGTGCAGACCGGCCTGCCGCTCGGCGGCGATGGCCTCCAGCTCGGTCCGCAGCACGAGGTGCTCCTCGGCCCCGGCCCGGTAGAGCAGGGTGATGTCCCCCGGGCCCCCGGGCAGCGTCTCGAACAGGGCCCGCATCGGGGTGATCCCGACCCCGCCCGCGATCAGCAGCACCTTGGGCCGGGTCCGCCGGGCGGCGGTGAGCGCGCCGAACGGCCCGGTGGCCAGCACCCGCGTCCCGGGGCGCAGCCGACGGATCCGGCGGGAGTGGCCGCCGAGCCCCTTCACGGTGATCCGCAGGGCGTTGCCCCGGACCGGCGCGGACAGCGAGAACGGCAGGGCCGTGTGCCACAGCCGCCGCTGGAGGAACCGCCAGCGCAGGAACTGGCCCGGCTCCGCGCGCAGTTCCGCCAGGTGCTGCCCGTACATGACGACGGAGACCACCCCGGGCCCCTCGACCCGGACGTCCGCGACCCGCAGCGCGTGCCGCATGGCCTGCCGGACGGGCACGACGGCCCGGTACCAGACCAGCAGGACGGCGACCACGGTGTGGGCCAGCGCCCAGAACCAGGCGGCCGCGGCCAGATCGGGCCCGGCGAGCTGGTGCCCGAAGGCGAGGGCGGCGGCGAGGTAGACGAGCAGGTGCACCCCGCGCCAGGTTTCGTGCGGCACCCGGCGGCGTACCGCCCGGGCGGAGGTCACACCGACCGCGGCCAGGAGGACGGTCCCGGCCGCGGCGGCGGCGAGCGCGGGGTAACCGAGCAGCTCCGAGGCGGCGGAGACCACGTCGGTTCCCTCGTGCACGGCGTATCCGAGCAGGGCGAAGAGCCCGTGCCCGAAGACGAGCAGCAGGACGTACCGGCCGCCGAAGGCGTGCCAGCGGGCGAGCCGGTCGGCGCCGACCCCGTGCTCGACGGCGGGTACCCGGGCCATCAGGAACAGCAGCACCAGCACCCCGTAGCCGGCGAGCAGTCCGGACAGGTGCGCGGCGGTGGCGAACAGCGCGTCCGGGCGGGCCGAGGGCCGTACCTGCGCCGCCCAGAGCAGGGTCACCACCCCCGCACCGGCCAGTATCCCGCCCCTCACGCGCCCCACCGCATTCCGCATACGGATCACGCTAAGGCCGCAGGTGGCGGCCCTGATGACCCTTAAGGCGGCCTTGAGGAAGGCCTCACCGACCCTTAACCCGGGCGCTGAGGTCGGCGTTCCGTCCGGGTAACAGAGGCGATGTCGTGGGGAAACAGCGGCCGCGCACGCTCATGGCATGACCTCGGAACAGCGTGTGGTGGTGATCGGCGGCGGCCTCGCGGGCCTGCGGCTCGCGCAGCGGCTCGGCCCGGCCGCGGCGGTGACCGTCCTCGGCGAGGAGACCCATGAGCCGTACAACCGGGTCCTGCTCGCCGAGGTCCTCGCGGGCCGGTACGCGCCGGAGGTGACCGCCCTCCCGGCGCCCGGCCCGGCGCTGCGGCGCGGGGTCCGGGCGGTCCGCGTGGACCGTGCGGAGCGGGCCGTGCACTGCGACGACGGCACGGTGGAGCGGTACGACACGCTGGTGCTGGCCACCGGCTCGAACGCGGTGCTCCCGCCGCTGCGCGGGCTGTTCGAGCCCGAGGGGCGGGAACTCCCGGACGGCGTGCACGCCTTCCGCACGATGGACGACTGCCTGGCGCTCTCGGCGGCCGTACGCCCCGGGGTCCGCGTGGTGGTGATCGGCGGGGGCCTGCTGGGCGTCTCGGCGGCCCGGGCGCTCGCCGTGCGCGGCGCGCAGGTGGTCCTGGCCCAGCAGGGCGAGCGCCTGATGGAGCGCCAACTGGACGCGGAGGCCTCCGCCCTGCTGGCCACGCACCTGACCGACCTCGGAGTGGAGATCCACACGGAATGCCGGGTCCGCGGCCTGGGGACGGCGCGTCCGGCCCCTGCGGCGTGTGAGGAGCGGGGTCCGGGGCGCAGCCCCGGCAGCGGCGCCGCGCGGGGGCATCGCAAGGTCACGGGGGTCGAGCTCGCCGACGGCTACCGGCTCGACGCCGACCTCGTCGTCCTCGCCTGCGGCGTACGCCCCCGCACCGGCCTCGCCCGGGCCGCCGGGCTGGAGGTCCGCAAGGGCATCGTGGTCGACGACCGGCTCCGTACCGGCGACCCGCACATCCACGCCATCGGCGACTGCGCCGAGCACGCCGGCCAGGTGTACGGCCTCGCGGGCCCCGCCCTGGACCAGGCCGACACCCTGGCCGCCTTCCTCACCGGCGAGCCCACGCAGTACACCGGCACCCGCGCCCTCACCCGCCTCACCCTCGACACCGGCGAGGGCACCGGCGGGAACGGGCCCCTCGACCTCGCCGCCTTCGGCGAGACCACCCCCCTGCCCGGCGACGACGTGGTCCGCCTCGCCGACGCCACCCGCCGCACCTACCGCAAGGTCGTCCTGCGGGGCGACCGCCTCGTCGGCGGCGTGCTGCTCGGCGAGCTCTCCACCGTGGGGGCCCTCGCCCGCACCTGGGAGGGCGAGGAATCACCGCGCGACCTGTTCCACCTGCTCACCGACGACGGAGGCCACTGACATGACCGAGCCCTTGCCCACGATCGTGCTCATCGGGCACGGCATGGTCGGCCAGCGCTACCTCGAAGCACTCGCCGAGCGCGGGGTCACCGCCACGCACCGGATCACCGTGCTCTGCGAGGAGCCCCGGCCCGCCTACGACCGCGTGCACCTGACCTCGTACTTCTCCGGCAGCACGCCCGAGGACCTGTCCATGACGCCCGTCGGGTTCATGGAGCAGCACGGCATCGCCCTGCACCTCGACGACCCCGCCGAGCACATCGACCGGGCCGCCCGTACCGTCACCTCCCGGTCCGGGCAGGTGTTCCCGTACGACGTCCTGGTGCTGGCCACCGGCAGCTACCCCTTCGTGCCGCCGGTCCCGGGCAAGGACGCCCCCGGCTGCTTCGTCTACCGGACGATCGAGGACCTGCTCGCGATCGAGGAGTACGCCAAGAGCCGCAGCTGCGGCGCGGTCGTCGGCGGCGGCCTGCTCGGCCTGGAGGCCGCCGGCGCCCTCCAGGGGCTGGGCCTGGCCACCCGTATCGTCGAATTCGCGCCGCGTCTGATGCCCGTACAGGTCGACGAGGGCGGCGGCGCGGCCCTGCTGCGCACCATCGAGTCCATGGGGCTGACCGTCCACACCGGTGTCGGCACCCAGGAAGTGGTGGTCGGCGAGGACGGCCACGTCAGCGGAATGCGGCTTTCCGACGGCTCCACCGTCGACACCGACCTCGTCGTCTTCTCCGCCGGTGTCCGCCCCCGCGACCAGCTGGCCCGCGACGCGGGCCTGGACGTCGGCGAGCGCGGCGGCATCGCGGTCGACGCCCGCTGCCGCACCTCCGACGCGCACGTGTACGCCATCGGCGAGTGCGCCCTCGCCGTCGACGGGCGGGTCTACGGGCTGGTCGCCCCCGGCTACGAGATGGCCGAGACGGCCGCCGACGACCTGCTGGGCCGCGAGAAGGAGTTCACCGGGGCCGACCTCTCCACCAAGCTCAAGCTGCTCGGCGTGGACGTGGCCTCCTTCGGCGACGCCCACGGCGCCACCCCGGACAGCCTCGACGTCGTCTGGTCCGACTCCCGCTCCGGGGTCTACAAGAAGCTGGTCGTCTCCCCCGACGGCGTCCTCCTCGGCGGGGTGCTCGTCGGCGACGCGGACTCCTACGGCCTGCTGCGCCCGCTCACCGGCAGCGTTCCGCCCGTGGCTCCCGAGCAGCTGGTACTGCCCGCCGGGGTCGGCGCACCGGTCGCGCTCGGCCCGTCCGCGCTCCCCGACGACGCGGTGATCTGCTCCTGCCACAACGTCACCAAGAAGGCCATCGCCGCCTGCGCCACCCTCCCCGAGGTCAAGAAGTGCACCAAGGCGGGCACCGGCTGCGGCAGCTGCGTCAAGGTGATCGGCCAGCTGCTGCCCGCCGCGACCGACAAGGGACTGTGCGGCTGCTTCCCCTTCACCCGGGCAGAGCTCTACGAGATCGTCCGCACCCGCCGGCTGACCTCGTACGAGGAGATCCTCGACGGCCACGGCCGCCCGGAGGCCCGCGGCGGCGACGGCTGCGAGGTCTGCAAGCCCACCGTCGGCTCGATCATCGCCTCCCTCGCCCCGACCCTCGGCGCGAGCGGCTACGTCCTGGACGGAGGGCAGGCCGCCCTCCAGGACACCAACGACCACTTCCTCGCGAACATGCAGCGCAACGGCTCCTACTCGGTCGTCCCGCGCATCCCCGGCGGGGAGATCACCCCCGACAAGCTGATCGTGATCGGCGAGGTGGCCCGGGACTTCGGCCTCTACACGAAGATCACCGGCGGTCAGCGGATCGACCTCTTCGGCGCGAGCGTGGACCAGCTCCCGCGGATCTGGGCCCGGCTCGTGGAGGCCGGGTTCGAGTCCGGGCACGCCTACGGGAAGGCCCTGCGCACGGTGAAGTCCTGCGTGGGACAGACCTGGTGCCGCTACGGGGTCCAGGACAGCGTCCGGATGGCCATCGACCTGGAGCTGCGCTACCGGGGACTGCGCTCCCCGCACAAGCTCAAGTCGGCGGTGTCCGGCTGTGCCCGCGAGTGCGCGGAGGCGCAGAGCAAGGACTTCGGCGTCATCGCGACCGCGAGTGGCTGGAACCTGTACGTGGGCGGCAACGGCGGGGCCACCCCGCGCCACGCGGACCTGCTGGCCCAGGACCTGTCGGACGCGGAACTGGTCCGGCTGATCGACCGGTTCCTGATGTTCTACATCCGCACCGCCGACCGGCTGGAGCGGACCTCCACCTGGCTGGAGCGGCTGGAGGGAGGCCTGGCCCACCTGCGGGACGTGGTCGTGCACGACTCGCTCGGGCTGTGCGCGGAGCTGGAGGCCCTGATGGCCGACCACGTGGCGCACTACCGGGACGAGTGGGCCGAGACGCTCCAGGACCCGGAGCGGCTGCGCCGGTTCGTGTCCTTCGTCAACGCGCCGGGCGCCCCGGACCCCACCGTGAAGTTCGTCCCCGAGCGCGACCAGGTCAAGCCCGACCTGGCCGTCCTGACCATAGGAGGACCCGTCCGATGACCGTGGAACTGAAGGTGGCGCAGGGCTGGCTGACGGTGTGCGAGCTGTCCGCGCTCATCCCCGGGCGCGGGGTGGCGGCGCTGCTGCCGGACGGGAGCCAGGCCGCGGTGTTCGTCGACCGCGCGGGGCGCCCGTACGCCATCGGCAACCAGGACCCCTTCACCGGGGCGCAGGTGCTCTCGCGCGGGCTGGTGGGGACGGCGGGGGGCCGGCCCTTCGTGGCCTCCCCGCTGCTGAAGCAGCGTTTCGACCTGGAGTCGGGGCGCTGCCTGGACGACGAGGAGACGGCAGTGCGGACCTACCCGGTACGGACCGCCGTGACCTCGTGACCGCGTGACCTCGTGACCGCGGGGTGGGAGCGTGATCAGCCCTGGACCACCGACGGGTCCATCCACATGATCTCCCAGGTGTGACCGTCGAGGTCGTCGAAGGCACGGCCGTACATGACGCCGTGGTCCTGGGCGGGGCGGGGCTCGGTGGCACCGGCCGCCAGGGCCCCGTCCACCAGCTCGTCGACCACGGTGCGGCTCTCGGCGCTCAGGCAGAGCAGCACCTCGGACGTCTTCGTCGCGTCCGCGATCTCCTTGTGGGTGAAGTCCTTGTAGCGGGCCTCCGTCAGGAGCATCGCGACGATGGTGTCGCTGATGACCATCGAGGCGCAGTTCTCGTCGGTGAACTGGGCGTTGAAGGAGTAGCCCAGCTTGCTCCAGAACGCCTTGCTGGCGTCCAGGTCCTTGACCGGCAGGTTGACGAAGATCATGGTGGCGGACATCCGAGGTCTCTTCTCTCGTAGGTGGTTCCCGGTGCTTCCCGGTGCTTCCCGGTGCTTTCGAGAGGTAGACCACGGGGCCCCCGGAAACTCATCGCTCGGAGCGAAGTTTTCTCGAACTTTCTTTCCTGACCTACGAAACCGCAGGTCGGACCGCTGAGCTCGCAGAGGTCGGCGATCCGCGGAAGGCGGGCCTCCAGGTCCACGTCGAGCGGTCGCCCGTGCGTCATGAGGAGTTGGCGCCACGGCAACGGACGTCTCCTAGGTTCCTCGACGCGTGCGACCCGCGTCCGACCGGCCGCGGGGCCTTCCTCCCACAGGAGTGACCGTGGAACGTCGTACCTTCCTGCGCGGCGCAGTGATCGGTTCGTCGGCCGCCGCCTTCGGCGGCACGTTGATGCACGGGGCCGCCTATGCCGCCCCCGCCCAGCCGGGCGCCGGACCGTACGGTGCGCTCGGCGCGGCCGACGCCAACGGCATCATGCTCCCCAGCGGCTTCACCAGCCGGGTCGTCGCCCGCTCGGGCCAGACCGTCGGCGGCACCTCGTACAGCTGGCACAGCGCCCCGGACGGCGGCGCGTGTTACGCCGACGGCTCGGGCTGGATCTACGTGTCCAACTCGGAGATCAACCCCTCCGGCGGGGCGAGCGCGGTGAAGTTCGACTCCTCCGGCACCATCACCGGCGCCTACCGGATCCTCTCCAACACCCGGCAGAACTGCGCGGGCGGCAAGACCCCCTGGAACACCTGGCTGTCCTGCGAGGAGGTCGACCGCGGCTTCGTCTACGAGACCGACCCGTACGGGGTGAACGCGGCCGTGCAGCGCCCGGCGATGGGCCGGTTCAAGCACGAGGCGGCCGCCGCCGACCCGGTGCGCCAGGTCATCTACCTGACCGAGGACGAGACCAGCGGCTGCTTCTACCGCTTCATCCCGGCCACCTGGGGCAACCTCTCCTCCGGCACCCTCCAGGTCCTCAAGGCCGGAACCGCCACCTCCGGCTCCTTCACCTGGCAGAACGTCCCGGACCCGGACGGCTCGCCGACCGCGACCCGCAGCCAGGTCTCGGGCTCGAAGAAGTTCAACGGCGGCGAGGGCTGCCACTACGCCAACGACACCGTCTGGTTCACCACCAAGGGCGACAACCGGGTCTGGCAGCTGAACCTCGCGAACAGCACGTACGAGCTGGCCTACGACGACTCGCTCGTGCCCGGCGGCGCGGCCCCGCTGACCGGCGTCGACAACGTCACCGGATCGTCGTACGGCGACCTGTACATCGCCGAGGACGGCGGCAACATGGAGATCTGCCTGATCACCCCGGACGACGTGGTGGCGCCCTTCCTGCGGATCACCGGCCAGTCCTCCTCCGAGATCACCGGCCCGGCCTTCTCCCCCGCCGGCAACCGGCTCTACTTCTCCAGCCAGCGCGGCACGAGCGGCAGCTCGTCCGGCGGCATCACCTACGAGGTCACGGGCCCCTTCCGCACCTGACCCCCCGCTCTTCCGGCCCCGCCGGCGCTCCCCTCCAGCCCCGCCGGCGTGTGAGGCGCGGGGGCCGGGGGGCGGCGCCCCCCTATTCCAGCCCCGCCGGCGTTTGAGGCGCGGGGGCCCGGGGGCAGCGCCCCCGCAACGGACCGGCACCCGCACGACCGGCCGCACCCCGACGGGTCCAACCCGCCGGGGTACGGCCGCGTCACGAGGCCACGGCCCCACCCCTCAGCAGCGCGGCCCCCAGCGGCGTCACGGTGTGCAGCACCGCGTTCCCCCGCCGCAGCGTGGTCACCAGCCCCGCCTCCCGCATCACGCACGCGTGCTGGCTCGCGGAGGCCAGCGAGACCCCGGCCCGGCGGGCCAGCTCGCTGGTGGTCGCCCCGTCCCCTATGGCCCGCAGCACCACCGACCTCGTGTGCCCCACCAGCTTGCCCAGCGTGCGCTGGCGCTGCTCCTCCACGGGCCGCGCCGACTCGCCTCCCGCCGGCGCCGAGGCCAGCTGCGCCGCCGCCGGATAGACCAGCACCGGCGGCAGCTCCGGATCGTGCAGGGTCACCGCCGTGCGCCGGCAGAAGAAGGACGGCTGGAGCAGCAGCCCGCGCCCCCGCAGCCGTACGTCACGGTCCACCGGATAGTCGCACTCCAGTACCGGAGCCCGCCAGCGCAGCATGGGCGGGAGCGAGTCCAGCAGTTCGTCCGCGCCCCCGTCCAGCAGGGCCCGGCCGCGCGCGGCGCGCTCGGCTTCGATCTGGGCCTGGATATGCGTCCAGTAGGGCTCCACGGCGGCCCGGTGGTACGCGCGGAGTTCGCCCATGAGCCGCGGCAGCTGTTTGTCACCGCCGTCCATGAACTCCCGTAGCCGCGGCGGCATCGGCGCGCCGGCGCCCAGCAGCTGCAGCTCGCGCCGCATGCGCTCGGGACGGATCCCGCGCAGCGCGTCGAGGCCCACGTCCCACCCGTACTGCCCCTCCACAGGGGTCAAGAAATCGGGGAAATAACCACGACTCGGTATGAGCATACCGAGCGTGCGTGTTTCACTATTCAACCTGCTCCGGGTTTCCGTACGCCATTCACCGAACAACCGGGCATCGCGCCGGTCTCTTAAGCGGTGAAAGCTGAGAATCGTTTCCCACAACGCATCGGGACGCCCTGCCATCCGTACGCGTGCCAGGTCCACTCCAGTGAAATGGATACGCAGCACCGAACCCCCACCTGTGCAACCGCAATCCCCCCGCCCCATGAGTATGCACGCCGTCACACGTTGTCACCACGCCCTTTCGGCCACAGTTGAAACCCCTTTCGGCGGGGGCGTGACAACCGAAATCCTGTACTCCGCCGGGCACACTCCGGTGCGACCGAAACGCTCCGCGAAGGCCGTGGGGGGCTTTGCGGGGCCTGGCGGTCGGTCGCACCGGGAAGCGCCGACGTGCCCGGCAGAATGACAGCGGCGGTGGACGGGTGGGGATCCGTCCACCGCCTGCTGGCGTAAAGATTTGTTGAACAACAAAAATAGGCGCGCCCGCCCCCGGGCAGTCAGGGAACCCGGGGACAGGCGCGGTCTATGGGGCCCATGGCGGGCCAGGGGTCAGCGGCTGTCGCTGCCCTTCGCCTCGGCGGCCGCACGGCCGGCCTCAAGACGCGCCACCGGAATCCGGAAGGGCGAGCAGGAGACGTAGTCGAGGCCGACCTCGTGGAAGAAGTGGACCGACTCGGGGTCGCCGCCGTGCTCGCCGCAGACGCCGAGCTTGAGGTCGGGGCGGGTGGCCCGGCCCTGCTCGACCGCGTGGCGCACGAGGGAGCCGACGCCGTCCTTGTCGATGGTCTCGAAGGGCGAGACCCCGAAGATGCCCTTCTCCAGGTAGGCGGTGAAGAAGCTGGCCTCGACGTCGTCGCGGGAGAAGCCCCACACCGTCTGGGTCAGGTCGTTCGTGCCGAAGGAGAAGAACTGCGCGGCCTCGGCGATCTGGGCGGCCGTCAGGGCGGCGCGCGGCAGCTCGATCATGGTGCCGATGGAGAGCTTGAGGGTGGTGCCGGTGGCGGCCTCGACCTCGGCGATGACCTGGTCGGCCTCCTCGCGGACGATCTCCAGCTCCTGGACGGTGCCCACGAGCGGGATCATGATCTCGACGCGGGGGTCGCCCTTGGCGTTCTTGCGCTCGGCCGCGGCCTCGGCGATCGCCCGGACCTGCATGGCGAACAGGCCGGGGATGACCAGGCCCAGGCGGACACCGCGCAGACCCAGCATCGGGTTCTGCTCGTGCAGCTTGTGGACGGCCTGGAGCAGGCGCAGGTCGTTCTCGTTGGCGTCCTTGCGGGACTCGGCGAGGGCGACACGGACCGACAGCTCGGTGATGTCGGGCAGGAACTCGTGCAGCGGCGGGTCGAGCAGGCGGACGGTGACGGGCAGGCCGTCCATCGCCTCGAACAGCTCGATGAAGTCCTTCTTCTGCAGCGGCAGGAGGGCACTGAGTGCCTGCTCGCGCTCGCCGTCGGTGTCGGCGAGGATCAGGCGCTCGACCATCTCGCGGCGCTCACCGAGGAACATGTGCTCGGTGCGGCACAGGCCGATGCCCTGGGCGCCGAAGCGGCGGGCACGCAGCGCGTCCTCGGCGTTGTCGGCGTTGGCGCGCACCCGCAGGCGGCGGACGCGGTCCGCGTAGGCCATGATCCGGTGCACGGCGGCGACGAGCTCGTCGGCGTCGTCGGCGCCGGCGTGCATGCGGCCCTCGAAGTACTCGACGACCGGGGACGGTACGACGGGTACCTCACCGAGGTAGACCTTGCCGGTGGAGCCGTCGATGGAGACGACGTCGCCCTCTTCGATGACCGTCTCGCCGACCGTCATGCGGCGGCGCTTGGTGTCGACGTCGAGCTCCTCGGCGCCGCAGACACAGGTCTTGCCCATGCCGCGGGCGACGACGGCGGCGTGCGAGGTCTTGCCGCCGCGCGAGGTCAGGATTCCCTCGGAGGCGATCATGCCGTCCAGGTCGTCCGGGTTGGTCTCGCGGCGGATCAGGATGACCTTCTCGCCGGAGCGGGACCACTTGACGGCCGTGTACGAGTCGAAGACGGCCTTGCCGACCGCCGCGCCCGGGGAGGCGGCGATGCCGCGGCCGAGCAGGGTGGTCTTCGCGCCCTCGTCGAAGCGCGGGAACATCAGCTGCGCGAGCTGGTGGCCGCTGACCCGCTGGAGGGCCTCGGCCTCGTCGATCAGGCCCTGGTCCACGAGCTGGGTGGCGATGCGGAAGGCGGCGCCGGCGGTGCGCTTGCCGACGCGGGTCTGGAGCATCCACAGCTGGCCGCGCTCGATGGTGAACTCGATGTCGCAGAGATCCTTGTAGTGGGTCTCCAGCGTCGTCATGATCGTCATGAGCTGGTCGTAGGAGGCCTTGTCGATGGTCTCCAGGTCCGCGAGCGGCACGGTGTTGCGGATACCCGCGACGACGTCCTCGCCCTGGGCGTTCTGCAGGTAGTCGCCGTAGACGCCCGCGTGGCCGCTGGCGGGGTCGCGGGTGAAGGCGACGCCGGTGCCGGAGTCGGGGCCGAGGTTGCCGAACACCATGGAGCAGATGTTGACCGCGGTGCCCAGGTCGCTCGGGATGCGCTCCTGGCGGCGGTAGAGCTTGGCGCGGTCGGTGTTCCACGAGTTGAAGACGGCCTCGACGGCGAGGTCGAGCTGCTCGCGGGCGTCCTGCGGGAACTCGCGGCCGGCCTGGTTGGCGACGATCTTCTTGAAGCGGGTGACCAGCTTCTTCAGGTCGGCGGCGTCGAGGTCGGTGTCGACGGTGACCTTCTTGGCGGCCTTGGCCTCGTCGAGGGCGTCCTCGAAGAGCTCGCCGTCGACGTCCAGCACGGTCTTGCCGAACATCTGGATGAGGCGGCGGTACGAGTCCCACGCGAAGCGCTCGTTACCGGCCTGGGAGGCAAGGCCGGTCACGGACTCGTCGGAGAGGCCGATGTTCAGGACGGTGTCCATCATGCCGGGCATCGAGAACTTCGCACCGGAGCGCACGGAGACCAGCAGCGGGTCGTCCGACTGACCGAGCTTCTTGCCCATCTTGGCTTCGAGGGCGGCAAGGTGGGCGCTGACCTCTTCGCGCAGGGCCGCCGGGGCCGAGCCGCTGTCGAGGTAGACCTTGCAGGCCTCGGTGGTGATGGTGAAGCCGGGAGGGACCGGCAGACCCAGGTTGGTCATCTCGGCGAGGTTGGCTCCCTTGCCGCCGAGAAGGTCCTTGAGGTCGCGGTTGCCCTCGGTGAAGTCGTAGACGAACTTCTGATCTTTGTTTTCCGACACGGGTCTCGACTCCTCGAGGCTCGGTGGCTGCCCTGACGGCCAGGAACATACCCAGATCGAAGGCTTCTGGGTACGTCCACTTGGTCGTCATACGGCCGTAACCACCCGTGCGCCAGCAGATCGAAAGTAACTCATGGGTAATCAGAAAGCCGCCGGAGCGTTCACATCCCGAAGGGTGAGGGGGCTCCTGAGGCCTGATCACGCTCGGATGAGCGATCATCGATACATTTGCCTTCAAGTATTGAACGCACAAAGGGTGGCACCCAGTGCCACCCTTTGAAAGTCTTACCCGTGACTTCTGCGCTCATCTGAGCGAAACCCTTCCCATGCGTGGCGTATATCACGCACCACGGAGGGCGATTTGTCAGCCTCCAGAGGTGTCCAGTTCGGCGTCCTCGCTCACACCGGCGCAGTCGTACGGGTCCTTCAGCCAGCCGTCCGGCAGGACAACTCGGTTGTTTCCGGACGTCCGACCGCGAGGCCCGTCCGCACTCTCGGGCCATGCTTGATCCAGATCGAGCTCGCTCAGATGAGCGTTGAGCTCGGCCAGCGACGAGGTGACCGCGAGCTTCTGGCGCATCCCGGAGCCCACCGAGAAGCCCTTGAGGTACCAGGCCACGTGCTTACGGAAGTCGATCACCCCGCGCGCCTCGTCGCCGATCCACTCCCCCAGCAGCTGTGCGTGGCGGTGCATGGTCGTCGCCACCTCGCGCAGGGTGGGCTTGTGGAAGTCCTCGGGGCGCCCCTCGAAGGCCGCCACCAGGTCGTTGAACAGCCACGGCCGCCCCAGGCAGCCGCGCCCCACGACCACGCCGTCGCAGCCGGTCTCGCGGACCATGCGCAGCGCGTCCTCGGCGCACCAGATGTCGCCGTTGCCGAGGACGGGGATCTCCGGCACGTGCTCCTTGAGCCGCGCGATGGCGTCCCAGTCGGCGGTGCCGCCGTAGTGCTGCGCGGTGGTGCGCCCGTGCAGGGCTATGGCGGTGACGCCCTCCTCGACGGCGATGCGGCCCGCGTCGAGGTAGGTGAGGTGGTCGTCGTTGATGCCCTTGCGCATCTTCATGGTGACCGGCAGGTCACCGGCTCCGGCGACGGCCTCGCGCAGGATGGCGCGCAGCAGGTTGCGCTTGTACGGCAGGGCCGAGCCGCCGCCCTTGCGGGTCACCTTGGGGACCGGGCAGCCGAAGTTCAGGTCGATGTGGTCGGCGCGGTCCTCTTCGACGATCATGCGGACCGCCTTGCCGACGGTGGCCGGGTCCACCCCGTACAGCTGAATCGAGCGAGGCTTCTCGGTCTCGTCGAAGTGGATCAGCTGCATGGTCTTCTCGTTGCGCTCGACCAGGGCGCGGGTCGTGATCATCTCGCTCACGAACAGCCCCTTGCCGCCCGAGAACTCCCGGCAGAGGGTACGGAACGGGGCATTGGTGATGCCGGCCATGGGTGCGAGCACCACCGGGGGCTGCACGGTGTGCGGGCCGATCGCGAGAGGCGGGGGGAGCGTGGTCATCCGCCCATTGTCCCGCATGCCGAGGGGGTGGGGGAGACGTAGCATCGGCGCATGATCGAGTCGAGTCCCCGGCAGCGCATGCTCGTCCTCGCGATCTGCTGCATGAGCCTGCTGATCGTCAGCCTCGACAACACCGTGCTCAACGTCGCGCTGCCCTCGATGCGCCGGGACCTGGACGCCTCGGTCTCGGGGCTGCAGTGGAGCATCGACGCCTACACCCTCGTGCTGGCCTCGCTGCTGATGCTCGCGGGCTCCACGGCCGACCGGATCGGGCGCCGGAAGGTGTTCGTGGCCGGTCTGGTGGCATTCACGGGCGGCTCCCTGCTCTGCTCGCTCGCCCCCAGCCTCAACTGGCTCATCGTCTTCCGGATGGTCCAGGCGGTCGGCGGCGCGATGCTCAACCCGGTGGCGATGTCGATCATCACCAACACCTTCACCGATCCCGCGGAGCGGGCCCGGGCCATCGGTGTGTGGGGAGCGGTCGGGGGCGTCTCCATGGCGGCGGGCCCCCTGATCGGCGGGGTGCTGGTGGACTCCGTGGGCTGGCGCTCGATCTTCCTGATCAATCTGCCGATCGGTGTGGCGGCGTTCGCGCTGACCCTGCGGCACATCCAGGAGTCCCGGGCGGCCCGGCCGCGCCGCCCGGACCCGCTGGGGCAGGTGCTGGTCATCGCCCTGCTGGGGAGCCTGACGTACGGGATCATCGAGGCGCCGGCCGCAGGGTGGCGTTCGCCGCTGATCATGGGGTGCGCGGTGGTGGCCTTCGCCGCGTTCGTGGGGCTGCTGATCCACGAGCCCCGGTGCAAGGAGCCGCTGATCGACCTCCGGTTCTTCCGGAGCGCGCCCTTCAGCGGATCGACGGTGATCGCGATCAGCGCCTTCGCCGGGCTGGCCGGGTTCCTCTTCCTGAACACGCTGTACCTCCAGGACGTACGGGGGCTCAGCGCCCTGCACGCCGGGCTCTACATGCTGCCGATGGCCGGCCTGACCGTCCTGTTCGCGCCGCTGGCCGGGCGGCTGGTGGGCAGCCGGGGGCCGCGGATCTGCCTGCTGATCGCGGGTGTGGCGATGGCGTCGAGCGGGTTGCTGTTCGCCCTGTTCGAGGCCGAGACGTCCAATCCGCTCCTGTTCACCGGGTACATGCTGTTCGGGCTGGGCTTCGGCATGGTGAACGCGCCGATCACCAATACGGCGGTGTCCGGGATGCCGCGCTCCCAGGCCGGGGTCGCGGCCGCCATCGCCTCCACCAGCCGGCAGACCGGCGGCACCCTGGGCGTCGCGGTGATCGGCTCGGTGCTGGCGGCCGGGCTGGCGAACGGCTCGGACTTCTCCGGGGCGGCCCAGCCGGCCTGGTGGATCATCACGATCTGCGGGCTGCTCGTCCTGGTCGTGGGCGCGGCGACGAGCGGTGCGTGGGCTCGCGGGACGGCGGAGCGGACCGCCCGCACGCTGGAGGAGGCAGTCGGCACGGCGTCGACGACGACGGGGTCGCCGCGCGGGTAGGCCGTCCGGAGGCGTCCGAGGGGGCGGGCCGTCCGCTCCCCGCGTTCCTGTCGGCTACTCGCCGCAGGCGAAGTCCTCGGCCGAGGTGTTGACCCGGTCGAGGAGGCCGCGCAGGAGCTCGCGCTCGGCGGCCGACAGGCCCGCGAAGATGCCGCTCTCGACCTCGTCGAGGGCGGTGTTCGTCTTGTGGAGGGCCGCGTCACCGGCGTCGGTGATGGCCACGTTGTGGCGGCGGCGGTCGGCCGGGTCCCGGCGGCGTTCGGCCAGGCCCTCGCCCTCCAGGTCGTTCAGGATCCCGACGAGCACGCTCGGGTCCACCTCCAGCCGCTCGGCGAGCGCCCGCTGGCTGATGGGTCCGCCCTCCAGGTGCATCAGTGCCATCGCGTGCCGCGGGGTGAGCCCGGCCGTGCCGAGTGCCCGTTTCATCCGCGTCTGGGTGACCGATCCGTGCCAGGCCAGCAGCAGGCCCAGCCGCTGCGGAGGGTGCGGTCCGTCCTGGTCTGCCGTCATGGTCCACATCGTAACAACCAGGAAATGATTGCACTGAACGGATCGTTGATGCTATTCAATGGTTTCACATCGTCGACCGTTGGAGATTTTCATGTTCCTTGCCTACGCCGTCGTCGGAGGCCTGCTCGCCCTCGTCCTCGCCGCCTCCGCCACCTTCACCCTCCAGCGCAACGAGCAGGTCGTCGCCGGCATCCGGAAGGTCCAGGTGCCGGACTCGTGGCTGCCGGGGCTCGCCGCACTGAAGGCCGCGGGCGCGCTCGGCCTGGTCGCCGGCCTGTGGGTCACTCCGCTCGGCGTGGCCGCGGCAGTCGGCGTGACCCTCTACTTCGTCGGCGCTGTCATCAGCCACCTCCGGGTCAAGGACTACGAGCTGGCACCGGCGGCCGTCCTCGCCCTGGTCGCGGCGGCCGCCCTGGCGCTGCGGATCCTCGCCTGACACTGACGAGTGACAGATATTGAAATCTGTCACTCGTCATGCCATTCTCGTCTTATGACGACGAACGAGAGCACCCACCCGACCGCCGGCCGCCGCACTCTCGGCAGCACCGGCCCCACCGTCTTCCCGCTGGGGCTGGGCTGCATGGGGATGTCCGCCCTCTACGGGGAGGCGGACCGCGCCGAGTCCATCGCGACCATTCACGCCTATCTGGACGCCGCCCCCGACGGCACGCACACGCTGTTGGACACCGGCGACTTCTACGGCATGGGGCACAACGAACTGCTGATCAACGAGGCCCTGCGCACGGCGCCCGCGGAAGCCCGCGAGCGGGCGCTGACCAGCGTCAAGTTCGGTGCGCTGCGCACGGTCGAGGGCGGCTTCACCGGTTACGACGGCCGGCCGGAGGCCGTCAGGAACTTCCTGGCCTACTCGCTCCAGCGGCTCGGCCGGGACCACATCGACATCTACCGGATCGCCCGCGTGGACCCGGACGTACCGATCGAGGAGACCGTCGGGGCCATCGCCGAGGCGGTCGAGGCCGGGCACGTGCGCCACATCGGCCTCTCGGAGGTCGGTGCGGACACCCTGCGCCGGGCCGCCGCCGTGGCCCCGATCTCCGACCTCCAGATCGAGTACTCGCTGATCTCCCGCGGCATCGAGGCCGAGATCCTGCCGGCCGCCCGCGAGCTCGGCATCGGGATCACGGCGTACGGGGTGCTGTCCCGCGGCCTGATCAGCGGCCACTTCACCCGCGACCGCGCGCTGGCCCCGGGCGACTTCCGCGGCATGAGCCCCCGCTTCCAGGGCGACAACCTCGACCGGAACCTCGACCTGGTGGAGGCGCTGCGCAAGGTGGCCGAGGGCAAGGGCGTGAGTGTCGCCCAGACCGCGATCGCCTGGGTGCTCGCGCAGGGGCCCCGGCACGGGGTCGACATCGTGCCGCTGGTGGGCGCCCGGCGCCGGGACCGGCTCGCCGAGGCACTGGGTGCCATGGACGTCTCCCTCGACGCCGCCGACCTGGCAGCCGTCGAGGAGGCCGTCCCGGCGGGCGCGGCGGCCGGGGAGAGGTACCCGGCGGCCCAGATGGCCCACCTCGACAGTGAGCACTGAGCTGACGGTACGGTCGTACCCATGCCTCCCGCTGCTGCCGAGCCCCTGACTCCCGAGCGCATCCTCGCGACCACCGAGGAGGTGCTGCGCCGCTTCGGTCCCACCAAGGCGACCGTGGTGGACGTGGCTCGCGCCCTGGGTGTCAGCCACGGCAGTGTCTACCGGCACTTCCCGTCGAAGGCGGCGCTGCGCGAGGCCGTCACGGACCGCTGGCTCGCCCGGAGCGTGGTCATGCTGGAGGAGATCGCCTCGGCTCCCACCGGGAGCGCCCCCTCCAAGCTGGAGGCGTGGCTGGAGGCCCTCTTCGAGGCCAAGCGCCACAAGGCGGGCGACGATCCGGAGCTGTTCGCCACCTACACCGTGCTGCTCGCCGAGAACAGCGGCGTGGTGGACGCGCACCTGAGTGAACTGATCGACCAGCTGGGCCGCATCATCGCCGAGGGTGTCGCGGCGGGCTCGCTCTCCGCCGAGGACGTGCCGGCGGCGGCTCGCGCGGTCTTCGACGCCACCGGCCGCTTCCACGACCCGCAGTACGCGGCGGACTGGCTCTCGCCGACGATCATCACCGAGTTCGAGGCGGTCACCGCTCTCGTGATCCGGGGCCTGCGCGCCTGACGCGGGGTGACCACCGGCCCTCATCAGTCACTCCGGGCGACTTGATGATCATTTTGGGCGCGTTCCGGTTGTTTGCGCACCGTCGATCTACTTACGGTCCCCCTACCGCACTCCATCAGGCCTGTTCCAGGGGGAACGTTGTCCACTCCAGCAATACAAGACACCCAGCCGGGACCTCCGAAGCGCTCGGGCGCTGCCACCGCCCTCGGCTGGATCGTGACCATCGGGCTCAACGTGGTCGCGCCGATCATCACGTACAACATGCTCAGCGACCACGGCTGGAGCGAGTTCTCCGCGCTGCTGCTCAGCAGCGCCTGGCCGGTGCTCGACAGCGTCGTCAGCCTGGCCTGGCGGCGCAAGCTCGACGAGTTCGCCGTCGTCACCCTGGTGTTCCTGGTGATCACGGCCGTCGTCTCGCTCGCCGGCGCGCACTCGGCCCGCGCCCTGCTCATCAAGGACTCGGGGGTCACCGGGCTGTTCGGGCTGCTCTGCCTGGCGACGCTGCTCGCACCGCGCCCGCTGATGTTCTACTTCGGCCGCAAGTTCGCCACCGACGGCACCCCGGGAAGCACCGCCTGGTGGAACGGCCTGTGGCAGTTCGAGACCTTCCGCACCACCATGAACCGGATGACCCTGGTGTGGGGTCTCGCCTACATCACCGAGGCCCTCGTCCGCGTCTTCCTCGCCTACACGCTGGAGACCAAGACCATGGTGGTGGTCAGCCCGATCATGATCTACGGGGTGCTGGCCGGACTCGGCGTATGGACCGCCCTGTACGGGAAGCGCTCCAAGGCCGAGGGAGAGCGCCTTGCGGCCGAGCGGGAGGCCCGGGAGGCGCGGGAGGCAGCGGCCTCCTGACCCGGTCCGCCGGGTCCGCCCGTACAAAAAGACCGGTGGCCCGGTGCGCTGCGAGCGCACCGGGCCACCGGTCTTCGTACGGCAGGACCTAGCAGCCGAGCAGACGGCTGCCGAGGTAGGCCTGGATCTGGTCCAGGGAGACGCGCTCCTGCTTCATCGTGTCGCGCTCGCGCACGGTCACCGCGTTGTCGTCCAGGGTGTCGAAGTCGACGGTGACGCAGAACGGCGTACCGATCTCGTCCTGGCGGCGGTAGCGGCGGCCGATGGCGCCCGCGTCGTCGAACTCGATGTTCCAGTGCTTGCGCAGGTCGGCGGCGAGGCCCTTGGCCTTCGGCGACAGCTGCGGGTTGCGGGACAGCGGCAGGACGGCGACCTTGATCGGGGCCAGGCGGGGGTCGAAGCGCATCACGGTGCGCTTCTCCATGACGCCCTTGGCGTTCGGGGCCTCGTCCTCGACGTAGGCGTCGAGCATGAAGGCGAGCATGGCGCGGTTGACACCGGCGGCCGGCTCGATGACGTACGGGGTGTAGCGCTCACCCGACTCCTGGTCGAGGTAGGTGAGGTTCTGACCGGACGCGGCCGAGTGGGCCTTGAGGTCGAAGTCGGTGCGGTTGGCGACACCTTCGAGCTCGGAGAACTCGTTGCCACCGAAGTTGAAGCGGTACTCGATGTCGGCGGTGCGCTTCGAGTAGTGGGACAGCTTCTCCTTCGGGTGGTCGTACCAGCGGATGTTCTCCTCGCGGATGCCCAGGTCGCGGTACCAGTTCCACCGCTCCTGCATCCAGTACTCCTGCCACTGCTCGTCCTCGCCCGGCTTGACGAAGAACTCCATCTCCATCTGCTCGAACTCGCGCGTGCGGAAGATGAAGTTGCCCGGCGTGATCTCGTTGCGGAAGGACTTGCCCATCTGCGCGATGCCGAAGGGCGGCTTCTTGCGCGAAGTGGTCTGCACCTGGGCGAAGTTGGTGAAGATGCCCTGGGCGGTCTCGGGGCGCAGGTACGCCTTCGAGCCGGTGTCCTGGGTCGGGCCGAGGTGGGTCTCCAGCATGCCGGAGAACTGCTTGGGCTCGGTGAACTGGCCCTTCACACCACAGTTGGGACAGTTGATGTCGGCAAGACCATTGGCGGGCACACGGCCGTGCTTGGCCTCGTACGCCTCTTCAAGGTGGTCCGCGCGGTGGCGCTTGTGGCAGGAGGTGCACTCGGTCAGCGGGTCCGAGAAGGTGGCGACGTGGCCGGAGGCGACCCAGACCTCGGGGGCCAGGATCACGGAGGAGTCGATACCGACGATGTCCTCACGCCCGGTGACCATCGCCTTCCACCACTGGCGCTTGATGTTCTCCTTGAGCTCGACACCGAGCGGGCCGTAGTCCCAGGCGGCCTTGGAGCCACCGTAGATCTCACTGCACGGGAAAACGAAGCCACGGCGCTTGCTCAGGCTGACGATGGTTTCGATCTTGTCGGCGGCCACGGTGCTCTCTTCATTACGAGGACGAACGGCGAAGTCTTTAGATTACCGGCGCCCGCACCCCCCCTTTCAAATCGGTTCCCCTTCCACGCCGCCCACCCGGGCCTCCCACCTGGGTTTTTGACAATCGTTTCCATCTTTGATGAAAATGGATGTCATGAACGTACGACGCCTCATACCCGCCGCCGCCCTCGCCGGAGCCGTCGCCCTCGGCGCCACGGCCCTGACCGCCTGCTCCGGAGCCGCTGCCGGCACCGGCGGCGGCAAGGACGGCAAGGTCGGCGTGACGGCGTCGTTCTACCCGCTGCAGTTCCTCGCCGAGCAGATCGGCAAGGACCACGTGAAGGTCGACGTCCTGACCAGGCCCGGCGTCGAACCCCACGACCTGGAGATCACCCCGAGGCAGACCGGGCAGCTCGGCGAGGCCGACGTGGTCCTCTACCTCAAGAGCCTGCAGCCCGCCGTCGACAAGGCCGTCGCCCAGTCCGGCGTGAAGAACATCGTCGACGCCGCGACCCTCACCGAACTGGAGGCGCACGGCTCCTCCGGCCACGACCACGGCGCCGAGGAGGCCCACGCCGAGGGCGAGGGCCACGACCACGACCACGATCACGGCCACGGCGAGGGCGCCCGGGACCCCCACGTCTGGCTCGACCCCGTCAAGTACGCGGAGATCGCCAAGGGCGTCGGCGCCTCCCTGGAGAAGGCCGACCCCGACCACGCGGCGGACTACAGGAAGAACACCGACGAACTCGTCGGCAAACTGACCGCGCTGGACACGGAGTTCAAGGACGGCCTGAAGAACACGACCTCCAGGACCTTCATCACCACCCACTCCGCCTTCGGATACCTCGCCGAGCGCTACGGCCTCGACCAGGAGGGCATCTCCGGCGTCGACCCCGAGTCCGAACCGAGCCCGGCCCGGATGAAGGATCTTCAGGCCGTCGCCAGGAAGGACAATGTCACCACCGTGTTCTTCGAGGCCCTGGCCAGCGACAAGACGGCCAAGACCCTGGCGACGGACACCGGCCTGCGGACCGACGTCCTGGACCCGCTCGAAGGAATCACCGACAAGTCCCAGGGCGCTGACTACTTCGAGGTCATGCGGTCCAACCTGAAGAACCTCCAGAAGGCGCTCGGAGCCAAGTAGATGACAGCAGCAACGGAGGCGCGAGCCATGCAGTCCACGCCAGGACGGTCCGCGGACCAGCCGCCCGTCATATCCCTGCGCGGGGCCACGGCCTCGCTCGGCTCGCGCCCCGTGCTGCGCGGGATCGACCTCACCGTGCACCGCGGCGAGGTCGTCGCGCTGCTCGGCGCCAACGGCTCCGGCAAGTCCACGGCCGTCCGCGCGGTCGTCGGCCAGGTCCCGCTGACCGACGGCTCCCTCAGCCTCTTCGGCACGGAGTTCAAGCGCTTCCGCGACTGGTCGCGCATCGGGTACGTCCCCCAGCGCACCACCGCCGCCGGCGGCGTCCCGGCCACCGTCCGCGAGGTCGTCTCCTCCGGCCGGCTCGCCCGCTCCCGCTTCGGCCTGCTGCGCAAGGCCGACAGGACCGCCATCGAGCACGCCCTGGCCCTGGTCGACATGGACTCGCACGCCGAGGTCTCGGTGGACGCCCTCTCGGGCGGCCAGCACCAGCGCGTGCTCATCGCCCGGGCGCTCGCCGTCGAACCCGAGCTGCTGATCATGGACGAGCCGATGGCGGGCGTGGACCTCGCCAACCAGGAGGTCCTGGCGAACGCCCTGCGCGCGCAGGTCGCCGCCGGCTCCACCGTCCTGCTCGTGCTGCACGAACTGGGCCCGCTGGAGCCCCTGATCGACCGCGCCGTCGTCTTGCGCGACGGCTGCGTCGTCCACGACGGCCCGCCCCCGGAGGCCGTGGGACAGCACGCCCTGCCCGGCCACGACCACGTACACCCCCACGCGGCGCACGACGCCGGGCCCCTGCGGACGGGACTGCTGAGCTGATGGACATCCTCGACTACGCCTTCATGCAGCGAGCGCTGATCGCGGCCGCCCTGGTCGGCATCACGGCGCCCGCCATCGGCACGTACCTCGTCCAGCGCCGCCAGGCGCTCATGGGCGACGGACTGGGCCACGTCGCCATGACCGGTGTCGCCCTCGGCCTCGTGCTCCAGACCAGCCCGGTCTGGATGGCCACCCTCGTCGCCGTCCTCGGCGCCGTCGGCATGGAGCTGATCCGGGCCCGCGGCAAGACCAGCGGGGACGTCGCCCTCGCCATGCTCTTCTACGGCGGCCTCGCCGGCGGCGTCATGATCATCAACCTCGGGGGCGGCCAGACGGCCAGCCTCCTGGGCTCCATGTTCGGCTCGATCACCACGGTCGCCGCCGAGGACGTGACCGCGATGGCGATCCTCGCCGCCTTCGTCCTCGCCGTGGCCATCGGCCTGCGCAGGCAGCTCTTCGCCGTCTGCCAGGACGAGGAGTTCGCCCGGGTCACCGGCCTGCCCGTGCGCGCCCTGAACCTGCTGATCGCGGTCACCGCCGCGATCACCGTCACCGTCGCGATGCGCATCGTCGGCCTGCTGCTGGTCAGCGCGATGCTGGTGATCCCGGTCGCCGCCGCCCAGCGCCTCACCCGCAGTTTCGCCGCGACCCTGGGCCTGGCCATGGCCATCAGCGTGACCGTCTCGCTGACCGGCACGGCGGCCACCTACTACATCAACGTGCCTTCGGGCGCGACGATCGTGCTGCTCGCGATCGGCGTCTTCATCGCGATGACGGCCCTCTCCGCCCCCCTGGCCCGGCGCCGGGCCAGAGCCTCGCTCGCGGCCGAAGAGGTCTGCACGCGCGACGATGTGAAGGTCTAGCGGGCTGGCACAATGGCCGCAGGCCTATACGAGGAGGAACCGGTGGCGACTGCGCCTGGCGAGATGAATACCGCGCCAGTACGAGGACGATCCACCCGGCAGCGGGCCGCGGTCGCGGCGGCGCTGGACGAGGTGGACGAGTTCCGCAGCGCCCAGGAGCTCCACGACATGCTCAAGCACCGTGGCGACTCCGTGGGCCTGACCACCGTCTACCGCACCCTGCAGTCCCTCGCGGACGCCGGCGAGGTCGACGTCCTGCGGACCAGCGACGGCGAGTCCGTCTACCGCCGCTGCTCCACCGGCGACCACCACCACCACCTGGTCTGCCGCAAGTGCGGCAAGGCCGTCGAGGTGGAGGGCCCGGCCGTGGAGAAGTGGGCGGAGTCCATCGCGGCCGAGCACGGCTACGTGAACGTGGCGCACACCGTGGAGATCTTCGGCACCTGCGCCGACTGCGCCGCCGCGGGCTAGAGCCGGCGCAGGTTCGCGTCCAGGACCGCCCGCAGCGCGTCGGCGTCGGCCGGTGCCTGGATCCCCCGCTTGGGCAGGACGGTCATGGCCACCGC
The DNA here is from genome assembly GCF_016755875.1 of Streptomyces spororaveus. Classification (NCBI taxonomy): domain Bacteria; kingdom Bacillati; phylum Actinomycetota; class Actinomycetes; order Kitasatosporales; family Streptomycetaceae; genus Streptomyces; species Streptomyces spororaveus. The sequence goes on along the minus strand of NZ_BNED01000005.1, from coordinate 5,736,500 downwards.
CTGCTTGTCGTCGCTGAGCATGACGAACGCATCGGCCGTCTCCACGTACCTCGGCTGCGCGGCCCAGCCGATGCGCGACTCGCAGGACGCCGCCGTCACCAGGGCTCCCGAGCCGTCGATGACGGCCCGGGTCTCCCCCGCCCTCTCCAGCAGTCCGCGGAAGGCGCGTGCCTGGAGCCGCGGGCCGAACAGGGTGATCACCCACAGCAGCAGGCCGGCGCCCATCATGCCGAGCGGCGCCCCGGCGACGGTCCCGTCGGTCACCACCACCAGCACTCCGACGCCCATGCCGAACGTCCCCCCGACGGGAAACAGCCATCGCTTGCGCCGCCCCGCCGCCGTGTGCGCGTCCCGGGCACGGAGTGCCTGCGCGATGTCCGCCGTGGTGGTCCGGTATACGAGCTCGACGGTCCGCTCGTCCGGCCGGACCACCTGGTCATTCGTGTTCATGACAGCGGACCCTACCGGCGGGGCGGCCTCCGGCGGATACCGGCCCGTGTCAGGCGGTGGGCTCCGGCTGGTTCGGGAGGGCGCCGCCGAAGCGGCGGTCGCGCTGGGCGTATTCCAGGCAGGCCCGCCACAGGTCACGGCGGTCGAAGTCGGGCCACAGCACGTCCTGGTAGACCATCTCGGCGTACGCGCTCTGCCAGATCAGGTAGTTGGAGGTGCGCTGCTCGCCGCTCGGGCGCAGGAACAGGTCCACGTCCGGCATGTCCGGGTAGTAGATGTACTTGGCGAAGGTCTTCTCGTTGACCTTCGACGGGTCGAGCCTGCCCGCCGCCACGTCCCGGGCGATGGCCTGCGCCGCGTCCGCGATCTCCGCGCGGCCGCCGTAATTGACGCAGAAGTACAGGGTCATGGCGTCGTTGTCGACGGTCTGCTCCTGCGCGACCTGGAGCTCCTGGACGACCGACTTCCACATCTTCGGCATGCGGCCGACCCAGCGGATGCGGATGCCGAGCTCGTTCATCTCGTCGCGGCGGCGGCGGATGACGTCACGGTTGAAGTTCATCAGGAAGCGGACCTCGTCGGGCGAGCGCTTCCAGTTCTCCGTCGAGAAGGCGTAGAGGGAGAGGTTCTTGACGCCCATCTCCAGGCAGCCCTTGAGCACGTCGAGCACGACGCCCTCGCCGACCTTGTGGCCCTCGGTGCGCGGCAGGCCGCGTTCCTTGGCCCAGCGGCCGTTGCCGTCCATGACGATCGCCACGTGGTTCGGGACGAGCTCGCCGGGGATCTTCGGGGGGACCGCACCGGAGGGGTGCGGCTCGGGAACCTTGTACTCCCGGCGAGAGCGTCCCAGAATCCCGCGTCGTGCCATGTGTCCAGCTCCTATTTCTCGACGTATCGCAGGGAGCGTAGCCCGCGCTCCAGATGCCAGTGCAGATAGGCGGAGACCAGCCCGCTGCCCTCCCGCACATGACGCGCCTCGCACGCGTCGGCATGCCCCCAGTCGCCCGTCAGCAGGGCGCTGAGCAGGGCGATGGCCTCCGATGAGGGTACGACGCTCCCGGGCACCCGGCAGTCCCCGCATATGACCCCGCCCGCGGCGACGGAGAAGTGCCGGTTGGGTCCGTGGATGCCGCACTTCGCGCAGTCGTCGAAGCTGGGCGCGTAGCCGTTGACGGCGAGGGAGCGCAGCAGGAAGGCGTCGAGGATGAGGTGGGGCTCGTGTTCACCGCGGGAGAGGGTGCGCAGGGCTCCGACGAGCAGCAGGTACTGCTGCACCGCGGGCTCGCCCTCGTTCTCGGTGAACCGCTCGGCGGTCTCCAGCATCGCGGTGCCGGCGGTGTAGCGGGCGTAGTCGGTGACGATGCCGTTGCCGTACGGGGCGATGATCTGGGTCTGGGTGCAGAGCGGCAGGCTGCGGCCGATCAGCTCGCTGCCGCGGGCGAAGAACTGCACGTCGGCGTGGGAGAAAGGTTCCAGCCCGGCGCCGAATTTGGACTTCGTGCGCCGGACCCCGCGGGCGACGGCCCGCACCCGGCCGTGGCCGCGGGTCAGCAGCGTGATGATGCGGTCCGCCTCACCCAGCTTCTGGGTGCGCAGCACGATGCCGTCGTCGCGGAACAGGCTCATGCGCCCATTGTCCCGTACGGCGACGCAACGGCGGGCAGGGTGTCCCCGCCGTGAACGGCAGCGGCCCCGGCCGGGCGCGGGGCCCGGCCGGGGCCACCCCCTTGGGAGGGTCAGGAGGCCGGTGTCCGGGCTGCTTCGCCCTCACCCGGCTGGGCCGGTACGGCTGCTGAGGAGTCCGTGTCCGCCTCCGCGGCCTGGGCGGGCAGTTCGACCTCGACCTCGGGGGCGTCGTGGGCGCCTTCCTTGCCCAGGCCGTTGAAGACCAGGTTGAGGACGATGGCGGCCGTGGCACCGAGCGTCACACCGCTGTTGAGCAGCGAGGACAGGTCCGGGTCCATGTGCTTGGAGAAGAGGACCGGGACGGTCGCGGGGAGCAGGGCGAAGGCGAGGGAGACGCCGACGATCAGCGCGTTCTTCTCCTCCTTCAGGTCCACCTTGGCCAGGGTCTGGATACCGGCCAGGGCGACCATGGCGAACATGACGGTCGCGGCGCCGCCGAGGACTCCGTGCGGGACGCCGGCGACGATCGCGGCGGCCTTGGGCAGCAGACCCAGCACGATCATGAAGACACCGGCGGCGACGACCACGAACCGGCTCTTCACCTTGGTCATCCGCACCAGGCCGACGTTCTCGGCGAAGGCCACGTACGGGAAGGAGTTGAGGACACCGCCGAGGGCGGTCGCGGCACCGTCGGCACGCAGGGCGCGGGCGACGGTCTCGCTGTCGACCTCCTTGCCGACGATGTCACCGACGGCGTAGGTGTCGCCGGTCGTCTCGACCATGGTGATCAGCATGACGATGAGCATCAGGACGATCGGGAACCACTCGAACTTCGGGGCGCCGAAGTGGAAGGGGGTGGTGATGCCGACCCACTCGGACTTGCTCACGTCGCCGAACTTCGCGTCGCCGAGCAGGAAGGCGACGGTGGTGCCGACGACCAGGCCGAGGAGGATCGAGATGCTGGAGAGGAACGGCTTGCCGATCTTCATCAGGATGAGGATGAAGAGCATCGTGCCGCCGGCGTAGGCGAAGTTCTTCGGGTCTCCGAAGTCCGGGCTGCCGAGGCCGCCGGCCGCGTCGTTGAGACCGACCGGGATCAGGACGATGCCCAGCACGGTGATCACCGTGCCGGTCACGACCGGCGGGAACAGCCGCATCACCGTCCGGAACGCCTTGGCCGGCAGCCAGGCGAAGGCGAAGGTGGCGATACCGGCGGTGATCACCGCGCCGTAGATGACCAGCAGGGCCGCGGTACCGCCGCCGGCGCCGAGGCCTATGGCGATCATCGGGGAGACCGCGGTGAAGGTCACGCCCTGGATCAGCGGCAGGCGCGCACCGATCCGGCCGATGCCCCAGGCCTGGATGATCGAGGCGATACCGCAGGTGAAGAGGTCCGCGTTGATCAGGTAGACCAGCTGTTCAGGGCTCAGCTTCAGCGCGTTGCCGACGATGATCGGGACGATCACCGCGCCGGCGTAGAAGGCGAGTACGTGCTGGAAGCCGTACAGCGCGAGCTTGGGGAGGGGGAGCACCTCGTCGACCGGGTGCGTGCTCTGCTCTCCGTCGGTGGAAAGCCGGGCGGCGACACGTGCCATCTCAGCCTTGCCCTTCAAGGTAGGTAAGTGAGAGGAGATCTGGTTGTCCCTGGACGTAGTGGGTCGCTAACCCGTTGGTACGCCGGGGTTGTCAGTGCGTTCACGGTGACGTGAACCGAAGCCGCGCTGTGGGGACTGCGCCGTCTTGTCGTGTGACCGGAATTGAACGCCTGTGGGTGGCCTCACACATATCGTCGACTTCGACAAACTGTTGACGTTCAGGCCACCCCGATCTGTAGGTTTCTCCAGTGGTGCGGAGTCCTCGGCAGGGGTATGCGCACCGTGGTGCGCAGCCATGCGCACCCGCCCCGCGCCCGCCCAGGACATCCACGGTGACGTGCGGATACGTGGTGTGCGGCCCTTCGGAGGGGCACACCCGAAGGCGCGGTTCCGGCCGTCCGACTGGTGGACACTTCGGGAACCGAGCGTGCGCCTGCGCCCTTCACATGGCGTTCACACGCCCCGAATCAGGCCCTGCGAGGCCGGATCGTTACGTCGCGGAAGGCCGTTTCGGACGGAACGGGCCGCTCCGGAGTCCACGGATCGGACACGAGCGGCCCCGGGCGAGGAGTTCGCGCGGGGCCGCTCGTGTGAGATCCGGGAACCACGTGCCTGACGGCGCATCGCCCTCAGGGCGCGCGTACCGCCGACAGCAGCCGGGTCACCTCGTCCGTGTCGATCCGCAGCGCCGAGCCGACCGTGGCGAGCACCTCGCGCTCGGCCGGGGTGTACGGGCCGTCCGCGAGCGCGATACGGGCCCCCTGGAGCAGGATCGATTCCCGGCCCGGGCCGGCCAGGTGCGGGGCCAGCGGTTCCAGGGCCTCGTGGAGCTCTATCGACAGCGCGGCCCCGCAGCACTCCGGGACGTCGTACAGGCCGAGCCGGCCCTCGTCCGAGGACAGCGCCTCCACGAGGGACTGCAGCTGCTCCTCGGTGCAGTCCTGGAAGCCCGCGGTCCGTACGGCGCCCACCGCGGCCTCCAGCGCGCCCCGCGAGGCCGTTCCGCCCGCGGTCAGTACGGCCAGCGCCACCGTGTGCACGGCGTCCCGCAGGAGGGCGGTGAAGCGGGTCGTGGTGAGGTGGTCCAGGACGTCGGTGGCGAAGCGCGCACGGCAGCCCTGGCACTCGATGACGGGCCCGGCCTGCCCGCGGGGCAGCAGCGGCACACCGAGGACGGTGAACCGGCGCCGTCCGGTCCGCCTCCGGTAATTGCGGTCCCCACCGCAGGCGGGGCAGAAGAACTCCCCGTCACCCACGGTGCTCCAGGTGGTACGGGTGCCCCAGACCGTCAGCTTCCGGCCGTCCCCACCCCGAACTGGCAGCACGTCGCACCTCCGTAACCTTCCGGCAACATCGCCGGGTGGGCGTGATGTTAGCCACATCGATGAGGATGCGTCAGCCGTGTGACAAGACAACATGTGCCGGGCCCCGGACTTGGCCGGTCTGCGTCCCCGGCGTCCCCCCGCCCCCTCCCCGTTCCCTCTAGGGTTCGCCGCATGAACGAGAAGTCCTGTCTGGTCACCGGTGCCGCGAGCGGGATCGGCCGGGCAACCGCCCTGCTGCTGGCCCGCTCCGGGGCCCGGGTGACCGCGGCCGACATCAATGGCCCCGGGGTCGAGGCCCTGTGTACGGAACTGGCCGACGAGGGGTGCGCGGTCACCGCGGTCACCGGTGACGTCGCCGATCCCGAGTCCAATCGCGCGATGGTCGCGGCCGCCGTCGGGGCCTACGGGCGCCTGGACGTCGCCGTGGCGAACGCCGGGGTGCTCCCCCTCTCCGACGTACGCGAGACCAGCCCCGAGGACTGGGACCACGTCATGGCGGTCGACGGCCGCGGAATGTTCCTGACCTGCAAGTACGCCATCGAGGCGATGACCGCGCAGCCGCGCCCCGGCGGGGCCCTGGTCTGCGTGTCCTCGATCTCGGGGGTGGCCGGGCAGGCCCGCCAGGCCGCTTACGGACCCGCGAAGTTCGTGGCGTCGGGGCTGACCAAGCACCTCGCGGTGGAGTGGGCCGCGCACGGGATCCGGGTCAACGCGGTGGCACCGGGAACCATCCGTACGGAGCGGGTGATCGCGCTGAAGGACGAGCCGGGCGGGCCGGAGTACCTGACTGAGGTCGAGGCCGCCCACCCGATGGGCCGGCTCGGCGAGCCGGAGGAGGTGGCCCGGGTCATCGCCTTCCTGGCCTCGGACGCGGCCTCGTTCGTGACGGGCGTGATCCTGCCGGTGGACGGCGGCTACCTGGCCCGCTGAGCCCGTCCCCGCCCGGGCGGGGACGACGGAACCCCGCCCCCTCCGGAAGGGAGGGGGCGGGGTTCACGTACGGGGGATCAGCGGCCCGCGCGGTTGACGGCGGAGATGACCGCCTTCAGGGAGGCGCGGGTGGTGTTGGCGTCGATGCCGATGCCCCACAGGACACGGCCCTCGATCGCGCACTCGATGTACGAGGCGGCCACGGCGGAGGCGCCCTCGCTCATGGTGTGCTCGGAGTAGTCCAGCAGGCGGGCGTCGACGCCGATGCCGGCCAGCGCGTCGAAGAAGGCCGAGATCGGACCGTTGCCGGTGCCGTTCAGGACCGTCTCCACACCGTCCACGACCGCCTCGACGGTCAGCGTGTCCGTGCCGTCCTTGTCGGTGGCCGTCGAACCGGAGCGCAGCTGGATGCGGCCCCACGGGTTCTCCGGGTTGGGCAGGTACTCGTCCTCGAAGACCGACCAGATCGCCTTCGGCGTGACCTCTCCGCCCTCGGAGTCGGTCTTGGCCTGGATGATCCGGGAGAACTCGATCTGCATGCGGCGCGGCAGGTCCAGCTTGTGGTCGTTCTTCAGGACGTACGCGATGCCGCCCTTGCCGGACTGCGAGTTGACCCGGATGACCGCCTCGTAGGAGCGGCCGACGTCCTTCGGGTCGATCGGCAGGTACGGGACCGCCCACTCGATGTCGTCGACGGTCTTGCCGGCGGCGGCCGCGTCGGCCTCCATGGCGTCGAAGCCCTTCTTGATGGCGTCCTGGTGGGAGCCGGAGAAGGCGGTGTAGACGAGGTCGCCCGCGTAGGGGTGGCGCGGGTGGACCTCCATCTGGTTGCAGTACTCGCTGGTGCGACGGATCTCGTCGATCTGCGAGAAGTCGATCTGCGGGTCGATGCCCTGGGAGAACAGGTTCATGCCCAGGGTGATCAGGTCGACGTTGCCGGTGCGCTCGCCCTGCCCGAACAGGCAGCCCTCGATGCGGTCGGCGCCGGCCATCAGGGCCAGTTCGGCGGCGGCGACGGCGGTGCCGCGGTCGTTGTGCGGGTGCACGGAGATGCAGATGTGCTCGCGGCGGGTCAGGTTGCGGGCCATCCACTCGAAGCGGTCCGCGTGCGTGGACGGCGTGGAACGCTCCACAGTGGCGGGCAGGTTCAGGATGATCTCGCGGCCCTCGGCCGGCTGCCAGACGTCACAGACGGCCTCGCAGACCTCCAGGGCGAAGTCCAGCTCGGTGTCGGTGAAGATCTCCGGGCTGTACTGGTAGCCGAAGGTGGTCTCGGGACCCAGCAGCTTCTCGGCGTACTCCATGACCAGGCGGGTGCCGTCGACGGCGATCTGCTTGATCTGCTCCTTGGAGCCGCGGAAGACGACCCGGCGGAAGGTCGGGGCGGTCGCGTTGTACAGGTGGACGGTGGCGCGCTTGGCGCCGACCAGGGATTCCACGGTCCGCTCGATCAGGTCCTCGCGGGCCTGGGTCAGTACGGAGATGGTGACGTCGTCCGGGACCGCGCCCTCTTCGATGATGGAGCGCACGAAGGCGAAGTCGGTCTCGCCGGAGGAGGGGAAGCCGACCTCGATCTCCTTGTAGCCCATGCGCACCAGCAGGTCGAACATCTCGCGCTTGCGGGCGGGGGTCATCGGGTCGATCAGCGACTGGTTGCCGTCGCGCAGGTCGGTGGAGAGCCAGCGGGGGGCCTTGGTGACGCGGGCGTCCGGCCAGGTGCGGTCCGGGATGTCCACCTGCTCGTAGGAGCCGTACTTGTGGATCGGCATCCCGGAGGGCTTCTGGGAGTGGGTCGCGTTCGTGATGGGCGTGGGGCGACCGACAAAAGGCTGCTGGCTCATGGCGTTGGGCTCCTCGCGTGTCCGCGTGTAGTTCGCTGGGACGGCCGACGGCGGTAGTGAAAACCGCAACACCAAACTCCGCGGGGAGGGGGTCGGCCTACGACTACAGACCCTCGCCGCGGCAGCTAAGGAGAAGCAGCCCGAAACGCATGATGGGCCGAGCCTAGCCGAGCCGCGCCGTATCGCGAGGACCTGTTTCAGTATGCAAGACCCGAGGGTCCGATTTGCACCAAATGTGAGCCAAGCCTCGTTTGCTCCATCCGGGTCCGGTCATTCCGTCAATCCGGCGCCGCCGCTTTCAGACAAGCGAATGAATCATGGTCGCAGGTAGTGACAGCGTCATGACCCACTGCCACATTGCCGGGCATGGATGCCTCCCACGCACACCGCCATCACCCCGTCTTCTGCACCGTCGTACCGCCGCACCTCCTCGACAAGGCCGCCCGGTCCGAGGACTCCCGCCGCGCCGACCTCGCCCAGCGCACCCTGGAACGCGACTCCCTGCTGCGCACCCGGCGGCGGGTCACCGCCGTCCGGGGAATCGTCCCCGCCCTCGCCGCACCGGCCTCCGACGATCCGGACCGGACCGTCTACGACGCGCAGCACCGCACCCGGCTGCCCGGGAAGAAGGTCCGGGGCGAGGGCGACCCGCTGAGCAAGGACGCCACCGTCAACCGCGCCTACGCCGGGCTCGGCGCCACCTACGAACTGTTCCTGAAGGGCTTCGGGCGGCGCTCCATCGATGACGCCGGTCTCGCCCTGGACGCCACCGTCCATTACAGCGAGGACTACAACAACGCCTTCTGGGACGGCCAGCAGATGGTCTTCGGGGACGGGGACGGCGACCTCTTCCTCGACTTCACGGTCTCCGTGGACGTCATCGGGCACGAGCTGACCCACGGGGTCACCCAGTACACGGCGAACCTGACCTACCACGGCCAGTCCGGGGCCCTGAACGAGTCGATGTCCGACGTCTTCGGCTCGCTGATCAAGCAGTACTCGCTGGAGCAGACGGCCGAGGAGGCCGACTGGCTGATCGGGGCCGGGCTGCTCGGCCCGAACGTCACCGGGGTCGCGCTGCGCTCGATGAAGGCGCCGGGGACCGCGTACGACGACGACGAGCTCGGCAAGGACCCGCAGCCGGCCACCATGGACGGCTACGTGACCACCCACAGCGACAACGGCGGGGTCCACATCAACTCGGGCATCCCCAACCACGCCTTCTACGTCGTGGCGACCGAGCTGGGCGGCAAGGCCTGGGAGCGGGCCGGACAGATCTGGTACGACACCCTGACCGGCGGCGACCTCGCCGAGAACGCGGACTTCGCGGACTTCGCGCGGCTCTCGACGGCGGCGGCCGTGACCCGGTACGGGCACGGCGGCGCGGAGCACCAGGCGCTCCAGAAGGCGTGGTCCGCGGTGGGTGTCCCGCTCGCGGGGTAGACGGCTCCCATGCGCATTCAGGTGATACGGACGGGCGGCTTCGCGGGCATCGAGCGCCGGGCCGAGGTGGACACCGCGGGCCGGCCGGACGAGGACGAGTGGCGGGCCCTGGCCCAGCTCGCGCTGCGGCCCGCTCCGCCGGGCGACCCGGCGGACCGGGTACGGGACGGCTTCTCCTACCGGATCACGGTGGACGGCCGCACGGTGGCCTGCGCGGAGCCGAACCTGTCGGAGTCCCAGCGGGCACTGATCTCGCGCGTACTGAAGGAAGGCGCCTGAGGGAAGGCGCCTGACGGAAGGCGCCCGACCAGGCCTGAGCGGCCCGGAAAGAAGGTGCCCCGGCAGCGCCGCTTTGTTTGGATGACCGGATGACCGACCACATGATCGATTCAACGCTGTCCGAGCTGGAGCGCTACTACGACACGGTGCCGCGGGTGGGCGGGGCCCGCGGCGAGGACTTCGGGCCGCTGACCCTGTTCGTCCAGGAGGGCGCGGGCTGGCCGTACTACGCGCGGCCCGCGCTCGGCGGGTCCGCGGCGACCCCGGCCGACGTGCGGCGGGTACGGGAGCGCCAGCGGGAGCTGAAGGTGCCGGAGGCCTTCGAGTGGGTGGCCGAAACCAGCCCCTCGCTGCGGGCTGCCGTGGAGGCCGCGGGGCTCCATGTCCACGCGCACCCCCTGATGGTGCTGGACCCCGCGGCCGAAGCCCTTCCCCCGCACCCGGAGGTCCGGCTGCTCGGGTCCGACGACCCGTTCCTGACCGCCGCGGTGACCGTACCGGCCCTGGCCTTCGCGGCCCCGGGAACGGCGATCGGCGAGGCCGGCCCCGCGGAACTGGCGGCGGCGATGACGCAGCCGTCGGCCGAGGAGGGCCGCGCCCGGGTGTCCGCCAAGCTGGCTGCGGGCACCGCGGCCATGGCCGCGGCCGTACGGGACGGTGTGGTGCTCTGCTCGGGCCTGTACAACCCGGTCGGGGACGTCGTGGAGGTCGTGGGCGTCGGCACCCTTCCGTCGGCCCGCCGCCAGGGCCTGGCCCTCGCGGTGACGGCCGCGCTCGTCGCCGAGGCCCGGGCGCGCGGGGCCCGTACGGTCTTCCTCTCGGCGGGCGACGAGGACGTGGCGCGCGTCTACGCCCGCATCGGCTTCCGCCGGGTGGCCACGGCCCTGATCGCCGAACCCGCGGAGTGATCCGCCGACTCACGCGGCTGTGGGAAGCCCGCCGGGCAGGAGCCGGGCCCGACCGGGCGCTCGAACCTGCCGGGGCGGAGCGGGGCGGGCACGCGCGGTTCTGACGCCGTCGGATTCCTCTTTGCCGGGTCGGCAACAAAGTTTGCCGTAGGTCGTGGGGCGGGCGCAGCATCGGCCGTACCGGCACCCGTACTGGAAGAGGGACCCATGACCGAGCACGCGCACACCGGCACGCACGCCCACCACCACCCCGCTCCCGGGACGGAGGCGGGCGAGGAGTTCTGGGACGGCCGCTACGGGGAGAGCCACCGCATCTGGAGCGGCGAGCCCAACGCCATGCTCGTGCACGAGGTGTCCGCCCTCGCCCCGGGCCGGGCCCTGGACCTGGGGTGCGGGGAGGGTGCCGACGCCGTCTGGCTGGCCCGCCGCGGGTGGACGGTCACCGGGACCGACATCTCCGGGGTCGCCCTCGGCCGGGCGGCCGAGCACGCGGCGCAGGCCGGGGTCGCGGACCGCGTGTCCTTCGCGCGGCACGATCTGACGGAGACCTTCCCGCAGGGGGAGTTCGACCTCGTCTCGGCGTGCTTCCTGCACAACTACGGCGACTTCCCCCGGGACGCCGTCCTGCGCGCGGCGGCCTCGGCGGTGGCCCCCGGCGGCACCCTGCTGGTGGTCGGCCACGCGGGCTGGGCGCCGTGGCAGGAGGAGCGGGAGGAGGCGCACTTCCCCACGCCCGAGGAGGTCCTCGCGCAGCTGGAGCCGGTCACGGCGGACTGGGAGGTGCTGCGGGCCGAGGAGACCGAGCGGGTCCAGAACCAGCCCGACGGCACGCCCGGAACCCGTACGGACAACGTGGTGCGGGTGCGTCGGCCCGCATAGGCGGACGCACGGACGGACAGACAGCCGGACGCGGCCCCCGATCGGGGGCCGCGTCCGTGCGTGTGCCGGTGTCGGCGCGTCGTGCTGTGCCGTGCGTCAGAAGCCGAGCTTGCGCAGCTGCTTGGGGTCCCGCTGCCAGTCCTTGGCGACCTTCACGTGCAGGTCGAGGAAGACCGGGGTGCCGAGCAGCGCCTCGATGTGCTTGCGCGACTTCATCCCGACCTCCTTCAGGCGGGAGCCCTTCGGGCCGATGATGATGCCCTTCTGGCTCGGCCGCTCGATGTAGACGTTGGCGTGGATGTCGAGCAGCGGGCGGTCCGCCGGACGGTTCTCGCGCGGGATCATCTCCTCGACGACCACGGCGATGGAGTGCGGGAGCTCGTCCCGTACGCCTTCCAGCGCGGCCTCGCGGATCAGCTCCGCGACCATGACCATCTCGGGCTCGTCGGTGAGGTCGCCCTCCGGGTACAGCGGCGGGCTCTCGGGCAGCAGCGGCGCGATCAGGTCCGCCAGCAGCTGGACCTGGGTGTCGCCGACCGCCGAGACCGGAACGATCTCGGCCCACTCGAAGCCGAGCTCGGCGCCGAGCTGGTGCACGGCCAGGAGCTGCTCGGCCAGCTGCTTGGACTCGACCAGGTCGGTCTTGGTGATGATGGCGATCTTGGGGGTCTTCTTGATCCCCGCCAGCTCCTTGGCGATGAACTTGTCGCCGGGGCCGAGCTTCTGGTCGGCCGGCAGGCAGAAGCCGATGACGTCGACCTCGGCCCAGGTGGTCCGTACGACGTCGTTGAGGCGCTCGCCGAGCAGGGTGCGCGGCTTGTGCAGGCCCGGCGTGTCGACGAGGACGAGCTGGGCGTCGGGGCGGTGCACGATGCCGCGAACGGTGTGGCGGGTGGTCTGCGGCCGGTTGGAGGTGATCGCGACCTTGGTGCCCACGAGTGCGTTGGTGAGGGTCGACTTCCCCGCGTTGGGGCGGCCGACGAAGCAGGCGAACCCCGCACGGTGCGGGGCGGTGGACTCGGGGGAACGATCGCTCATACGGGCCATTCTCCCCGATGCGGCTCCCAGCGCCGACCAGATCACGGCGGCGAGGGCCGGAACAGCCGTCAGCGCGGGGTACTCGGCATGGCCCGCACGGCCCTGAGCTGTGGTTCCGTCGGCCCGGGCGCGAACGGTGACCTCGGCCCATTCCGCTCTGGGCGCGCCCTCCCAACGGGCGCTGAGCCGTACTTCCTGACCCGGCAGCAGTTCGGCGGGCAGCCCGCCGGCCTCGCGGGCGAGGAGGGGGCGGCCGAGGGCGCCGGTGGCGGTGAGGGTGGCCCGGGGGTGGAGGGTGACGTTGCCGGTGTTGTGGAGCGTGTACGAGATGTCCGCGCCGGAGCCGCGCCGTTTCACGGTGACCCCGCGGACGGCGAGGGCGGGGGCGGTGGGGCCGGTCACCCGCAGGTACAGCCGGGCGGCGACGGCCTGCTGTACGCCGATCCCCCGGCCGGTGCCGGCCGCGGCGGCGGGCCGTTCCTCCAGGGCCACGACGGCGCCGGGATGGTCCCCCGGCTCCGCCCGTTCGGGGACGGTCACGGTGAAGCCGACGGCGACCGACGCGCGGGCCGCCACGGTGACCCGTTCCCGGTCGAGCTTCGCCCACGCGGCGGTGGCCAGCCGCGGCTCGTCGGGTCCCCGCAGGGCGAAGCCGCCGTCGCGGGCGGTGTTGTAGGCGTCGGCGGCGTAGAGGCGGAAGGTGCGGGGGCGGTCACCGCGGTTGGTGAGGGTGACGGCGTCGGCGACGGACTGGCCGGGCTCGGCGGCGAGGTAGAAGCAGGGCCGCTGCCCGACGGTGTTCGCGACGGGCAGCACGGACCACGGCCCGTTGTCCGACGCTCCGGCCGTTCCGCTGAGCCCGACGACGATCGGCAAGGTCGCCCCGGCGAAGGCGAGCGCTGCGCGGAGCCGTCCTCTGCCCGCCCTTCCACCGTTCCCCGGGCTCCGCCCGGACCCGGTCCTCAAACGCCGGACGGATGCGGCCCCGCCAGGCGTCATGACAGGGTCAGGGTCAGGACCGCCGTGTACGCGCCCGGCGGGGTGTACGGCGGCACCCGCAGGGTCACCGTGGCGTCGATCGTGAAGGTGCCGCCGACCAGCGGGGCGTCCGGGGCGGAGGCCAGGAGCGCGCCTTCCGGACCGACGACGCCCGCACTGCCCGGCGTACAGGTGCTCCGGCTGCCCTCGGCCGCCACGCACCTCGGGGTCCAGGACAGGGAGGCGCCCGGGATGCGGATCCCGCCGGGTCCGGTGAAGTCGGTGACCTTGCCGATCAGGGACCAGCCGGCCGGTCCGCCGCGGGCGTCGGTGACGGTCACCGTCCCGATCCGGCCCGGGGCCGCGCCGCCGTCGCCGTAGGACACGGCGCCCAGGGTGATGTCCTCGCCCGTCTGGGTCATGCCCAGGACGCCCGGCTCGACGGTGGCGGTGACCTTCTGCGTACCGGAGGACGGCGGCGGAGCGGCGTCGACGACCGTGTACGCGGCCGGGCCCGAGCCCTGGCGCGCCGACCAGGCGGCGCCCTCGTAGGCGATCACCGCGGTGGTGGCCCTGTCCGTGACCGGCAGCTCGACCAGGGCCGTACCCAGGCCGTCGGCGGTGGCGCTCGCCCGGTCGGCGGTCTCGGCCGCGCCGGCCCGCCCGGCCACGGTGACGGCCGCGCCCGGCGGGAAGCCGGCGGCGGTGACCTTGACCCTGGCGCCCGGCCTGCCCTGGGCCGCGCCGAGGAACACGCTGCGCAGGTTGGCCGTCGGCAGCGCGGTCGCGGTCAGGCGGGCGGAGACGGGGGCGGCGGACCCGGCGTCGGCGGTGCAGGTGGTGTCGAGGTCCAGCCCGTGGCTGGTGTGCAGGGTGTAGCCGCCCGGGGCGAGCGTGGTCTCGCCGGGCGCGGTGACCGTGAAGGTGCCGGTCATCGTGACGGCGGGAAGGGCCGCGCCCGCCGGGACGGGGTCGTTGCGCTTGGCCCCGACCACGGTGACCTCACCGCTCTGGGCGCCCGCCAGCAGGATCCGGCCGGTGGGGGTCAGGGAGTCGGCGGGGAGTTCACCGCCGACCGGGTTGACGGCGGGCGTGCGGAGCACCTGGTAGGTGACGGTGACGGTGTCGCCGACCTGCGGGGCCGGGTTGTCGACGGCGATCCGCGCGGTGGTCGGCCCGTCCGCGGGCGGCAGCCCGGCCTCCTGGGGCGCCGGGCAGTGGGTCGGGAAGTCCACCCGGCCGGGGAGCGTCTCCCCTTCGGCCGCGGCGGGTGCGCCGAGCGCGCCCCCGGTCCTGGCCGCCAGCACGGCCATTCCCACGGCCGCCGGCCATCTCCGCTTCCGCGCCGCTGTTCGCACTGCCCGCCCCCTGGGTTCCCGCGCGCCCGAGCCCGGCGCAGGGGGCCATTCACAGGTGGGGGGCGGGAGAAGTCAATGCACGGGTCCGGCATCAACTGATGGCCCATCAGAACATGGCAGGTTGTCCGCCGGGCCGGTCCCGCCCGCCGCCCGGAAGGTGCGGCGGTAGGCGGTCGGGCTCACCCCCAGCGCCGCCTGCACGTGCTTGCGCAGCGACTGGGCGGTGCCGAAGCCGCTGTCCCGCGCCACCTGCTCCATCGGCAGCTCCGTCTGCTCCAGCAGCCTGCGGGCCAGCTCCACCCGCCGGCCGACGATCCACTGGCCGGGGCTGACGCCCGACTCCTCACGGAACCGGCGCGTGAAGGTCCGTACCGACATGGCCTCCTGCCGGGCCAGATCGGTCAGCCGGAGCGGTTCGTGCAGCCGGTCCAGCACCCATGCGCGGGCCGCGGTGGTGGTGGCGAGCTGCGGCTCCGGCATCGGGCGCGCGACGAACTGCGCCTGCCCGCCCTCCCGGTGGGGCGGTACGACGGTCCGCCGGGCCACCTCGTTGGCGACGGCCACGCCGTGGTCGCGGCGCACGATGTGCAAGCACAGGTCGATGCCGGCGGCGACTCCGGCCGAGGTCAGCACGTCCCCGTCGTCGGTGTAGAGCACGTCCGGGTCGACCCGGACGGCCGGGAAGAGCCGCTGGAAGTGCTCGGCGGAGGCCCAGTGGGTGGTGGCGGGGCGCCCGTCCAGGTAGCCCGCGGCGGCGAGCACGTAGCCGCCCGTGCAGATGGAGACGAGCCGGGTGCCGGGCCGGATGTGGGCGAGGGCCGCCGCGAGCTCGCCGGTCAGCCGGCCCTCCTCGTACGCCGGACCCAGCTCGTACGAGGCCGGCACCACCACCGTGTCGGCGGTGGCCAGCAGCTCCGGACCGTGCTCGACGTGGATCGCGAAGTCGGCGTCCGTGCCCACCGGCCCCGGGGCGAGCCCGCACGTGAGGATCTCGTACAGCGGCCGCCCGGCCGGGTCCTTGGCCCGCCCGAAGATCCGGTGCGGGATGCCGAGCTCGAAGGGCAGCAGCCCGGCGAGGGCGAGGACGACGACGCGATGGGCCTTCTGCTCCGGCTTCAGCGACTCCATGGCCCGATCGTAGCGAAGCATGACAGTCAAGCCACTTTCGTACGGTCCCCCGGTGGCCGGAAGCTGTCGGCGTGACCCAGACAGCCCCGGCCTCCACGGCCGCCCCGCCCGGCCCCGGACCGTCCGCCCGCATCCACCGTGCCTGGTTCGTCGCCGCCGTCGCCTTCGTGACGATCATCGGCGCGGCCGGCTTCGCGTCCCTGCCCGGACTGCTCATCGAGCCGCTGCACGCGGAGTTCGACTGGTCGCGCGGCACCATCGGCCTCGCCGTCTCCGTCAACCTCGCGCTGTACGGGCTCACCGCGCCCTTCGCCGCCGCCCTGATGGACCGCTTCGGCATCCGCCGGGTCGTGGCCCTGGCCCTGCTCGTCATCGCCTCGGGCTCGCTGGCCACGGTGTGGATGACGGAGCCCTGGCAGCTCGTACTGTTCTGGGGCGTCCTCGTGGGGCTGGGCAGCGGCTCGATGGCCCTGGCCTTCGCGGCGACGGTGACGAACCGCTGGTTCACCGCCCGGCGCGGCCTGGTCACCGGCGTCCTGACCGCGGCCGGGGCCTCCGGCCAGCTGGTCTTCCTGCCGCTGCTGGCCTGGCTGGTGGACCACCACGGCTGGCGCCCCGCGACGGTGACGGTCTCCCTGGCCGCCCTGTCCGTCGCTCCCTTCGTGTGGCTGCTGATGCGCGACCACCCGGCGGACGTGGGACTCGCGCCGTACGGCGGCACGTACGTCGAGAAGCCGGCCCCGACGCCGGGCGCCACCCGGCGCGCGCTGCGGGTACTCGTCGGCGCCGCCCGGACCGGGCCCTTCTGGCTGCTGGCGGGCACCTTCGCGATCTGCGGCGCCTCGACCAACGGCCTGGTCAAGACCCACTTCGTGCCCGCCGCGCACGACCACGGCATGCCGGTGACGGCGGCCGCCGGGCTACTGGCGGTGGTCGGCGTGTTCGACGTGATCGGCACGGTAGCGTCGGGCTGGTTCACCGACCGCTTCGACTCCCGGCGGCTGCTGGCCGTCTACTACGCCCTGCGCGGGGTCTCGCTGCTCTTCCTGCCGATCCTGCTGGCGCCGTCGGTGCGGCCGCCGCTGGTCTTCTTCATCGTCTTCTACGGCCTGGACTGGGTCGCGACCGTCCCGCCGACGATCGCCCTGTGCCGCGAGCACTACGGGGAGGACGGCGCGATCGTCTTCGGCTGGGTCCTCGCTTCGCACCAGGTCGGCGCGGCGGCGGTGGCCTTCCTGGGCGGCTTGACCCGCGACCTCACCGGCTCGTACGACACCGTGTGGTACGCGTCGGGCGCGCTGTGCGCGGTGGCCGCGCTCATGGCGATGACGATCCGCCGGCGGCCTCGGCCGGCCGGCCCGCTCCTGGTCCAGTAGCCTCGCCGACGCCGCCGATCCCGGCTGGGCCAAACTCAGCCGGGCCCGGCGAGGCTGAAAACGGTTGGTCCCGCCGGGAGGCTACTGGCCCGCCGGAGTGGTGGACTTCAGGGTGCCGTCCGGGGCCGCCAGCAGGACCGGGGTCTCCGGGCCGCCGAGGTCGCGGACGGCCGCGCGGTCGGCGTCGGCCGGGGCGTCGGCCGTGCTGACGACGGCCGCCGCCTCCAGGGACCGCGCCCCGCTCGCCACGGCCATCGCGACCGCGGTCTGCAGGGCGCTCAGCTTCAGGGAGTCCAGCGCCACCGTCCCGGCGACGTACGTGCGGCCCGTCTCGTCCCGCACCGCCGCCCCCTCGGGCACCTCGTTACGGGCCCGCGCGCTGCGCGCCAGCGTGATGATCTTGCTGTCTTCGGGGTCGATCCCGGTGGTGTCGGTCATGGTCGAAAGCATAGGGAGCCGCCCCGCGCCCCCGCACGACCACCCCACCGCCAGGCCGAGGGCACCGCTACGGCCGGTCCAGCCGCAGCCGTTCGGCCTTCGGCAGGCCCGCGACCACCAGGTCGTACGAGTCCTCCACCAGCTCCCGCACCAGCCGGTCCGGCAGGCCGCCGGGCCCGCCCACCGTCACCGTGTTCCAGTGCCGCTTGTTCATGTGGTAGCCCGGCACGATCGCCGCGTGCTCCTCGCGCAGCCGCACCGCCAGCTCCGGATCGCACTTGAGGTTGACCTTGAGCGGCTCCCCGTCCAGCGCCGACAGCGCGAACACCTTGCCCAGTACCTTGAACACCGAGGTCTCGGGCGTGAAGGGGAACTCCTCCACCGCCGCGTTGAAGTCCAGACAGAACGCGCGCAGCTGCTCCGGGGTCACTCGCCCTCCTCCCCCGCGGCCTCCGCCGCGGCCACCGGCTCCACCAGGACCGTCACGATCTTGTTCCGCCGGCCCGCCGGGGACTCGGCCGTCAGCCGCAGCGGACGCCCGTCCGGCAGTTCCACCACCGAGGAGGCGCCGGCGATCGGTACCCGCCCCAGCGCCTTGGCCAGCAGGCCGCCCACCGTCTCCACGTCCTCGTCGTCGAAGGCCTCGACCTTGAACAGCTCACCGAGGTCGGTGATGTCCAGCCGCGCGGTGACCCGGTAGCGGTCCTCGCCGAGGTCCTCGACCGGCGGGAGCTCGCGGTCGTACTCATCGGTGATCTCGCCGACGATCTCTTCGAGGATGTCCTCGATGGTGACGATGCCGGCCGTGCCGCCGTACTCGTCGATGACGACGGCCACGTGGTTGCGCACCTGCTGCATCTCGCGCAGCAGGTCGCCCGCGTTCTTGGTGTCCGGCACGAAGACGGCCGGCCGCATCGCGGTCGAGACCAGGTCGGCCTCGGCCTCCCGGCTGATGTGCGTCTTGCGGACCAGGTCCTTCAGGTAGACGATCCCGACTATGTCGTCCTCGTTCTCCCCGGTCACCGGGATGCGGGAGAAGCCGGACCGCAGCGCCAGCGTGGTCGCCTGACGGACCGTCTTGTACCGCTCGATGCAGACGAGGTCGGTGCGCGGCACCATCACCTCGCGCACCAGCGTGTCGCCCAGCTCGAAGACCTGGTGCACCATGCGGCGCTCGTCGTCCTCGATGAGTGATTCCCGCTCCGCGAGGTCCACCATCGCGCGCAGCTCCGCCTCCGAGGCGAAGGGCCCCTTGCGGAATCCCTTCCCGGGGGTGAGCGCGTTGCCGATGAGGATCAGCAGCTGCGGGATCGGCCCCATGATCCGGGCCAGCGGTACGAGGACGTACGCGGCCGCCGTCGCCGTGTTCAGCGGGTGCTGGCGGCCGATCGTGCGCGGGGAGACGCCCACGGCGACGAAGGAGACGAGCACCATGACGGCGATGGCCACCAGCAGCGCGGTCCAGTTCTCGCCGAACTCGTCGAGGCAGACATAGGTGACGAGCACCCCGGCCGCCATCTCGCAGGTGACCCGGACGAGCAGGGCCACGTTGAGGTAGCGCGTGGGGTCGCCGGCGACCTGTGCGAGCTTCTCGCTCCCGCGCCGGCCCTCCCGTACGGCCTGCTCGGCGCGGAAACTGGAGATGCGGGCGATGCCGGACTCGGCGCAGGCCGCGAACCAGGCCACGACCACGAGCAGCACCGCACCGGTGATCAGCTGGGGGGCGTTCACGAGACGGTCGGAGCCGGGGACGGACCGGTCATGCCGCGCTCACCGCGCCAGCCGTCGACGATGGCCGCCTGGAGGCCGAACATCTCGGCCTTCTCGTCCGGTTCCTCGTGGTCGTAACCGAGCAGGTGCAGCACTCCGTGGACGGTCAGGAGCTGGAGCTCCTCGTCCATGGAGTGCTGCGTCGGGGCGTCCTCGCCCTGCCTCTTGGCGACCTCGGGGCAGAGCACGATGTCGCCGAGGAGCCCCTGCGGGGGCTCCTCGTCGTCCTTGGTCGGCGGACGGAGCTCGTCCATCGGGAAGGACATGACGTCGGTCGGGCCGGGCAGATCCATCCACTGGATGTGGAGCTGCTCCATGGCGTCCTCGTCGATGACGATGACGGAGAGCTCGGAGAGCGGGTGGATCCGCATCCGGGTGAGCGCGTAGCGGGCGATGTCGAGGATCGCCTGCTCGTCGACCTCGGTTCCGGACTCGTTGTTGACGTCGATCGACATGGTGCGCTGGGTTCTACTTCCGCTGGTGGCCGTTCGCGCCGGCCTGCTGGCTGTCGTCGTACTTCTCGTACGCGTCGACGATACGGCCGACCAGCTTGTGCCGGACGACATCCTCGGACGTGAGCCGCGAGAAGTGGATGTCCGGGACCCCTTCCAGGATGTCCTGCACCTGGCGCAGACCGCTCCTGGCGCCACCCGGCAGGTCGACCTGGGTGACGTCACCGGTGATCACGATCTTCGAGTCGAAGCCGAGCCGGGTCAGGAACATCTTCATCTGCTCGGTGGTCGTGTTCTGCGCCTCGTCGAGGACGACGAACGCCTCGTTCAGGGTGCGTCCGCGCATGTACGCCAGGGGAGCCACCTCGATCGTGCCCGCGGCCATCAGGCGCGGGATCGAGTCGGGGTCGATCATGTCGTGCAGCGCGTCGTAGAGCGGGCGCAGGTACGGGTCGATCTTGTCGAAGAGGGTGCCCGGCAGGAAGCCGAGCCGCTCCCCCGCCTCGACGGCGGGCCGGGTCAGGATGATCCGGCTGACCTGCTTGGACTGGAGGGCCTGGACGGCCTTGGCCATGGCGAGGTAGGTCTTGCCGGTACCGGCGGGGCCGATGCCGAAGACGATCGTGTTCTTGTCGATCGCGTCGACGTACCGCTTCTGGTTGAGGGTCTTGGGGCGGATGGTGCGGCCGCGGCTGGAGAGGATGTTCTGGGTGAGCACCTCGGCGGGCGTCTCGGCAGGTCCGTCACCGTTGCCGTTGCCGCTCGCCTTGAGCATGGCGATCGAGCGTTCCACTGCGTCCTCCGTCATCGGCTGCCCGGTGCGGAGCACCAGCATCATCTCGTCGAAAAGCCGCTGGATCAGGGCGACTTCCGCCGTCGCACCGATCGCGCTGACCTGATTGCCCCGAACATGGATGTCGGCCTTCGGGAAGGCCTTCTCGATCACGCGCAACAGGGCGTCGCCCGAGCCGAGCACGGTCACCATCGGGTGTGTGGACGGAACGGTGAAGTGGGCTCGCGCCTGCCCCGGCGCAGGGATGTGGGCTGTCGGTGTCTGAGTCATGGGCCGGCACTGTGGCCTGCGCATACCTCCCGCTGAGGGGCCGCGCCGATCGACGACCTCCGGAGTACCAAGCGTACGTCTCCGCCGCTGCTTCCCCGAGAGGTTTTACCGCGGGATCGCCGCCGGGCACACCCTAGGCCGGGTCCGCAAAGTCCCACCTGCCACGCGACGCCTGGCACCGCACCTCGCTGCGTTGTCGGGCACGTCCGAGTACGGCCAGTACACGGACGGCCCTCCGCCTTGCGATGCACGGCGCCAGACGCCGCGTGGCCCGCCCATCGGGCGGCCGGCGCTACTTTGCGGACCCGGCCTAGGCCGGGTACCGGAAGCCGATCGTCGGTACGGCCCTGCGCCGGGCCGCCGGGGCCCCGGCCTGCGGGATCAGGTCGTCCAGGAAGCCGTAGCGGCCGCGCAGCTCCTGCGGGGCGGTCCGCCACCAGTGGGCCACCTCCGGCCAGCCGGGGGCCGACAGGGAGCCGCCGAACTCCTGCACCGACAGGGCCGCCGTCAGTCCGGCGAAGGCGAGGCGGTCCGCGAGCGGCCAGCCCGCCAGGGTGCCGGTCACGAAGCCCGCCACGTAGACGTCGCCGGCGCCCGTCGGGTCCAGCTCGTCCACCGTGATCCCGGGGACGTGCGCGGTCTCCCCGGTGCGCCCGTCCACGGCGTACGAGCCCTCCGCGCCCATGGTCACCACCGCGATCGGCACCTTCTCGGCCAGCGCCCGGGCCGCGGCTCTCGGGCAGTCGGTGCGGGTGTAGCGCATCGCCTCGCCCGCGTTCGGCAGGAAGGCCTCGCAGTGCTCCAGGTCGGCCAGGGCCCCCAGGTCCCACCGTCCGCTCTCGTCCCATCCCACGTCCGCGAAGACCCGCGAGCCGCTGCGGGCGGCCTCGCCGATCCACTCCTCGCCGCGGCCGGGTCCCAGCGCGGCCACGGCCGCGCGGGCCCGCGGCGGGCACTGCGGGAAGGGCCCGGGTCCCGCCGGCGGAGGGGCCTCGTGGCCGTGCGAGACCATCGTGCGCTCGCCCTCGTAGGCCATCGACACGGTGACGGGGCTGTGCCAGCCGGGGATGGTGTGCGACATGGAGAGGTCGATGCCCTCGCCCTGTTCGAGGGCATCCCAGCAGTACTCGCCGTAGTGGTCGTCCCCGAAGGCGGCGGCCAGCGAGGTGCGCAGGCCGAGCCGGGCCAGGGCGGTGGCCATGTTGGCGACGCCGCCGGGGCTGGAGCCCATGCCGCGCGCCCAGGACTCCGTACCGCGTACCGGGGCCGAGTCGAGGCCCGTGAAGATGATGTCGAGGAAGACCGTTCCGGTCAGGAAGACGTCGCAGCCGGGTTCCTCGGGGTCACGCAGCGGACCGAGCGGGTCGACTGCGGCTGCGCGGATTTCGTAGTCCCGACCGGTCACGGCGATCTCCCCGTTGTTTCTCGAAGGCCCGTTCCTGCATGACGGTTTCCCGTGGAAAGCTGCCAGCCCTGCCCACACCGGGCGGGACCAAAACCCAGTGTGGCGCAGATCACTGCGGAACGGCCCTTCGTCCCACGGACCACTCGGCGGGCCCGGGCCCGGTCCGGGCCCCGGCGGGGCCCGGGACCACCGTCAGCCCCGCTTGGGCAGGGGCACCCGCAGCAGGTCCGCGGCCACCGTGAGCTCGCCCTCGAAGCCGGCCGCGCGGGCCTGGCGCTCGAACGCGGCCGGATCGGTGTAGCGCTGCGAGAAGTGCGTCAGCACCAGGTGCCGTACGCCCGCGTCCCGCGCCACCCGGGCCGCCTGGCCGGCGGTCATGTGCCCGTGGTCGGTGGCCAGCCGTTCGTCCTCGTCGAGGAAGGTCGACTCGATCACCAGCATGTCGCAGCCCTCGGCGAGCGCGTCCACGCCGGGGCAGAGCCGGGTGTCCATGACGAACGCGAACCGCTGTCCGGGCCTGGGCTCGCTGACCTCGTCCAGGGTGACCGCGCCGAGCCGCCCCTCACGCTGGATCCGGCCCACGTCCGGCCCCTTGATCCCGTGCCGCGCGAGCAGCTCGGGCACCATGCGGCGCCCGTCGGGTTCGGTGATCCGGTAGCCGAAGGACTCCACCGGGTGCGAGAGCAGCCGGGCCTCCAGGACGTACGAGGACCCCTGCGCGAGCACGCCGTCCGCCGCCACCGGCTCCTCGCGGAGCGGGACGGTCTCGCGGTAGGCCGTGGCGTAGCGCAGCCGGTCGAAGAACTTCTGCCCCGAGGCCGGGTAGTGCGCGGTGACGGGGTGCGGGACCTGGTCGAGGTTGATCCGCTGGATCACCCCGGCGAGGCCGAGGCTGTGGTCACCGTGGAAGTGGGTGATGCAGATCCGGTTGATGTCGTGCGCGGCGACCCCGGCGCGCAGCATCTGGCGCTGGGTGCCCTCGCCCGGGTCGAAGAGGATGCCCTCGCCGTCCCAGCGCAGCAGGTAGCCGTTGTGGTTGCGGTGGCGGGTGGGCACCTGGCTGGCCGTGCCCAGCACCACGAACTCTCGTACGGACACGTGCTATCCGGGGGGCCACTGGAGGCCGCGGCCGCCGAGGACGTGCGCGTGGGCGTGCCAGACGGTCTGTCCGGCTCCGGAGCCGGTGTTGAAGACGATCCGGTAGCCGTGGTCGTCGATCTTCTCGTCGGCGGCGACCTGGGCGGCCTCACGCAGTATGTCGGCGGCGACACCCGGCTCGGCGGCCGCGAGGGAGGCCGCGTCGGGGTAGTGCACCTTGGGGATGACGAGCACGTGCGTGGGCGCCTGCGGGTTGATGTCCCGGAAGGCAACGGTGGTCTCGGTCTCCCGGACCACGGTCGCCGGGACGGCACCCTCGACGATCTTGCAGAACAGGCAGTCGGCCTGCGGTTCCCCGGCCATTGCTTCGCCTCCTGTGACGGTGATCGGTCCGGGCATCGTATCCAGCCGGGCGGCTGCCACGGGCGGGCATTTCGGCCCGTCGGGCCGAGACCGGGGCCGGGCCCGACCGGACCGGGAGCCGGAGCGGACCGTCGGGACCGGACCGTCGGGACCGGACCGTCGGGACCGGCGCGGGCCGTCAGGACCAGCGGCCGGTACGGGCCAGCAGGACGGCGACCGCGGCCGTCCCGGCCGTGGAGGTGCGCAGCACGGAGCGGCCCAGGCGGTAGGGGTGGGCGCCGGCCTCGGCGAAGACCGCCAGCTCCTCCGGGGAGACACCGCCCTCCGGGCCGACCACGAGCACCACGGAACCGGCCTTCGGGAGCTCGGCCGTGGCCAGCGCCTCTGAGGGGGTGTCCCGGTCCTCGTGGAGCACCATCGCCAGGTCGGCGCCGGCCAGCAGCGCCGCCACCTGCTTGGTCGACACGGCCTCGGCCACCTCCGGGAAGCGCACCCGGCGGGACTGCTTGCCCGCCTCCCGGGCCGTGGCCCGCCACTTGGCCAGGGACTTGGCCCCGCGGTCGCCGCGCCACTGCGTGATGCAGCGCGAGGCCTGCCAGGGCACGATCGCGTCCACGCCGGTCTCGGTCATCGTCTCGACGGCCAGCTCGCCCCGGTCCCCCTTGGGAAGGGCCTGGACCACCGTGATCCGGACCTCCGGCTCCGGCTCCTCCTCGATGGCGTTCAGGTCCATGACGACCAGCCGGTCCTTGCCCTCGGCGGCCTTGACCACGCCCTCCGACCAGTGGCCGCGCCCGTCCGTGAGGACCACGTCCTCACCCGGGTTCAGCCGTTTCACGGAGACGGCGTGCCGGCCCTCCGCGCCGTCCAGGACGAACTCCGGTCCCGCGGGGACCTCTTCCACCACGAACACCGGGGCGGTCATGACGCACTCCTCATCTGCATTGCCTTCAACGTGCTCTGTGCCTCGGCCAGTTCGGCCGCCAGCACCTCCACCAGTTCCCCCGCCGGCAGCGGCCGCGCCAGCCGGTGCCCCTGGCCCGCCCACAGGGCCATGCCCTGCGGGTCCCCGGCCGCGGCGGCGGCTTTGCGCAGCCCCGAGGTCAGGTGGTGGACCTGCGGGTACGCGGCCGGGGCGTACGGCCCGTGCTCGCGCATGAAGCGGTTCACCAGCCCGCGCGCCGGCCGCCCGGAGAAGGCCCGGGTCAGCTCGGTGCGGACGAACAGCGGGTCCGTCAGCGCCTTCTTGTGCACCGGGTCCGCGCCGGACTCCGGGCAGGCCAGGAAGGCCGTCCCGAGCTGCGCCGACTCCGCGCCGGCCGCCAGCAGGGCCGCGATCTGCGCGCCCCGCATGACGCCGCCCGCCGCGATGATCGGGAGCGCCACGGCCTCCCGTACCTGCGCGACCAGCGCGAGCAGGCCCACGGCCGCCGTGCCGTCGATCTGCGGGTCGTCCCGGTGGGTGCCCTGGTGACCGCCGGCCTCGGTGCCCTGCACGCAGACCGCGTCGGCGCCCGCGTGCTGGGCGCTGCGGGCCTCCTCGGCGGAGGTCACCGTGACGACGGTGTACGTACCGGCCTTGCGCAGAGCGGCGAGGGCCGCGAAGGCGGGACAGCCGAAGGTGAACGAGACCACCGGGACCGGGTCTTCGAGGAGGATGGCGAGTTTGGCGTCGTAGCCGTCGTCGCTGGTGCCGATGATGTCCTCCTCGGCCAGCGAGATCGCGTACCAGCTCGCCTCGCCGGCCAGCTGCCCCCGGTAGGCCTCCACGGCGGCCGGATCGACGTAACCGGTCTGCGGCATGAAGAGGTTGACGCCGAAACGGCGCCGGGTCAGCGCGCGCACCTGCTTGATCTCCTGGTACATCCCGTCGGCGGTCTTGTAGCCGCCGGCCAGGAAGCCCAGCCCGCCCGCCTCGCACACGGCGGCGGCGAGGGCGGGACAGGAGGCGCCGCCCGCCATGGGAGCCTGCACGATCGGGTACGGGGAGAGACCGTTCGGCGCGGAGGACATGGACTGCATCGTGCCACGTCCCGCGCGGGGGGCCGAATCATCGCATTCGCCTGGCATAGTCCGCTTCCCGACCGGCCTGCGGGCCGCCGCCGGACCATGCGACGAGCCCGGCCCGGGGAATCCCCGGGCCGGGCTCGTGACAGTGCGTACGGGTCGGTCAGCGGCCGTTGAACGCGTCCTTCAGCCGGCTGAACAGACCCTGCTGACCCGGCGCGAACTGGCCCATCGGCCGCTCCTCGCCGCGCAGCTTCGCCAGCTGGCGGAGCAGGTCCTCCTGCTGGGCGTCCAGCTTGCCCGGGGTGGTGACCTCGACGTGCACGATCAGGTCGCCGCGTCCGCCACCGCGCAGGTGGGTGACGCCCCGGCCGTGCAGCGGGATCGCCTGGCCGGACCCGGTGCCGGGCCGGATGTCGATCTCCTCCAGCCCGTCCAGCGTCTCCAGCGGGCACTTGGTGCCCAGCGCGGCCGCCGTCATCGGGATGGTGACCGTGCAGTGCAAGTCGTCCCCGCGCCGCTGGAAGGTCGGGTGCGCCAGCTCGTGGATCTCCACGTACAGGTCGCCGGCGGGGCCGCCGCCGGGGCCGACCTCGCCCTCGCCCGCGAGCTGGATCCGGGTGCCGTTCTCGACACCCGCCGGGATCTTGACCGTGAGGCTGCGGCGGGAGCGGACCCGGCCGTCGCCCGCGCACTCGTGGCACGGGGTCGGGACCACGGTGCCGAAGCCCTGGCACTGCGGGCAGGGGCGCGAGGTCATGACCTGGCCCAGGAAGGACCGGGTGACCTGCGAGACCTCACCGCGGCCGCGGCACATGTCACACGTCTGCGCCGAGGTGCCGGGAGCGGCGCCCTCACCGGAGCAGGTGTTGCAGACGACGGCCGTGTCGACCTGGATGTCCTTGGTGGTCCCGAAGGCCGCCTCGTCCAGCTCCAGGTCGAGACGGATCATCGCGTCCTGGCCGCGCCGGGTCCGCGAGCGCGGGCCGCGCTGCGAGGCCTGGCCGAAGAAGGCGTCCATGATGTCGGAGAAGTTGCCGAAGCCGCCCGCTCCGAAGCCGCCCGCTCCGCCACCGCCGCCCGAGGAGGACAGCGGGTCGCCGCCGAGGTCGTAGACCTGCTTCTTCTGCGGGTCCGAGAGCACCTCGTAGGCCGCGTTGATCTCCTTGAAGCGCTCCTGCGTCTTCGGGTCCGGATTCACATCCGGGTGGAGTTCACGCGCGAGGCGCCGGAAGGCCTTCTTGATCTCGTCCTGCGATGCGTCGCGGCGCACGCCGAGAACGGCGTAGTAGTCCGTGGCCACTTACGACTCCGCCAGGATCTGTCCGACGTAACGTGCCACTGCGCGTACCGCTCCCATCGTTCCGGGGTAGTCCATGCGGGTCGGTCCGACCACGCCGAGTTTGGCGACTGCTTCGCCGCCCAAACCGTAACCGACCGAGACGACCGACGTGGAGTTCAGTCCCTCGTAGGCGTTCTCATGCCCGATCCGTACGGCCATTCCCGACTCGTTGGCCTCGCCCAGCAGCTTGAGGAGCACGACCTGCTCCTCCAGCGCTTCGAGCACCGGCCTGATCGTCAGGGGAAAATCGTGTCCGAAGCGGGTGAGATTGGCGGTGCCGCCGATCATCAGCCGCTCTTCGGCTTCCTCGACCAGGGTTTCGAGGAGTGTCGCGAGCACCGTGGAGACCGTGCCGCGGTCCTCGGCCTCGAAGGATTCGGGGAGGTCCTGGACGAGCGGCGGCACATCGGTGAAGCGCCGCCCGACGACCCGGCTGTTGAGCCGGGCCCGCAGATCGGCGAGGGACGTCTCGCCGAAGGGGCTCGGGCAGTCGATGAGCCGCTGCTCGACCCGTCCGGTGTCCGTGATCAGTACGAGCATCAGGCGCGCGGGAGCGAGCGAGAGCAGCTCCACGTGCCGGACGGTCGAGCGGGTCAGGCTCGGGTACTGGACGACGGCGACCTGCCGGGTGAGCTGCGCGAGCAGCCGCACCGTACGGCCGACGACGTCGTCGAGGTCCACGGCGCCGTCGAGGAAGTTCTGGATGGCCCGGCGCTCGGGCGACGACAGCGGTTTGACCCCCGCCAGCTTGTCGACGAAGAGGCGGTAGCCCTTGTCGGTGGGGATCCGGCCGGCACTGGTGTGGGGCTGGGCGATGTAGCCCTCCTCCTCCAGCACGGCCATGTCGTTGCGCACGGTGGCGGGCGAGACGCCGAGCCGGTGCCGCTCCGTGAGCGCCTTGGAGCCGACCGGCTCCTCCGTCCCGACGTAGTCCTGGACGATGGCGCGCAGCACTTCGAGTCTGCGTTCGCTGAGCATCGCGCACACCTCCAGCTGTGGTCCGTTGCCGTGTTCTGCCGTGTCTGCCGTGTTCTGGCACGTGGTCTGGCACTCTGATCGTTCGAGTGCCAGAGAGCCCCCGCTCAGTGTACGGCCGGGCGGTAAGCCCCTGGCAAGGGAGGCCCGCCAGGGTAGCGTCGCCGTATGGACGTGCGTTGGGAAGGGTCGGGCTGGGAACGGCTGACGGGACGGGCCGGCCGGCGGCGCCTGCCGGTGTGGGACTGCACCGTGGGGCTGGTGGTGGGCGAGGATTCGGTCCTTCTGATCGACCCCGGTTCGTGTCTGCGCGAGGGCGCCGAGGTCCGGGCCGAGGCGGAGCGGCTGACGGGTCGGCGCGTGACCCATATCGCATTCACGCACGGTCATTTCGATCACGTGCTCGGCGGGGCGGCCTTCGCCGGGGCCGAGGTGTTCGGGGCGGTCGGGCTCGCCGCACTGCTGTCGGCGGAACGCGAGGAGCTGCGCGAGGACGCCGTGAAGCACGGGCTCGCGGAGGCCGAGGCGGCGGAGGCGGTGAACCAGCTGGTGCTGCCCCGGCACGAGGTGTCGGGCGAGTGGACGCTGGAACTGGGCGGCGTACAGGTGCTGCTGGCCAATGTGGGGCCCGGGCACAGCGGGCACGACCTGGCCGTCTTCGTCCCGGGCGAACGCGAGGTGGTCTTCTGCGGGGACCTGGTCGAGGAGTCGGGTGAGCCCATGGCGGGCCCGGACGCCACGCCCGCGCGGTGGCCCGCGGCCCTGGACCGGCTGCTGTCGCTGGGCGGGGACGACGCACTGTACGTGCCGGGTCACGGAGCGGTGGTCGGCGCGGACTTCGTCCGTGCGCAACGCGCCACACTGGCGGCCCGTTTCGGCGTGTCGGAGGCGTGACGCGCGCGGCTCTCCTACTGTCGGCCGGATGCGCGAGTACTCCCCCGACCTGACCCCGCAGTGGAAGCGCCCCAAGGCCGTGCCGGAGGTGGCGGCGGACCCCGACCTGGTGGTCGAGGTGGCGGGTACGGACTTCTGCGGCGCGGTGGTGGCCTGCGAGGCGGGCACGGTGACCCTGGAGGACCGCTTCGGCAAGCGCCGGGTGTTCCCGATGGAGCCGCGCGGGTTCCTGCTGGACGGCGCGGTGGTCACCCTGGTCCGTCCGCCCCGGGGCCCGGCGGCGCCGGCCCGTACGGCGTCGGGGTCGCTCGCCGTCCCCGGGGCGCGGGCGCGGGTGGCGCGGGCCGGCCGGATCTACGTCGAGGGCCGGCACGACGCGGAGCTGGTCGAACGGGTCTGGGGCGACGACCTGCGGATCGAGGGCGTGGTGGTGGAGTACCTGGAGGGCATCGACGACCTCCCGGCCGTCGTCGCCGGCTTCGGCCCGGCCGCGGACGCCCGCCTCGGCATCCTGGTCGACCACCTCGTGCCGGGCTCGAAGGAGTCCCGTATCGCGGCGTCGGTGACCTCGCCGGACGTGCTGATCGTGGGCCACCCGTACGTGGACGTCTGGCAGGCGGTGAAGCCGTCCGCACTGGGCATCCCGGCGTGGCCGGTGATCCCGCCGGGCCAGGACTGGAAGACGGGCGTCTGCCGGGCGCTGGGCTGGCCGGAGAACACCGGCGCCGCCTGGCAGCACATCCTGTCCCGGGTGACGTCCTACAAGGACCTGGAGCCGGTCCTGCTGGGCCGCGTGGAGGAGCTGATCGACTTCGTCACGGCGCCGGCCTGAACTACGGCAGGGTGCCGAACTCCGCGGTATCGAGGGTGAGGCCGAGGACATCGAGCGGGACCGGTTCACCGAACTTGCTGGTCCGCTCGGTTCGGTAGTCGGCCTCTTCTCCCGCGCCAAAGGGTTCGGTGAGCACGACGCACTTGGCCTGGAACGGGTCAATGATCAAGTACGTTGGGATGCCGCCGGCCGCGTAGATCGAGCGCTTCGTCACGTAGTCGCGCAGCTTGCTGGTCTTGGAGACGACCTCCACCACCATCGCCAGGGCCGAGGCGGGCACCAGGCGGCCCGACTCCGGCGCTGCCTCGGCCGGCAGGACCACGAGGTCCGGCTGCGGCTCGGACGACTCTGCAGGAATGTCCACGTCCTGGGTCTGGAGCGGATACCAGCGTCCCACCGGGACCTGCCGCTGGACGAACAGGACGATCAGGTTGTGGACGACGTCCGGCCCCGCCATCATCACGATTTCCCCCCTGAGGAGCTCGACCTTGACCCCCTCGGGAGCCTCGAAGCTCTCGAAGTACTCGGTCATCCGGCGATCGTCCACAGCGGTCATCTCCGTGCCCTCCACTTCTGCCGCCGGGCATTGCGGCAGAAGACTATGAACAGGCTAGGCGGCACCTGCCCTGATCCGCAGCAATTCACTCCGTGGAGTGATCAGTCCACCAGGTCCCGGACCACCGCGTCGGCCAGCAGCCGCCCGCGCAGGGTCAGGACGGCCCGGCCCGCCTCGTACGGGCCGGGGGCCAGGAGGCCGTCCGCGAGGGCCTTGCGGGACGCCGTGAGGCCGGCCGGGGCGAGCAGGGACAGCGGGACGCCGTCCACGAGGCGCAGCTCCAGCAGGATCCGCTCGACCCGGCGGTCCTCCTCCGAGAGGAGCTCGCGTCCGGCGCCGGGGGATCGGCCCTCCGCGAGCGCGGCGGCGTACGCGCCCGGGTGCTTCACGTTCCACCACCGCACCCCGCCCACGTGCGAGTGCGCGCCGGGCCCGGCGCCCCACCAGTCGGCGCCGCGCCAGTACAGCTCGTTGTGCAGGCAGCGTCCGGCCTCCGAGGTGGCCCAGTTCGACACCTCGTACCAGGAGTAGCCGGCCTGGGCCATGACCTCGTCGGCGATCAGGTAGCGGTCGGCGTGGACGTCGTCGTCGGTCATGGGGACCTCGCCTCGGCGGATCCGGCGCGCCAGCTGCGTGCCCTCCTCGACGATCAGCGCGTAGGCGCTGATGTGGTCCGGCCCGGCCCCCAGCGCCGCCGAGAGCGTCGCGCGCCAGTCCTCGTCGGACTCCCCCGGGGTGCCGTAGATCAGGTCGAGGTTGACGTGCTCGAAGCCCGCCGCCCGCGCCTCCGCGACGCACGCCTCGGGGCGCCCCGGCGTGTGGGTGCGGTCGAGCACCTTCAGGACGTGCTGCTTGGCGCTCTGCATGCCGAAGGAGACCCGGTTGAAGCCTCCGGCGCGCAGCTCGGCCAGGTATGCCGGGTCCACGGACTCCGGATTGGCCTCCGTGGTGATCTCGGCGTCCTCGGCCAGGCCGAACTCGTCCCGGATCGCCGCGAGCATGCGTACGAGGTCGGCGGCGGGCAGCAGCGTGGGCGTGCCGCCGCCGACGAAGACGGTCCGGACCTGCCGCGGGTCGTCCCCGAGCACCTTCCGCGCCAGCCTGACCTCGTCGATCAGGGTGTCGGCGTAGTTCTCCCGGGAGGCGAGCACACCGCCGGTGCCCCGCAGCTCGGTGGCCGTGTAGGTGTTGAAGTCGCAGTACCCGCAGCGCGTGGCGCAGTACGGGACGTGCAGGTAGAACCCGAGCGGCCGCTCCTCCGCGCCCGCCAGGGCATGCGACGGCAGCGAGCCGTCTTCGGGCATGGGTTCACCGTCGGGGAGTGCGGAAGGCATACCCCCATCATCCCGCACCGGGCCGGGCGCTCCCGCCGACCTCGCATCCGGCCCCGCCGGCGTTTGAGGCGCGGGGTCCGGGGCGGAGCCCCGGGAGCCGGTCGCAGCCGAGACACGGGGCCGCCCGGGAACGGCGGGGTCGGCGGGGCGGGCCACCGCCCGGCCCCGCCTGGCCCGCCGCAGGCGCTACGCCTCGCGGGACCCCTCGTACATCTCCTCGATCAGGTGCTTGAACTCACGCTCGACCACCGGTCGCTTCAGCTTCAGGCTGGGCGTGAGGTCGCCGTGCTCGACGTCGAGGTCGCGCGGCAGCAGCCGGAACTTCTTGACCGTCTGCCAGCGCTGCAGGCCCTCGTTCAGGGTCTGTACGTACGTCTCGATCAGGCGGTTGGTCTCCGGCGCCGCCAGGACCTGCTGGTACGTCTTGCCCTCCAGCCCGTTCTCGGCCGCCCAGACCAGGATCGACGGCTCGTCGAGGGCGATCAGCGCGGAGCAGAAGTTACGGTCGGCGCCGTGCACGACGATCGTCGACACGTACGGGCAGATCGCCTTGAACTGGCCCTCGATCTCGGCCGGGGCGACGTACTTGCCGCCCGAGGTCTTGATCAGGTCCTTCTTGCGGTCGGTGATGCGCAGGTAGCCGTCGGCCGACAGCTCTCCGATGTCGCCCGTGTGCAGCCAGCCGTCGGACTCCAGGACCTCGGCGGTCTTGTCCGGCTGCCGGTGGTAGCCCTGCATGATGCCGGGGCCGCGCAGCAGCACCTCGCCGTCGTCGGCGATGCGGACCTCGGTGCCGGGGAGCGGCTTGCCGACCGTGCCGGTGCGGTAGGCCTCGCCCGGGTTGACGAAGGAGGCCGCGCTGGACTCGGTCAGGCCGTAGCCCTCCAGGATGTGGACGCCCGCGCCGGAGAAGAAGAAGCCGATCTCGGGGGCCAGGGCGGAGGCGCCGGAGACGGCGGCCCGCAGCTTCCCGCCGAAGGCCTCGCGGAGCTTGGAGTAGACGAGCGCGTCGGCGATCTTGTGCTTGGTGGTGAGGCCGAAGGGGGCGGTCGCCTGGCCGGTGCGGCGGAAGTTGTCCTGCGTGACCTTGGCGTACTCGCGGGCGACGCCGACCGACCACTGGAAGATCTTGTACTTGGCTCCGCCGGCGGCCCGGGCCTTGGCGGCCACGCCGTTGTAGACCTTCTCGAAGATGCGCGGGACGGCGGCCATGTAGGTCGGCTGCACGATCGGCAGGTTCTCGATGATCTTGTCGATCCGGCCGTCGACGGCGGTCACGTGCCCGGCCTCGATCTGCCCGGAGGTCAGCACCTTGCCGAAGACGTGGGCCAGCGGCAGCCACAGGTACTGGACGTCCTCCTTGCCGATCAGCCCGGTGGCGACCATGGCCTTGGCCATGTACGACCAGTTGTCGTGCGGCAGCCGGACGCCCTTGGGACGGCCGGTGGTGCCGGAGGTGTAGATGAGGGTGGCGAGCTGGTCGGAGGTGATGGCCGCGACCCGCTCCTTGACCGCCGCGGGGTGCTTGGCGAGGTACTCCTTGCCACGCTCCTCCAGCTCGGCGAGGGAGAGCACCCAGCCCTCGGGGTCGCCCTCGGCGGCGACCGCGTCGGCGGCGTCCAGGACCACGACGTGGGCGAGCCTGGGCAGCTCGGCGCGGCGCTCGCGCGCCTTCGCCAGCTGCTGCGCGTCCTCGGCGATGAGCACCCGGCTCTCGGAGTCCGAGAGGATGAACGCCGACTCGTCCGCGTTGGTGCTGGGGTAGATCGTGGTGACCGCGCCGCCGGCGCACATCACGCCGAGGTCGGAGAGGATCCAGTCGACCCGGGTGTTGGAGGCGAGCGCGACGCGCTCCTCCGTTTCCAGGCCGAGGGCGATCAGCCCGCCGGCGATGGCGAACACCCGCTCGGCCGCCTGGCCCCAGCTGAGTGATTTCCAGTCGTCGGCGCCGCTCCGGCCGTCGGCCGCCGGCACCGGGTACCGGTAGGCCTCGTCGTCGGGCGTCGCTGCGACGCGCTCAAGGAAGAGCACCGCCACGGTGGGCGGGCGGTTCTCGAGATAGGTCTGTGTGTCGCTCACGACATCCTCCGGACCGATCCACGCGGTAGTGCGTGGGCGTGGGGCGCTGGGGGGCGCTGGGGACTGGCGGGTTTGGCAGCCTTTGACTTTTTAAACTGGCGAGTAACCGTCGAGCAGTGATCAGACTAGAGCGCGACCGGCGTGCGCGTAAGGGCCCGCGAGCGGCCGCTTCATAACGAAACAGGCCCCCGCACCTGAGTGCGGGGGCCTGCTCGCGTCGGGTGACGGCGGGGCTGCTACTTCTTCTTGCCGCCGGACTCGTCACTGGAGAGGACGGCGATGAAGGCCTCCTGCGGGACCTCCACGGAGCCGACCATCTTCATCCGCTTCTTGCCTTCCTTCTGCTTCTCCAGCAGCTTCCGCTTACGGGAGATGTCACCGCCGTAGCACTTGGCGAGGACGTCCTTGCGGATGGCGCGGATGGTCTCGCGGGCGATGACGCGGGAGCCGATGGCGGCCTGGATCGGCACCTCGAAGGCCTGCCGCGGGATGAGCTCGCGCAGCTTGGCGACGAGGCGCACGCCGTAGGCGTAGGCGGCGTCCTTGTGCGTGACGGCGGAGAAGGCGTCGACCTTGTCGCCGTGCAGCAGGATGTCGACCTTGACGAGGCTGCCGGACTGCTCGCCCGTGGGCTCGTAGTCCAGGGAGGCGTAACCGCGCGTCTTGGACTTCAGCTGGTCGAAGAAGTCGAAGACGATCTCCGCGAGCGGGAGGGTGTAGCGGATCTCGACCCGGTCCTCGGAGAGGTAGTCCATGCCGAGGAGGGTGCCGCGGCGCTGCTGGCACAGCTCCATGATCGCGCCGATGAACTCGGTGGGCGCGAGGACGGTGGCCCGGACGACCGGCTCGAACACGTCCGAGATCTTGCCCTCGGGGAACTCGCTCGGGTTGGTGACGGTGACTTCCTTGCCGTCCTCCATGACCACCCGGTAGACCACGTTGGGCGCGGTGGCGATGAGGTCGAGGCCGAACTCGCGCTCCAGGCGCTCGCGGACCACGTCCAGGTGGAGCAGGCCGAGGAAGCCGACGCGGAAGCCGAAGCCGAGCGCCGCCGAGGTCTCCGGCTCGTAGACGAGCGCGGCGTCGTTGAGCTGGAGCTTGTCCAGGGCCTCGCGCAGGTCCGGGTAGTCCGAGCCGTCGAGCGGGTAGAGGCCGGAGAAGACCATCGGCCGCGGGTCCTTGTAGCCGCCGAGGGCCTCGGTCGCACCGTTGTGCAGGCTGGTGATGGTGTCACCGACCTTGGACTGACGGACGTCCTTCACGCCGGTGATGATGTAGCCCACCTCGCCGACGCCGATGCCGTCGGAGGGGGTCATCTCCGGGGAGGAGACACCGATCTCCAGCAGCTCGTGGGTGGCGCCGGTGGACATCATCCGGATGCGCTCGCGCTTGTTCAGCTGGCCGTCGACCACACGGACGTACGTGACGACGCCGCGGTACGAGTCGTAGACGGAGTCGAAGATCATGGCGCGGGCCGGGGCGTCCTTGACGCCGACCGGGGCCGGGACCGTGGCGACGACCTTGTCGAGCAGCGCCTCGACGCCGAGACCGGTCTTCGCCGAGACGCGCAGCACGTCCTCGGGCTGGCAGCCGATCAGGTTCGCGAGTTCCTCGGCGAACTTCTCCGGCTGGGCGGCCGGCAGGTCGATCTTGTTCAGGACGGGGACGATCGCGAGGTCGTTCTCCATCGCCAGGTACAGGTTGGCGAGGGTCTGCGCCTCGATGCCCTGGGCGGCGTCCACCAGGAGGACGGTGCCCTCGCAGGCGGCGAGGGAGCGCGAGACCTCGTAGGTGAAGTCGACGTGCCCGGGGGTGTCGATCATGTTGAGGATGTGGGTGTTGCCCTGACCCTCGCCCGTGGTGGGCGCCCAGGGCAGCCGGACCGCCTGGGACTTGATCGTGATGCCTCGCTCACGCTCGATGTCCATGCGGTCGAGGTACTGGGCGCGCATCTGCCGCTGGTCGACCACACCGGTGATCTGGAGCATCCGGTCGGCAAGGGTCGACTTGCCGTGGTCGATGTGCGCGATGATGCAGAAGTTGCGGATCAGCGCCGAGTCGGTACGGCTCGGCTCGGGCACGTGGCTGGGGATCGCGGGCACGCAGTGTCCTGATTCTCGGTCGCAGTCGGAAGCGTTTGCGGAGCGTCGGTCGGAGCGAAAGTCCGGCTCCCGTCGCTCTCGGCGGCGCGATGTCGGATCTATACGCAGACTCCCATGGTCCCATGGACGGGGCAGTGCGCTCGGTTTGGGCCGCCCCTAGCGTGCCTGGTAGCCTGGGCAGCTGTGTCTCGTATGCCCTCTCAGCTGTCGGGACACAATCCGAAGATCAAACTCTGAACCTGAAAAGGCTCTTTCGTGGCGAACATCAAGTCCCAGATCAAGCGGAACAAGACGAACGAGAAGGCGCGCCTGCGCAACAAGGCCGTCAAGTCCTCGCTCAAGACCGCGATCCGCAAGGCCCGCGAGGCCGTCCTCGCCGGTGACGTCGAGAAGGCCACCGTGGCTTCTCGCGCTGCCGCGCGTGCGCTCGACAAGGCTGTCTCGAAGGGTGTCATCCACAAGAACGCCGCCGCCAACAAGAAGTCGGCGCTGGCCACCAAGGTTGCCTCCCTGCAGGGCTGAGCTCCCTGATGTGATCGCCGGAAGGGACCCAGTGGGCCCTCTCTCCCGCTCCTGACCGGCACCCCGCTCCGCACACGAAGCGTTCGCCACGCGGGTGCGGAGCAATCCAGAAGTAACCGAAGGCCCCGGCCTCCGCCCTTCCCCAGGGTGGTGGCCGGGGCCTTCGTGCTGCCTGGCGGGCCCCGGCGCACGGGCTCAGCCGTGTGGCTGTCCCGGGGCGGTACGCGGCGCGGCGGCGGCCGGCGCCGGCCGCTGCGCGCCGCGGTACGGCTTCGCTACCTGCGCTGGGGGCGGGCCGCGCTGGCCACCGCCACCACGGCCTTCTCCAGGGCGTACTCGGGATCGTCTCCGCCGCCCTTGACCCCGGCGTCGGCGTCGGCCACGGCGCGCAGGGCGTCCGAGACCGCGTCCGCCGACCAGCCGCGCATCTGCTGGCGGACCCGGTCGATCTTCCAGGGCGGCATGCCCAGGTCCCGGGCGAGGTCGCCGGGGCGGGCCCCGCGGGGGGCGGAGGCGAGCTTGCCGATCGCCCGGACCGCCTGCGCCAGGGCGCTGGTGATCAGGACCGGCGCCACCCCGGTGGCCAGGGACCAGCGCAGGGCCTCCAGGGCCTCGGCCGCCCGCCCCTCGACCGCCCTGTCGGCGACCGTGAAGCTGGAGGCCTCGGCCCGGCCCGTGTAGTAGCGGGCGACGACGGCTTCGTCGATGGTGCCCTCGACGTCGGCGCACAACTGCGCGGCCGCGCTCGCCAGCTCCCGCAGGTCGCTGCCGATGGCGTCCACCAGGTTCTGGCAGGCCTCCGGGGTCGCCGAGCGGCCGAGCGTGCGGAATTCGCCGCGAACGAAGGACAGCCGGTCGGCGGCCTTCGTCATCTTCGGGCAGGCGATCTCCCGGGCGCCCGCCTTGCGCGCGGCGTCCAGCAGGCCCTTGCCCTTGACGCCGCCCGCGTGCAGGAGGACCAGGATGATCTCCTCGTAGGGCGCGGCGAGGTAGGCCTTGACCTCCTTGACGGAGTCGGCGGACAGGTCCTGCGCGCCCCGCACGATCAGGACCTTGCGCTCGGAGAAGAGCGAGGGGCTCGTCAGCTCGGCGAGCGTGCCGGGCTGGAGCTGCTCGGAGGCGAGATCGCGGACGTCCGTGTCGGCGTCGGCGGCACGGGCGGCCGCCACCACCTCGCGCACGGCGCGGTCGAGCAGCAGCTCCTCCTGCCCCACCGCGAGGGTGAGCGGGGCAAGCGGATCGTCGGTGGAGTTCTTCCTGGTGGCCATCGGCTCCAGCATCCCACGCCGCACCGACAGCCCCCCGCCCCGCGTGCCCGAGAATGGTCGCGTGAATGTGCGACATGTACTCGTCCTGCCCGACCGCGACGCCGCCGAGGAGGTGGCCCAGGAGGCCGTCGACCGCTTCGGCCTCCCGGAGGAACCGCAGTTGGTCCGCGACGCGCTCGCCGGCGAGGACGACGCCGAGGACGCCCAGTGGCTGGTGGTCGTCGAGGATCCGCAGGAACGGCTCGACAGCACCTCGCTGGACGACCTCGCCGCCGAGTACGAGGGCTGGCTGGAAGCCCCGTAGGGGGCCTCCGCCCGCGCACCTCAGGCCTTGCGCACGGCCTGGACGTCCAGGGTCACTTCCACGCTCGAACCGATGGCCGCGATCCCCTGCGCCAGCATCGACTGCCAGTTGAGGGTGAAGTCCTCGCGGTGCAGCTCGGTGGTGGCCCGGCAGGCCGCCCGGAGCTCGCCCTCCAGGCCCGTGCCCAGACCGAGGTACTCGGTGTCCAGGGTCACGGACCGGCTCACGCCGTGGAGCGTGAGCGCCCCGGCGACGGTCCAGCGGCCGCCGCTGCGGTGGATGAACCGCTCGCTGTAGAACTCGACCGTGGGGTGGCGGACCGCGTCCAGGAAGTCCGCCGACCTCAGGTGGTCGTCGCGCATCCGCACCCCGGTGTCGATGCTCGCCGCGTCGATGATCACGTGCATGGAGGAGTCCTCCATGCGCTCGGCTATCCGCACCGCCCCGGCGAACGTGGTGAACCGGCCGCGGATCCGGGCCAGGCCGATGTGGCGGGCCGTGAAGCCGATGGTCGAGTGGGTCGGGTCGAGCTCCCAGTGGCCGGGCTGCGGCAGCAGCGGCGGCTCCACCGCGTCCAGGACGATCTCGGCGGTACCGGGCTGCGCCGGGTCCCCCACGATCGTCACCCCGTGGAAGGGCGCGTAGCCCTCGGCGGTCACGGAGAGCCGGTACTCCCCCTCCGGCACGGCCGCGGTGAAGCCGCCGTACGGATCGGTCTCGCCGCTGACGATCCGACGGCCGATCGGGTCGGTCACCTCGAACGTCGCCTGCCGGAGCGGGCGGTGGACCGTGTCGAGGACCCGGCAGCTGAGCAGACGCGCCGTCGGCGGCAGCGTCAGTGTCGCGGATGTGGACGGGCCGGAACTTCCGGCAGTCCCGGCCGTCTCCATCCCCCGTCTGCGACTGAACATGACTGATGCACCCCCGTGCTGTGTGGACTTGGACCGGTCTGGCGAAGACGCATTCGATCATGCTGTCGGGTTGTGGGCAAACAGAGTGGTCGCGCCCGGTATGGCCGCGTCGATTCCGCCGCCGGATGGCCGGAAATGACCGTAGTCGAACTCCACTCCCGGTGACGGCGATCGAGCCGTCCGTGTCGGTGCGCAGCACGGTCGCGCCCAGCTCCCGCAGCCGGGCGAGCGTACGGGGCGCGGGGTGCCCGTACCGGTTGCCCGCGCCGACGGGAACGAGCGCGAGCCGCGGCCGGACCCGGGCGTAGAGCTCCGGGTCCTGGTGCGCGGAGCCGTGGTGGGCGACCTTGAGGACGTCCACCGGACCGAGGTCCGGATGAGCCCTCAGGAGGGCTTGCTGAGCGGGCGGTTCGAGGTCGCCGAGCAGGAGCAGGGTCAGTCCGGCGCCGCGCACCAGCAGGGCGACGCTCGCGTCGTTGGGCCCTTCGGGCAGCGGTCCGGCCGACGGCGGCCAGAGCACCTGCCATGTGAACGGCCCGGCCCGGCGCCGCTCCCCCTGCGCCGCCCGCACGATCGGCACACCGGCGGCCGCGGCGGTCCGCCGGACGAACTCGGCCTGTCCCGGCGGCTCTTCCAGCGCGGTGGCCTGGATCACACCCACGGACCTGCCCCGCAGCACCCCCGGCAGGCCTCCCACGTGATCGGCGTGAAAGTGCGTCAGCAGGAGCAGCGGCACCCGCCGCACACCGAGGGCGCGCAGGCACTCGTCCACCGGGCCGGGCTCCGGGCCGGCGTCCACCACCAGGGCCTCGCCGGGGCCGACGGCGAGCACGGCCGCGTCCCCCTGCCCGACGGCGCACTGGACGTAGCTCCAGTCGGGCGGAGGCCAGCCGGAGAGCGTACGGGTGAGCTGCGGCGGCCGCAGTACGACCAGGAGCAGCAGCGCCGCCAGGGCGGAGCAGAGCCACCCCCGGCCGCGGAACCGGGCGCCGCCGACCACGACGACGGCCAGGGTGGCGGCGGCCAGCAGAACGCCGCCGGTGAGCCCGCCCGGCCACGGCAGCTCCGCGCCCGGGAACCGGGCCCCGGCCCGGGCCACGCCCGCGATCCACCCGGCCGGCACCCCCGCGCACCGGGCGAGCAGCTCGGCGGCGGGCATCCACACCGGGGACACCGCGAGCGCGGCGAAACCGAGCACCGTCGCGGGACCGGCCGCCAGCTCGGCCAGCAGATTGCACGGCACCGCCACCAGGCTGACCCGGGCGGCGAGCACGGCCACCACGGGCGCGCACACCGCCTGCGCGGCCGCCGCGGCACCCAGCGCCTCGGCGAGCCGCGGCCCCGCCCCACGGCGCCGCAGGGCTGCGCTCCACCGGGGAGCGAGGGTGAGCAGCGCCCCGGTGGCCAGCACGGAGAGCAGGAAGCCGTGGCTGCGGGCCAGCCACGGGTCGTGGAGCACCAGCAGCAGCACGGCCGCGCCCAGGGCCGGGATCAGGGACCTGCGCCGCCCGGTGGCGATGGCCAGCAGGGTGACCGCGCCGCAGGCAGCGGCCCGCAGCACGCTCGGCTCCGGCCGGCACACCACCACGAACGCCAGCGTCAGGGCCGCCCCGCACAGGGCGGTCACCCGGAGCGAGAGCCCGAGTCGGGGTGCCAGCCCGCTCCGTTCGGCCTGTTGCGCGCGGGCCGGGGGTCCGATGAGCAGGAACAGGACCACGGTCAGGTTGGACCCCGAGACGGCCAGCAGGTGCAGCAGGTCGGTGGCCCGGAAGGCCTCGTGCAGATCGGGCGGAACCCTGGACGTGTCCCCGACGACCAGCCCCGGCAGCAGGGCCCGGGCATCCGGGGGAAGCCCCTCGGTGGCCTCGCGCAGTCCGGCCCGCAGCCGCCCCGCGAGCCGCTGGACGGTGTCCGGGCCGCCGGTCACCCCGGGCGGGGTGTCACCGGCCGGACGGAACAGCGCCACGGCCCGCTCCCCGCCCCGCGCCGGAGCCAGCCGGGCGACCACCGTCACCCGGGTGGAAGGCTGCAGCCTGGCCCATCCCGGGTGCCCGGCCAGCACCCGCACCGGGGTCTCGACCCGGGTGCTCGACCCGTCGGGCCCGGTCACCCGGGTCACCACCGCGTCCAGCACCGTCACCGGTGGTCCGCTCCCGCTCCGGGCGGCCCTGGGGTCGGAGCCGACGGTGAGCTCCGCGAGGACGCGGGCGTGCTCCCGCGCCAGCCCCGCCACCGGCCCGGCCCTCGCCTCGGCCCGCTGGAGCCCCGCCACCCCGGCTCCGGCGGCCGCGCACAGCAGGGCCGCCGCCGCGGCCGGGGCGAGCCGCCACAGGGGTCCCGGGCGCCGGCACGCGCCCAGCATCAGCAGGCCCGCGCAGGCCATCCCCAGGCCCACCCCGAGGGCGGTCCGGTGGACGGGCGCGTCCAGGGCGAGGGCGGCCGCCGCCCAGGCGGCCACGGCGGGCACCGCGAGGCGGAGGTCCGGCGGGACCGGACCCACCGGGCGGTTCACGGCCGCACCAGCTTACGCAGGTCGGCGAAGCGCCGCTCACCGATGCCGACGACCTGGCGGAGCTCCTCCACGGAGCGGAAGCCGCCGCGGGCGGTGCGGAAATCGACGATGTGCTGCGCCAGCACCGGCCCGACGCCGGGCAGGCCGTCGAGCTGGGCGACCGTGGCCGACCCCAGACTCAGCGGGCCGGAACCAGGGCCCGAGCCGGAGCCGGACCCGGAGCCGGAGGCCGAGCCGGCACCGCCGCCCGGCCCGGCCGGTGGCGGCTGCGCCGGCGCGCCGACCACCACCTGCTCGCCGTCGACCAGCACGCGGGCCCGGTTCAGCCCGGTCGTGTCGGTGCCGGGAGGCACTCCCCCGGCGGCGGCCAAGGCGTCCTCCACCCGCGAACCGGCGGGCAGCCGCCGCACCCCGGGATCCCGGACCTTGCCGCTGACGTCGACGACGATCCGCGCGGCCGCTCCGGCTTCCACCCCCGCGGCCGGAACTCCGGCCGCCGGTGCCGTGGCAGCCGCCGGTACGGCCCCCGGGGCGACCACCGCGGGCACGGTCACCGCGCGCGGCCGGGCCGACCAGTACTGCTGCCCGGCGAGACCGACGGCGGCGAGCAGCACCACCCCGACGGCGGCCACCGCACGCGGCCGCACCTCGCAGCGGTCCTGCAGCCACAGCGGCAGACGCTCCCGCACGGCCGCCCTCCTCGCGGCCCCTGAGGACAGCCCGGACGGCTCATCGGGCGGTGCCTGGGCATCCAGCCCCTCCGGGGCCGCGGGCGGCGCCTGGACGGCGCGGGGTGGCGGGGGCGGGGGCGGGGCCTGCGGCGGGCTGCTGCCGCCCAGCAGCGCCTCGGCCCGTCGGCGCACCACGCCCGCATCCGGATGGGGAACCCGTCGGCCACGAGCCGTCCGACGATGCCGGCGCCGGCTGTCGGAAAGCCGGCCGTCGGAGGAACGGCTGTCGGAAAGCCGGCCGTCGGAGAGACGGGAACGGCCCGGGCCACTGGTGGCGCCCGACGGATGCGAAGCACGCGCTCGAAGATTCATGCCACGACCGTAGGGGCCGATCCGCGCCCCCGTTCGGAACACTCAATTCCAGTGGAAAAAAAGATCGTTGTGGATAACCCAGCCACTCGTTCCGGTGAGGGCGGCGTGTTCAGCGGGGCGAGACGACCGCCGCCAGCAGCCCCGGGCCGGTGTGTGCCCCGATCACCGCACCGACCTCGCTGACGTGCAGCTCGACCAGTCCGGGGATGCGCTCGCGGAGCCGCTCGGCGAGCTTCTCCGCCCGCTCCGGAGCCGCCAGGTGGTGCACCGCCACGTCCACGTCGGCGGACCCGGCGCGTTCGACGGCCAGCTCCTCCAGGCGGGCGATGGCCTTGGAGGACGTACGGACCTTCTCCAGCATCTCGATCCGCCCGCCGTCCAGCGTGAGCAGGGGCTTCACCGCCAGGGCGGAGCCGAGGAGGGCCTGGGCCGCCCCGATCCGGCCGCCGCGGCGGAGGTAGTCGAGGGTGTCGACGTAGAAGTACGCGGCCATGTCCGCCGCCCGCTTCTCGGCGGCCGCCACGGCCTCGTCCACGGATCCGCCCGCCTCGGCCACCTCGGCGGCGGCGAGCGCGCAGAAACCGAGGGCCATCGCGACCATGCCCGTGTCCAGGACACGGACCGGTACGGGTGCGGTCCTGGCGGCGACCACGGCCGCGTCGTAGGTGCCGGAGAACTCGGCGGACAGGTGCAGGCTGACGATGCCGGTCGCGCCGGCGTCCGCCGCGGCCCGGTAGGCCCGGACGAACTCCTCCGTGCTGGGGCGGGAGGTGGTGACCGAGCGGCGCTTCTGCAGGGCAAGGGCCAGGCTGCGCGCCGAGATCTCGGTGCCTTCCTCAAGGGCCTCACCACCGAGCACCACGGTGAGCGGGACGGCGGTGATTCCGTGCCGCGCCATGGCCGGTCGGGGCAGATAGGCCGTGGAATCGGTGACGATGGCGACATGGCGGGACATGAGCCGGAGGTTACCGCCAGTGGGGCCTCGACGGCAGCCTGGGCCCCCGACCCGGGCGGGGTGGGGTCCGGGCGTACCGCTGCCGCGG
Organism: Streptomyces spororaveus; assembly: GCF_016755875.1. NCBI lineage: Bacteria > Bacillati > Actinomycetota > Actinomycetes > Kitasatosporales > Streptomycetaceae > Streptomyces > Streptomyces spororaveus. The sequence goes on along the minus strand of NZ_BNED01000005.1, from coordinate 5,693,033 downwards.
TGGTGGCCAGAGCCTACGGAGCGCGCGGGGGCCGGGTCCCGGCGGGCCCGGGTCCCGGCGGGGGTGTCAGCCGGCGCTCTCCGGGCGCGGGGCCTTCTGCCACGGGTACTGCACCGTCGGAGTCGGCGGGTTCAAGGCGGCCGGCGGGGCCGTGGGGGTCGGCTTCGGCGCCGGTGCAGCCGGTGCAGCCGGTGCAGCCGGTGCAGCCGGTGCAGCGGGTGCGGCCGGTGCAGCGGGTGCGGCCGGTGCGGAGTGGGCGGACGGCGCGGACTGCGCGGCGTCCCACTCGGCGGCCGCGGCCGCCAGGTCGTCCGCCGGTTCGCGGGACCAGTCGCGCAGCGCGCCCGACTCCATCTCGATCTGCTCCGACAAGAGGGACAGGTCGTCCGCCGCGAACCGCCTGGCCCGGTCACGGGCCGCCCACCGCAGGGAGTCGGCGGCCTTGATGATCTGTGCCGCGCGCTCGCGCAGGTCCGGGAGGAGCTCGGCGGTGCGCCGCCGGTCGGGCTCCTGCTCCAGCCGCTTCAGCTCACCGTCGAGCTCGTGCCCGTGCGCGCTCAGCTGCTCGAACAGCCCCAGGGACTCCCGCAGCGAGGCATCCGCCCGGACCCCGTCGGCCAGCGCCTGCTGGGTGGCGCGCATCGAGGTCCGCAGGTCCAGCCGCACCTGTGCCAGCGCCCCCACCACTCCGACCTGGCCGAAGCTCTTGGCCCGCAGCGTGGTGTCCTCGACCGTGCGCCGCGCCTGCACGACCGTGCGCTCCACGCCCCGCTTGGCCGCTCCCACCGCCTTGACCGTGAGGTACGCGCCGAGGCCGACGAAAGCCAGCAGCATCAGCGCGAAAATGATCAACGCGACCTCCATGACGGCCCCTTTCCCCAAGCGTCGCTCTTCTCCTCCACGGTAAACGCCACGGGCAGGCCAGGGGTTCCAATCGAACCCCCAACCTGCCCGTACGGGATCACCCCCATGCGGGGGCGCGCTCTCAGATGACGATGTTCACCAGCTTCGGCGCGCGCACGATCACCTTGCGGATCTCCGCGCCGCCCAGCGCCGCCACGACACCCTCATCGGTCACGGCCAGCTGCTCCAGCTCCGCCTCGGAGATCGTCGGCGACACCTCCAGCCGCGCCTTGACCTTGCCCTTGACCTGCACCACGCACGTCACGCTCTCGTCCACGACGTACGCCGGGTCCGCGACCGGGAAGTCCTGGTGGACCACGGACTCGCTGTGACCCAGGCGGTGCCACAGCTCCTCCGCGATGTGCGGGGCCAGCGGGGCGACCAGCAGCACCAGGGCCTCGGCGACCGAGCGCTCCAGCGGGCGGCCGGCCTTCGTCAGGGCGTTGTTCAGCTCGGTGATCTTCGCGATGGCGGTGTTGAAGCGCAGCCCGGTCAGGTCCGAGCCGGCCCCGTCGATCGCCTTGTGCAGCGCGCGCAGGGTGTCCTCGCCCGGCTCTCCGTCGACGACGGTGACCGCGCCGGTCTCCTCGTCCACGATGTTGCGCCACAGGCGCTGCAGCAGCCGGTACTGGCCCACCACGGCCCGGGTGTCCCACGGACGGGAGACGTCCAGCGGGCCCATCGCCATCTCGTACAGGCGCAGCGTGTCCGCGCCGTACTCCTCGCAGATCTCGTCCGGCGTGACGGCGTTCTTCAGGGACTTGCCCATCTTGCCGTGCTCACGCTTGACCGGCTGGTCCTGGTAGAAGTAGCCGCCGTCGCGCTCCTCGACCTCGGCCGCGGGCACGTAGACACCGCGCGCGTCGGTGTACGCGTACGCCTGGATCATGCCCTGGTTGAAGAGCTTGTGGAACGGCTCCGCCGAGGAGACGTGCCCCAGGTCGAACAGCACCTTCGACCAGAAGCGGGCGTACAGCAGGTGCAGCACCGCGTGCTCGGCCCCGCCCACGTACAGGTCGACACCGCCGTGCGGAGCGCCCTCGCGCGGACCCATCCAGTACTGCTCGATCTCCGGGTCCACCAGGGCCGACGCGTTGTTCGGGTCCAGGTAGCGCAGCTCGTACCAGCAGGAACCGGCCCAGTTGGGCATGGTGTTGGTCTCGCGGCGGAAGGAACGCACGCCCCGGCCGTCGCCCAGGTCCAGCTCCACGTTCACCCACTCGCCGTTGCGCGACAGCGGGGTCTCCGGCTTGGACGTGGCGTCGTCCGGCTCGAAGGTGCGCGGGGAGTAGTCCTCGACCTCCGGCAGCTCCAGGGGCAGCATCGACTCGGGCAGCGAGTGCGCGACGCCGTCCTCGTCGTAGACGATCGGGAAGGGCTCGCCCCAGTAGCGCTGACGGCTGAACAGCCAGTCGCGCAGCCGGAAGTTGACCGTCCCCTCGCCGATGCCGCGCTCGGTCAGCCAGTCGGTGATCGCGGCCTTCGCCTCGACGACGCCCAGGCCGTCCAGGGCGATGCCCTCGCCCGTCGAGTTGACCAGCTTCGCGTCGTAGGAGACGAAGGCGTCGTCCCACTCGGCCGGGTCGGTGCCGCGCCCGTCCGACGGCTCCACGACGCAGCGCATCGGCAGCTCGAAGGCGCGCGCGAACTCGAAGTCGCGTCCGTCGTGCGCCGGGACGGCCATGATCGCGCCGGTGCCGTAGCCCATCAGCACGTAGTCCGCGATGAAGACCGGGACCTTGTCACCGCTGACCGGGTTGATCGCGTACTCGCCGGTGAAGACACCGGTCTTGTCCTTGGCCTCGGCCTGCCGCTCGACGTCCGACTTCGAGGCGGCCTGCTTGCGGTAGGCCGCGACGGCCTCCGCCGGGGTGGCGTGCCCGCCGGTCCACACGTCGTGGGTGCCCTCGGGCCAGGCGGCCGGGATGAACTTCTCGACCAGCGGGTGCTCGGGCGCCAGCACCATGTAGGTGGCGCCGAACAGCGTGTCCGGACGGGTGGTGAAGACGGTGATGGCCTCGTCGCCCAGCGCGAAGTCGACGCGCGCGCCCTCGCTGCGGCCGATCCAGTTCCGCTGCTGCAGCTTGATGGCCTCGGGCCAGTCCAGCGCGTCCAGGTCGTCGATCAGCCGGTCGGCGTAGGCGGTGATCCGCATGTTCCACTGGCTCAGCCGGGACTTGAAGACCGGGAAGTTGCCGCGCTCGGACCGGCCGTCCGCGGTGACCTCCTCGTTGGCCAGTACGGTGCCCAGCCCGGGGCACCAGTTCACCGGCGCGTCCGAGGAGTACGCCAGGCGGTACTCGTTCAGTACGTCGGCGCGCTCCGCCGCGGTCAGCTCGGACCAGGCACGGCCGCCGGGGACCTCACGGGAGCCGTCCTCGAAGGCGGCGACCAGCTCGGTGATCGGCCGGGCCTTCTTCGCGTCCGCGTCGTACCAGGAGTTGTAGATCTGCAGGAAGATCCACTGGGTCCACTTGTAGTAGTCCGGGTCGATCGTGGCGAACGAGCGGCGCTTGTCGTGGCCCAGGCCCAGCCGGCGCAGCTGGACCTTCATGTTCTCGATGTTGGCCTCGGTCGAGACCCGCGGGTGCGTACCGGTCTGCACGGCGTACTGCTCGGCCGGCAGGCCGAAGGCGTCGAAGCCCAGGGTGTGCAGGACGTTGTGGCCGGTCATCCGCTGGTGGCGGGCGAAGACGTCGGTGGCGATGTAGCCGAGCGGGTGTCCGACGTGCAGGCCCGCACCGGAGGGGTACGGGAACATGTCCATGATGAACTTCTTGGGCCGTGCGACCACTGCGGGGTCCCCGGCCAGGTCACCGGTCGGGTTCGGGGCCTCGTACGTGCCCTGCGCGTCCCAGACGTCCTGCCAGCGTGCCTCGATGTCGGCGGCCATGGCAGCCGTGTAGCGGTGCGCCTCGGCCGCCTCGGGGGCCGGGGTGTTCGTCTCGCTCATGATTTCTGAAGCTCCATCGATCGTCTCTGCCGTCTCTGCCTGCCCAAACGAAAAAACCCCTCGCACAGGAGGGGGCGCCGCGCCGGGTCCGACCGTCTCGAAGGGTCGGCACTGATCAGCGCGGCTCGGTAAGCAGAAGGCGTACGGCACGCATGGCGTCAGGGTACCGCAGCGGCCCGTTCCGACGCTCGGCCGTTCCACCCGTCGACACGGAGACGGGCACAGGGCCCGAGGCGCGCGCGGGGCACAACGAGAAGCGGGCCACCCGATCCGGGTGGCCCGCTTCTTCACTGTGGAGCTAAGGAGAATTGAACTCCTGACCTCCTGCATGCCATGCAGGCGCTCTACCAACTGAGCTATAGCCCCTTGTTGTGCTTGCCGCTTCGGTTTCCCTTGCCGGTTCCCCTTGGCGACATCCCAAACATTACACGGTCATGGCCCTGGTCCAAAAATCGGTTTCCACCCACCAGAGACCATGTCCGATTTGAGCCAACTTGTCACGCTCTGGCGAACTGGTAGAACCGCTTGAGCGTGCAGTGCTCGTCGAGCAGCCGCCCGTAGATCGGCTCCCCTTCCAGCTCGCGGTACGTCTCGATCGGGTCGCCTTTTATGATCAGCGCCCGAGCGCATTCCTCGCACCAGTACTGGTAGTCGGGGTTGACCGGGTCCATGTCCCGCACGATCGGCGTGCCGTTGTTGCACCAGTCGCACCGGCGCCGGTGTGCACCCATCCGTCAGCGACTCCCTCCCGCGTCGGGCCGTCGTCTCCCCCTCCGGCGGTCACGATTCTGCCATGCCGGTGCGGGCCAGGTCAGCAAACGCAAAGGGTACAAAAGCAAGGATCCCGCCCCCTGTTGGGGACGGGATCCTGATTGTGGAGCTAAGGAGAATTGAACTCCTGACCTCCTGCATGCCATGCAGGCGCTCTACCAACTGAGCTATAGCCCCGCTCTCCGCCGCGCTCCCCCCGTCTCCGGTGTTCTGCGCTGCGAACAAGAAGAACTCTAGCCTGTGCCCAGCCGGAAAGTGAAATCCGGGTGGCAGCCCCGCCGGGGAGCGGCAGAGGGCCGCTCAGTCGTCGTCGCCGAGCACCGGTTCCGGCAGCGTGCCGGCGTTGTGCTCCAGCAGACGCCAGCCGCGCGCGCCCTCACCGAGGACGGACCAGCAGCAGTTGGAGAGGCCGCCGAGGCCCTCCCACGCGTACGCGTCCAGGCCGAGCAGGCGCCCGATCGTCGTACGGATGGTGCCGCCGTGGCTGACCACGACGAGGGTGCCGGACGGCGGCAGCCGGTCGGCGTGTTCCAGCACCACCGGCGCGGCGCGGTCGGCGACCTCGGTCTCCAGCTCACCGCCGCCGCGGCGGACCGGTTCGCCGCGCTTCCACGCCGCGTACTGCTCGCCGTACTTTTCGAGGATCTCGTCGTGCGTGAGGCCCTGCCACTCACCGGCGTACGTCTCGCGCAACGCCTCGTCGTGCGAGACCTCCAGCCCCGTGACGGCCGCCAGCTCCGCCGCCGTGGCGGAGGCGCGCCGCAGGTCGGACGCCACGATGGCATCCGGCTTCAGCGAGGCGAGCAACCGCGCGGAGCGGCGCGCCTGCGCCACGCCCGTCGCGGTCAGCTCGATGTCCGTGGACCCCTGGAAGCGGCGCTCCAGGTTCCACGAGGTCTGACCGTGCCGCCAGAGGACGATCTTCCTGCCGGGCCTGCCCGAGGTGGTCGCGCTCAGAACAGATCACCGTCCAGTTCGTCGTCGCCCGCCGCCTCGCGCAGCTTGGCGTGCTCCTCGGCCTTGCCGATGGTGAGCTTGGCGTCCTCGGGGAGCTCGATCTCGGGGCAGTCCTTCCACAGGCGCTCCAGCGCGTAGAAGACACGCTCCTCGCTGTGCTGGACGTGGACGACGATGTCGACGTAGTCGAGCAGGATCCAGCGGGCGTCGCGGTCGCCCTCGCGGCGCACCGGCTTGGCGCCGAGCTCCTTGAGGAGGCGCTCCTCGATCTCGTCGACGATCGACTTGACCTGGCGGTCGTTGGGCGCCGAGGCGAGCAGGAAGGCGTCGGTGATCGACAGCACGTCGCTGACGTCGTACGCGATGATGTCGTGCGCGAGCCGGTCGGCCGCGGCCTGGGCGGCGGCGGTGATGAGCTCGATGGAGCGGTCCGTGGCGGTCACTGGCCATGCTTTCGGGTTGGCGGGCAGATCCTTACAAGGGTCTCATGTACCGCCGACACCGCCCGCGCGCAGCGTCGCGCGCGGGCGAAAGCCTCCTTCGGGGCCGCTCCGGAGCCTGGTCAGGACGCCTTGTAGTCCTTGCCCAGGATCACCACGATCTCCGCGTTCACCGCGTTCTCGCCCTTCTTCACGACCGTCTCGGGCAGCGCCAGCGTCTTGGCGACCTCGATCGCGCGGTCCCGCTGCGCGTCGTCCTGGTAGGTGATCTGCGAGGTGGCCGCGGTCTTGTCGGCCTTGCCGCCGTCGACGAAGGTGTAGCCGCCGTTCACCAGCGCCGCCTTCGCCACGATCTGCGTCTTCTCGTCGCCGGTCGCGTCCTTGAGGCCGACGCGCGGGGCCGCGCCGGGCTGCGCCGCGGCGCCGGAGCCGCCGAGCACCTCCTTGACGACCGTCTTGTTCGCGTCGTCCGTGAGCGTGCCGTCCGCCTTCACGGCGAGGACGTCCGTGCGGTACGCGCCGACCTTGGCGTGCGCGCCGAGCTTGGACAGCAGGGCGCCGAGGGTCTGCGCGTTCAGGGCCGGATCGAGGATCTGGCCGATGCTCTCGACGGTCACGGCCGCCGCCTTCGGGTCGCTCGGAACCTTGCGCAGCACCGCCTGGAGCACCTTGCCCATGCGTTCCAGCTGCTTGGTCTCCGGTTCGCCCGGTCCGCGGAACGTGGCGTACGCCACGGCCATCGGGCCGCTCAGGCTCTGCTTCTGGCCCTGGGCCACGGCAGGGGTCTTGGCCGCGTCGTCGGCCGGGACCGCGGCGTCGGTGTCGACCTCGATGCCGCCGACCAGCTCGACCAGGTTCTCCAGGAAGGGGGTGTCCAGGCGCCAGGTGCCGCCGATGCGGGTGCCGAGCACGGAGTCCAGGGCCTCGCGGGTGCCGAGACCGCCTTCCCCCACGGACTTGCCGAGCACGGTCGCCGTCCCGTCCTGGCCGGTGACGGACAGGGTGTTCGGCAGCAGGACGGTGGCGCCCTGCTTGGTCGTGACGTTGTCGACGAGCAGCGCCGAGGAGGTGCCGCCCTTCTTGGTGTTGTGCAGGTGGACGACGATCATGTCCCGCTTCTGCGCGCCGGCGTCGGCGGCGGCGCCGGTCTTCTTGTCGCCGGGGCCGTCGAGGAAGGGCAGCTTGCCCGCGTACCAGAGGTAGCCGAGGCCGCCGACGACGAACAGGGCGAGGACGACGATCAGCGCCACCACCCGGTTGCGGCCGCGGCGGCGGGCCTCCTCGCGGCGTTCGGTGCGGCTCTCGGTGAACTTGAGCCAGTCGATGACGTCCTCGGAGTCCTCGTCCGGCTGGTCGATGAAGGCGAACATCTCGGTGCGGTAGTCCCGGCCCGCCTCGGGCTCCCCGTCGTGCTCGCCGCGGCGCGCACCGCCCTCCCCGCCGTCCGGCCGGCGCGGCTCGGGGACCTGGGCGGCCGGCCGCTCGGCGGGGGCCGGGGGCTCCTCGGGGGCGTTCTGCTGCGGGATCCACTGCTGGGTCTGCTGCGTGTCGTACCCGTGGGCGGGCGCCTGGGTGTACTCCTGCTGCTGGTACTCCTGCGCGGCCGGCTGCTGCGGCTGCGGGTAGTACTGCTGCTGCTGCTGGGCGTAGCCCTGGTAGTCGTAGCCGTACTGCTGGTGCTGCTCGTACTGCTGCCCGTACTGCTGCGGGGCGGCCGGTCCGGGCTGGGCGGGCTGCGCGGGCACCTGGCCGTACACCGGCCGCCCGTACGCGTCGTAGCCGACGAGCTGCTGCTCCTGGGCGGCATACGGGTCGTACGGATCCTGTCGGTCGTTCACCGCGGGGCCCCTCTCTCCGGAAGCTCAGGCTCCCCGGTACAGCTCACGCTTGTCGATGTAACGCACGACACCGTCCGGCACCAGGTACCAGACAGGATCCCCCTGGGCCACCCTCGCACGGCAGTCGGTGGACGAGATCGCGAGCGCCGGCACCTCCACCAGGGAGACGCCGCCCTCCGGGAGCCCGTCGTCGGTGAGCACGTGGCCCGGCCGGGTGACTCCGATGAAGTGGGACAGCGAGAAGAGCTCTTCGGCGTTGCGCCAGGTCAGGATCTGCGCGAGCGCGTCGGCACCGGTGATGAAGAACAGGTCGGCGTCGTCGTTCTGCGCCTTCAGGTCCCGCAGGGTGTCGATGGTGTACGTCGGCCCGCCGCGGTCGATGTCGATGCGGCTCACCGAGAACTGCGGGTTCGAGGCCGTGGCGATGACCGTCATCAGGTAGCGGTCCTCGGCCGGCGAGACGGCCCGCTGCGACTTCTGCCACGGCTCGCCGGTCGGCACGAACATCACCTCGTCGAGGTGGAAAAGGGCGGCCACCTCGCTGGCGGCCACCAGGTGTCCGTGATGGATCGGGTCGAATGTCCCGCCCATCACGCCGAGCCGGCGCTTGACCGGACCGGTAGGCATCTCCTGCTCTCCCATGAGCGCAGAGCCTACTGGCCCGGCGGACGCGGCGTTCCCGACGGGTTCAGCGGTCGCGGTTCAGCGGTCGCGGTTCAGGCGCGTGGTGACCCAGAGCATCAGGATCAGGATCAGGAAGGCACCGCCGCCGGTCAGGTACGGGTTCAGGCTGTCGTGGTTGCCGCCGTGCTGCTCGGCCCCCTCCGAAGCGAGGACGACCAGGTTGTGGGCGGTGGTGGAGAGGCTCATCAGGCAGATACCTATCGAGTCGGGGAGCGGGCGGAGACTTCGCTCACATCGTATGCGGGTGCCTGGGGCACGCTCACGCCGACTCAGGCGTTGGAGAGGATAGACGCAGGGTCGATCAGGTCCATACAGGGGAGGGCGTTATGACGGACACAGGGTTCGAGAAGGCACCGGCACGGGACCGCAGGCGGTTCCCCGGTATCTCGTCGCGGGCGTACGAGCATCCGGCGGACCGCTCGGCGCTGGTGGCGCTGCGCAAGCTGAGCGGCTTCGACACGGTGTTCAAGGCCCTGAGCGGGCTGCTGCCGGAGCGGAGCCTGCGGCTGCTGTTCCTGTCGGAGTCGGTGCGGGTGGGCGAGACGCAGTTCCCGCACCTGCACGCGATGCTGCGCGACGCCTGCTACATCCTGGACCTGGAGAAGGTCCCGCAGATGTACGTCCAGCAGGACCCGAACCCCAACGCGATGTGCATCGGGCTGGACGAGCCGATCATCGTGGTGACCACCGGCCTCGTCGAGCTGCTCGACGAGGAGGAGATGCGGGCGGTGGTGGGCCACGAGGTGGGCCACGCACTGTCGGGGCACGCCGTGTACCGCACGATCCTGCTGTTCCTGACCAACCTGGCGATGAAGGTCGCGTGGATCCCGCTGGGCAATGTGGCGATCATGACGATCGTGACCGCGCTGCGGGAGTGGTTCCGCAAGTCGGAGCTCTCGGCCGACCGGGCCGGGCTGCTGGTGGGACAGGACGTGCAGGCCTCGATGCGGGGACTGATGAAGATCGCGGGCGGCAACCACCTCCACGAGATGAACGTGGACGCCTTCCTGGCCCAGGCCGAGGAGTACGAGTCGAGCGGCGATCTGCGCGACTCCGTGCTGAAGATCCTCAACCTGCTGCCGCGGACGCACCCCTTCACCACGGTGCGGGCGGCCGAGCTGAAGAAGTGGGCGGAGAGCCGCGACCACCAGCGGATCATGGACGGCCACTACCCGCGGCGCGACGAGGACAAGGACACCTCGGTGACCGACTCCTTCCGGCAGTCCGCCGCCCACTACGCCGACTCCGTGCGCACCAGCAAGGACCCGCTGATGAAGCTGGTGGGCGACATCGCGGGCGGCGCGGGAGACCTGGGCGGCAAGCTCCGCGACAAGTTCACGGGCGCCGCGGCCGGCACCGCGCCGCAGGACAAGGGCGGGCCTACGGAGCAGCAGGGCTGACGGGAGCGGCCCGCGGGGGCGCGGCCGGAGTCACGGGCGGGTTCGCGGACGACGTCGCGGGCGGGGCCAGGACGCCGCACAGTCCGGCCGTGCGCCGCGGTCGGCCGCTGGCGTACGGGTCGCTCGCGGCCGGGCCCACCGTGGTCGGGCCGGCTCCGGCCAGGAGCGGGCGGAAGGCTCCGGCCGGGTCGGCCGAGCAGTCCTGGGGCCCGGCCATCACGTAGGCCGAGGCCAGCTCCAGCCGCCGGGCCGTGAGGTCCTCCCGGTCGAAGCGCAGCCGCAGCTCGCGCCGGACGGTGAAGAGCGAGGCGCCGTCGGCCGCGGCCGGGGATCCGGTGGCGGGGCGTACGGCGTAGACGAAGGTGTGGTCGGCGGTGACCTCCAGCATGTCCGGGGCCACCTCCTCGAAGGAGAACGCGCCGCTCACCCGGACCCGGGAGTCGGCCACGACGGCGGTGGCCTGGTCGAAGCGGACCAGCCAGCCGGTGGCCGCGTGGCGTCCGTCGCCGGAGGGGGTGGTCATGCTGCGGTCGAACTGCGCCAGCTGGTCGGGGTCGAGCAGGACGCGCACCGGGCGGGAGGCCGCTCCGGCGAGGATGTCGGGGTCCAGCGAGGACTGCACCAGGTAGTCCTTGGCGATGGACAGCGCGGCGACGACCTGGGCCTCGGTGAAGTGGTGGGTACGGCGCACGGCGGGCAGGCTGATGCCGGCCGCTCCGACCCGGTAGTCGGCCGCGGGGCTCTTCGCGATCAGGTCGGCCGGCAGCCCGCCGGATACGGCGGTGGTCGGCGCGAGCGGGACCACGGTGCTGCTGAGCGCCTGGGCGGGTCCCCCGGGCGGGGGCACATAAGGGTTGCGCAGCCCCAGGTAGACGGCGGCGGCGAAGGCCGTGGCGATGAGCAGCACGAGCAGCATGCCCTGCCGGGCACCCCGGCCGGGGGTGCTGGTCCGGGCCGCGGAGCCGCCGCCACCGGACCAGATCGAGCGGCTGCGCACCGCACGGGCGTGTTCGCCCATGCGTTCCTGCGCGGAGTACTCCTGGAGCCGGGCAGCCCGGACGAAGTCCTCGTCGAACACCACCGACCGGTACTCGTCCGACCGGAAGTCGTCCGACCGGAAGTCGTCATCGCCCCCGCCCATGCCCTCGGGGGTGCTGTTGGGTGGATCTCCTGGCACGGCCATCGCTTCTCCCCGCTGTCCCCGCTTCAGAGAAGCCCCCGGCTCCGGTGTGCGCGAGTGGGGTCGTACCTTCAGGGTTGGCGAACGGAGGGGTACGTAAACGCGCCGACGCCGGTGACTTCGCCCCTGGGGGTGCTGGCGGGGGCCGGGGCGGGGTCCGCCTCGCCCGAGGCGGAGCGGTAGACGGCGCTGAAGGCGAGCGCGACCATGCCGAGGCCCATCACGAAGGCGAGCACCCAGGCCACCGGGCGCAGCCAGGGTGCGCGGCCGCGGTAGGGGCGCAGACTGCCGCCGTAGGCCCCGTACGGCCCGTCCGGGTATCCGTAGCCCCGGTCGTGGTCCCAGCCGTGGCCGTCGTCGTACCCGTCGTGGTGGCCGTACCCGTAGCTGTCGTAGTCGTCGTCGCCCGTCCATCCGCCGGCCCCGGCACGGGCGGCTTCGGCCTCCGCGCGCGCTCGGTCGGCCGCCCGCTGGCGCTCGGCGGCGCTCGGTTCATGGATCTCGGCGTTCCGGACGAAGTCCTCGTCGAACACCACGGAGGCGAAGTCGTGATCCGCGCCTCCGCGGTCGTCGTCGGGCTCCCCGTCGTCCGGGAACGGCTTGCCCCCCACGTCGTCCGGCACGGGACCAGCGTAGACCTGGGGGGCCTCCTTGGGCAGGGTGTGCGCCGAATTTCGGCCACACCGCGCTCAGGAACTCACTACCGAATGTGACCGTCGCCCGTGACGATGTACTTGGTGGAGGTCAGCTCGGGAAGGCCCATCGGGCCCCTGGCGTGCAGCTTCTGGGTGGAGATGCCGATCTCCGCGCCGAAGCCGAACTGGCCACCGTCCGTGAACCGAGTGGATGCATTCACGGCGACCGTGGTCGAGTCGACCAGCTGGGTGAAGCGGCGCGCGGCGGCCTGCGAGGTGGTGACGATCGCCTCGGTGTGGCCGGAGGTCCAGCGGCGGATGTGGGTGACGGCGTCGTCGAGGGAGTCCACGACTGCGGCGGCGATGTCGTAGGACAGGTACTCGGCGGCCCAGTCCTCGTCCGTGGCCGGCAGGGCGGTGACCTTGCCGCCCTCGGCGGCGGCGAGGACCCGGGCGTCGCCGTGCACGGTCACGCCGGCGTCGGCGAGCGCGTCGAGGGCGCGCGGCAGGAAGGCGTCGGCGATGTCGCGGTGGACGAGGAGGGTCTCGGCGGCGTTGCAGACGGAGGGCCGCTGGGCCTTGGAGTTGATGAGGATGTCCACCGCCATGTCCAGGTCGGCCTGGGCGTCGACGTAGACGTGGCAGTTGCCGGTACCGGTCTCGATGACCGGGACGGTGGACTCCTCGACGACGGTCTTGATGAGGGACGCGCCGCCGCGCGGGATGAGCACGTCGACGAGACCGCGGGCGCGCATCAGCTCGCGGACGGAGTCACGGGACTCGCCGGGGACGAGCTGGATCGCGTCGGCGGGCAGGCCGGCGCTCTCGACGGCGTCGCGCAGGATGGTGACGAGCGCGGTGTTGGAGGCGTAGGCGGAGGAGGAGCCCCGCAGGAGGACCGCGTTGCCGGACTTGAGGCAGAGGGCGGCGGCGTCCACGGTGACGTTGGGGCGGGCCTCGTAGATGATGCCGACGACCCCGAGGGGGACGCGGATCTGCCGGATGTCGATGCCGTTGGGCAGGGTGTTGCCGCGGACGACCTCGCCGACGGGGTCGGGCAGTGCGGCGACGTCCCGCACGTCGGAGGCGATGGCGGCGATGCGCTCGGGGGTGAGCGTGAGGCGGTCGATGACGGTCTCGCTGGTGCCGGCGGCGCGGGCCTTGTCCGTGTCCACGGCGTTGGCGGCGACGATCTCGGCCGTACGGGCCTCCAGCGCGTCCGCGATCGCCAGCAGGGCGGTGTCCTTGGCGGACCGCGGGAGTGGGGCGATGGCCGCGGCGGCTGTACGGGCCGCCTGCGCGGTGGCGAGGACGGGCGAGGCGGTGGTGGCGGTGGCGGTGGCGGCATCGAGCGAGGTCATGCCGCCAGGGTAAGCCCCTGCCGGTGGCCGGCCGTGGGGGCTTCCATCCCGCGAGACGGCCTCCGGCCGGGTCGGCGGGGTGGGGCCGGGGCTCCGCCCGGGCCCGGACGATCGGCACCGGACCGTGGCGGGTGCGGGCACACGACCGGGGGCTGCGCCCCCGACCCCGCGCCTCGAACGCCGGCGGGGCCGGGAAAGCCACGGCTCCGGCGCGCATGCGGGCGGGGCTGGGAAAGCCACGGCCCCGGCCCGAACGCCGGCGGGGCCGGGCGGGCCACGGCTGCGGCCCGGACCTGCGGATCAGTAGGGGTGGACGCCTACCGGGTGGGCCGGGGGTGGGCCGTAGCCCTCCGCCACCCGCTGGTGGTAGGTGGCGCGGTCGATGACCTCCAGGCCGACGATCTCCCAGGGCGGGAGCTGCGCCGAGGAGCGGTGTTCGCCCCACAGGCGCAGGGCGACGGCCGCCGCGTCGTGGAGGTCTCGGGCCTCTTCCCAGTAGCGGATCTCCGCGTGGTCGTCGGCGTACCGGCTGGTCAGCAGGAAGGGATGGTCGTGGGCCAGTTGTTCCAGCCCACGCCGGACCTCGGACAGCGGGGCCGGCTTGCCGGAGACGCTCAGGGTCACGTGCCACAGGCGCGACGCGTGGTCCTGCTCCTCCCCGCCACCTCCGCCGTCACCGTCCCCCGTGCCGACGCTGGTCAGCGCTCGCCTCACCAGCCGCCTCCTGTCTCCGCCACGCGGGTCCGCCCGCCCCTCACAGTTGACCAGTCCACGGGCCGCCGCGCTCCGCTTTTGCCGAACCTCAGCCCTCCAGCAGGACCAGATCGTCCCGGTGGACGACCTCCCGCTCGTACGCGGGTCCGAGTTCCCGCGCGAGCTCGCGAGTGGAGCGGCCGAGGAGTTGCGGGAGCTCCTTGGCGTCGAAGTTGACCAGGCCCCGCGCCACGGCGCGGCCGTCGGCGGAGCGCAGTTCCACCGGGTCCCCGGCGACGAAGTCGCCCTGGACCGCAGCGATCCCGGCGGGCAGCAGCGAGCTGCCGCGCTCGGTGACCGCGCGGACGGCGCCGTCGTCCAGGACCAGGTGCCCCTGCGGGGTCGACGCGTGCTGGAGCCAGAGCAGCCGGTCCGCGGAGCGGCGCCCGGTGGCGTGGAACAGGGTGCCGGTCCCCCGCCCGGCGAGGGCGTCGGCGGCCTGGCTGGCGGAGGTCAGCACCACGGGGATGCCGGCGGCGGCCGCGATCCGGGCCGCCTCGACCTTGGTGACCATGCCGCCGGTGCCCACGCCCGCCTTGCCGGCGCTGCCGATGGAGACGTGCGCGATGTCCCCGGGCCCGCGGACCTCTTCGATGCGGGTGGTGCCGGGCTGGGACGGGTCACCGTCGTAGAGGCCGTCCACGTCGGAGAGGAGGACGAGGAGGTCCGCGCGGACGAGGTGGGCGACGAGCGCGGCCAGCCGGTCGTTGTCGCCGAAGCGGATCTCGTCGGTGGCGACGGTGTCGTTCTCGTTGACGACGGGGAGGGCGCCCATGGCCAGCAGCTGGTCGAGGGTGCGGTAGGCGTTGCGGTAGTGGGCGCGGCGGCTGGTGTCGTCGGTGGTGAGGAGCACCTGGCCGACGCGGACGCCGTACCGCGCGAAGGAGGCGGTGTAGCGGGCGACGAGCAGCCCCTGGCCGACGCTCGCGGCGGCCTGCTGCCGGGCCAGGTCCTTGGGGCGGCGGCGCAGGCCGAGCGGGGAGAGCCCGGCTGCGATGGCTCCGCTGGAGACGAGGACGATCTCCTTCTCGCCGCCGCTGCGGGCCTTGGCGAGGACGTCGACGAGGGCGTCCACCCGGTCCGCGTCGAGTCCGCCGGCCGCGGTGGTCAGGGAGGAGGAGCCGACCTTGACCACGATCCTGCGGGCGTCCACGACACCCTGCCTAGCCGCTGACACGTCTGTCCCCTTGCCCCTTGCCGAAATGCCTGTCTCCGAGATGCCTGCCGTCTCAATCTACGGGGTGGGCGCGCGGGACTGCTCGGGGGTTTCAGACCCTGGACGAGGACCCCGCCTCCGCGTGCGGGGCCGTCTCGGCCCGGGCGGCACCCGGGACGAGGATCTTGCGGGAGAGCAGGAAGGTGAACGGGATGGCCACGATCGCCGCGACCAGCGGGGCGATCCGGGTGTCCATCCCGGCCCAGGTCACCAGCGCGTAGAGGCCGGCGGACTGGATGACGTAGTTGGTGACGTTCGTCAGCGGGAAGAGGAGGAACTTCTTCCAGGTCGGCCGGGTGCGGTAGGTGAAGTAGGTGTTCATGAAGAACGAGCCGACCATCGCCAGCAGGAAGGCGAGGGAGTAGGCGGCGAAGTAGGGCATCCACGGGTGCAGGAGCAGGTAGATGCCGAAGAAGGTGGCGGTGTTGACCCCGCCCACGAGGGCGAATCGGAACACCTGGCCGAGCTGGTCCCTGCGGCTCATCGGGCGCTGCGCTCCACGATCGTCGGCTCCGTGACCGTCGGCTCCGCGACGCGGCCCGCCGTCTGACCGCCGGTCCGGGGCAGCGGCTGCGCCCCGTGCGATTCCTTCACCAGGAAGTGCGGCCGGCGCTTGGTCTCGTAGTAGATGCGGCCGATGTACTCGCCGATCAGGCCCAGCATGATCAGCTGCACGCCGCCCAGGCCGGTGATGATCGCCACGAGGGTGACGTACCCGGGGGACTCGACGCCGTGGGTCATCGCCCTGATCGTGATCCAGAGCGCGTAGAGGCCGGTCAGGGCGACCAGCGACACGCCGAACCAGATCCCGATCCGCAGCGGCCTGTTGTTGAAGGAGATCAGGCCGTCCATGCCGTAGTTCAGCAGGGAGCCGAACTTCCACTTCGTCTCGCCGGCCTCGCGCTGCGCGTTGCGGTAGTCGAAGTGGACGGTGTCGAAGCCGATCCAGGAGAACAGGCCCTTGGAGAAGCGGTTGTACTCGGGCAGCGCCAGCAGGGCGTCCACGGCCGGGCGCGAGAGCATGCGGAAATCGCCGACGCCGTCGGTGAGCTCCACGTCCACCCAGCGGTTGACGCCGCGGTAGTAGAGGCTGCTGAGGGCTGAGCGGAGCTTCTTGTCGCCCTCGCGCGTGCGGCGGGCGATGATCTGGTCGTGGCCCTGGTGGTAGTGCTCCAGCATGGTCGCGATGAGCTCGGGCGGGTGCTGGAGGTCCGCGTCCATGATCACGACGGCGTCGCCGGTGGCTTCGCGCAGGCCGGCGAGCATGCCGGCCTCCTTGCCGAAGTTGCGGCTGAAGGAGACGTAGCGGGTCTGCTCACCGTGCTCGGCGGCGATCTTGCGGAGCTTGTCGAGGGTGCCGTCACGGCTTCCGTCGTCGACGTAGCAGACCTCGTACTCGACGGGGAGGGCGTCCAGGACCCTTCGGATTTCCCCATCGAAGCTGTCGAGGACGGCTTCTTCGTTGAAGCAGGGGACAACTACGGACAGCTTCGTCATGAACACTTCCTGCTGGATCCGAACGGGTGATTGTCGGCGACCGGACCCGCCTCGCACCTCTTCCTTAGAAGTATGCACGGAGAGGGTCGGACGGGAGTCGGGCTGCCGGAGTCGAGGGCGGCACACGGTAGCGTGGTCGAGATAAGCGGAATCAGCTGAACGTAACGAAACGAAGGGATCGAGGTGCACGTGCCCGACGTCTCCGTGGTCGTCATCGTCTACAACGACGCAGAGCGTCTGCCGACAGCAGTCCGGTCGGTTCTGGACCAGACCCTGCACAGTGTCGAAGTCGTGATCGTCGACGACTGCAGCAAGGACCGCTCGTACGCGGTCGCCCAGGAACTGGAATCTGCGCATCCAGGGCGGGTGCGCGCCTTCCGGCTGCCGGAGAACAGCGGCGGCTGCGGTGCGCCGCGCAACCACGGCATCCAGCAGGCCACCGGAACGTACGTGATGTTCCTCGACAGCGACGACGTGCTGGAGCGCAACGCCTGCCGGAACATGCTGGACGCCGCCGAGCGGACCGGATCCGACCTGGTCTCGGGCATGTGCGTACGCGTGCACCTCGACAACCGGTGGGGCAAGACCACCGAGTGGTACCCCTGGATCTACTCGCGCACGCGCACCCTGGAATCGATCACCGAGTACCCCGACCTGCTGGTCTACGACACCCTCTCCACGAACAAGTGCTACCGGCGCGCGTTCCTCCTGGAGCAGGGCCTGGAGTTCCCGGTCGGCATCCACTACGAGGACCTGCTGTTCTCCGCGCAGGCGTACGTGGCCGCCCGCCGCATCACGCTGATCCCGAACCACGTCTACTTCTGGAACGTGGTCGAGAAGGCCGCGGCCCTGTCGATCAGCAACCGGCGCCACGAGATCGCGAACTTCGTCCACCGGATGGAGATCCACCGCCGCGTCGACCGTCTGCTGGCGGACAAGGGCCACACGGACATCAAGTCGGCGAAGGACGCCAAGTTCCTCAAGCACGACCTGGTGCTGCACCTGCGCGACCTGCCGCTGCTGAGCGACGAGTACCGCCAGGAGTTCGCCCGCCTCGCCAACGGCTACCTCGCGGAGATCGACCCGGCCGCGTACGAGAACGTCACCTACCTCCAGGCGATCTGCGCCTACCTGCTGGGCAAGGAGGACTGGGACAACCTGCTCCCGGCCGCCGACGCCATGACCAACAAGGGCCGGCTGACCTCCCCGCTCGCCGAGCGCGACGGCCGCGTCTACTGGTGCGCGCAGCACATCGACGGCCCCGACGCCGACGAGGCCCGCCGGATACTGGACGTCACCGAGCAGGCCTTCCACACCACGCCCCTCAGCGGCCTCACCGTGGGCAACCGCCTCACCTCCTACGAGGACGACGGCCGCGGCACGGTCACCATGTCCGGCTCGATCGTGAACCCGCTGGGCCGGATCCCTGCCGACGCCGACCTGAAGGCCACGCTCGAATTCCGGGCCCGCCGGCAGATTGGCGTGCGCTCCTTCAGCTTCCCGGTGGCAACGGTGCGCCACGCGGGGGACACGATCGAGTGGACCGTCACCGCCGACGTCGCGAGCACCGTCCGCCCGCTCGGCATCATCGACGCCGTCTGGGACGTCCGCCTCAAGCTGACCGCCGGCGGCGAGCGGATCACCACCCGCGTCTCGGTCGGCGGGGTCGACCTGGACTCGGCGGCCCGGCTGCGCGTGCGCCCGCGCCTGACCCGGCTGGTCTCGGACCGCTTCGGGCCCGAGGTCACCAAGAAGGGCAACCTCAGCTACGTGCTGAGCGCCGAGGGCGCCGCCGCAGTCCGCACCCAGTCGCTGATCAACAACGCCATACAGGGCAAGGCGGCCGGCGTGGTCAAGCGGGGCCTGCGCAAGGCACTGCGGGCCCGCCGGAACATGGGCTCCGGCGAGCAGAAGGTGAAGGTCTACCACGAGGTCTTCTCGAAGCTGCCGATCAAGAAGGGCACGGTCGTCTTCGAGAGCCACATGGGCAAGCAGTACAGCGACAGCCCCAAGGCGATCTACGAAGAGCTGGTCCGCCAGGGCGCGCCGTTCGAGGCGATCTGGTCCTACGCGGGCGCCAAGCCCACCGGCTTCCCCAAGGAGGCCACCCTGGTCAGGCGCTGGAGCTGGCCGTACCTGCGCGCCCTGGCCCAGGCCGAGTACTGGGTCGACAACCAGGGCTTCCCGCTGGCGCTGGCCAAGCGTCCGGGGACCACGTACATCCAGACCTGGCACGGCTCGGCGCTCAAGCGGATGGGCTTCCACGAGCCCCGGACGAAGGCGCAGGGACGGGCCGGGCAGGCCCGTTTCCAGGCGGCCGTCGACCGCTTCGACCACTTCCTGATCCGCTCCGAGCACGACACCCGCACCCTCGCCAAGGGCTTCCGGCTGCGGGACGAGGTGCTGCTGCGCACGGGCTACCCGCGCAACGACGCCCTCGTCGAGGCGCACCGGACCGAGGCGAACAGCGGTGAGCGCGTACGCGGGCCCCTCGCGGTCGAGCTCGGCATCGACCCGGACAAGAAGGTGCTGCTGTACGCGCCGACCTTCCGGGCGGGCGCGGACGGCGCGGTGGAGGGCTTCACCTTCCCCTTCGACGTGGAGGAGTTCGCGGACCGGCTCGGTGACCGCTTCACGCTGCTGGTGCGGACCCACTACCTCAACAGCGTCTCGCTGCCGCCGTCCGTCGCCGGCCGGGTCGTCGACGTGTCCCGGCACCACGACATCACCCCGCTGCTGGCCCTCGCCGACGGTCTGATCACCGACTACTCGTCCGTGATGTTCGACTACGCGGTCCTGGACCGGCCGATGCTGTTCTTCGCGTACGACTACGAGAAGTACGCCACGGACATCCGCGGGACGTACTTCGACCTGAAGGAGAAGGCCCCGGGCCCGGTGGTGTCCACGGCGGACGAACTGCTGCAGGCGCTCGCCGCCTTCGAGGAGGCGGACGTCAAGTACGCCCAGGCACGGCAGCGTTTCCTCGCCGAGTTCGGCGAGTACGACCGCGGGGACGCGGCCCGCCAGATCGTCGAGAAGTTCTTCACCAGGAGCGGCAAGTGAGCCAGCAGACCGCCACCCCGGGCGGCCGTGACATCTTCATCGTCTCCAACAACGTCGACGAGATCGGCGGTGTGACCACCTGGTCGCACCAGATGGCCCGGCAGTTCACCGACCGCGGCCACCGGGTGCACATCGTGGGCGTCGCCCCGGTCGCCGACGACATCCGGCAGAAGCTGCCGCGGGGCCTGCCGTACGAGATGACCACGCTGTACGACACCCACCCGCCGTCGGCCCGCCGGCTGCGCGGGATCAAGGGCCGGCTGAACGCACCCGAGCGGCGCCGTCAGGCGGCCCGGCGGGCCCAGATGCGGGTCAAGGCCGAGCAGCTGAGCGAGCTGCTGCGGGCGGCCCGTCCGGGCGGTGTCGTCATCGTCACCCAGGTCTGGGCCATGGAGTGGGTGGCGCTCGCCGACACCAAGGGGCTCACCGTCATCGGGATGAGCCACGAGTCGTTCGAGGCCAGCCAGAAGTCCACGCGCGGGGAGCGGGTCCGCCGCTTCTACCCGCAGGTCGACCGGCTGCTGGTGCTGACCGCCGAGGACGCGGACCTGTGGATCCGGGCGGGCATGGAGAACGTGGGCAGCATGCCGAACCCGCTGCCCTTCATGCCCGACTCCCCCGCGCCGCGGACGGAGAAGGTCGTGGCGTGCGTCGGGCGCCTCGCCTTCGAGAAGGGCGTCGACCTGCTGCTCGACACCTGGGCGGACGTCGCGCCGCACCACCCCGACTGGACCCTGCGGATCTACGGGGCGGGCGCCGAGGAGGAGACGCTGAGGGCGCACTGCACCTCGCTGGGCCTGGACGACTCCGTGGAGTGGATGGGCAGCACCGACGACGTGCTGGGCGCGCTGCGCGGAGCCTCGGTCTTCGCCCAGGCCTCACGGGCCGAGGGCTTCCCGATCACGCTGCTGGAGGCGATGGCGGCGGGCGTGCCGGCGGCCGCCTTCGACTGCGCGCCGGGCGTACGGGAGATCGTCGAGCACGGCGAGGACGGGCTGCTGGCCCGGCTGGGAAACACGATGGAACTGGCCGGGCACCTGCGCACGCTGATCGCCGACCGTGAGCTGCGCGACCGGCTCGGGGACAACGCCTTCCACTCGGTGCGGCGTTACTCCAGCCCCGAGATCACCGACCGGTGGGAAGAGCTGTTCTCCTTCCTGGAGCGCTGACCGCGCCTTCCACGGCACACATGAGGCAGCCCGCCCCGGACGCGTCCGGGGCGGGCTGCCTCATGTGGTGGCTGCGGTCCGGCCGCTCAGGCCTTGTGGACGTCCCGGTGGGCGTCCTTGCGGGCCACCTTGTTGGCCTCCCAGCCCGCCCAGGCGGAGACGACCATCTCACGGACGTCGTGGCGGGCCTTCCAGCCCAGCTCCCCGGTGATCTTGTCGGCCGAGGCCACGACCTTCGCCGGGTCGCCGGCACGCCGCGGGCTGATCACGGGGGCGATGTCGTGCCCGGTGTTCTTGTTCAGGAGCTCGACCATCTCGGCCACGGAGACGCCCTCGCCGCGCCCGATGTTGACGGTGAGGTCCTTGTAGTCGCCGGCCGCGGCCCACTCGGCGAGCTTGCGGGCGGCCGCCACGTGGGCCTCCGCGAGGTCCTCGACGTGGATGTAGTCGCGGATGCAGGTGCCGTCCGGGGTCGGGTAGTCGTCACCGAAGATCTTGGCGCCCTGGCCGGCGTCGTAGCGCTCGAAGACCATCGGGACCAGGTTGAAGACGCCGGTGTCGGCGAGCTCGGGGGTCGCGGCGCCCGCCACGTTGAAGTAGCGCAGGCAGGCGGTGGAGATGCCGTGCGCCCTGCCCGCGGCGCGCACCAGCCACTCTCCGGCCAGCTTGGTCTCGCCGTAGGGGCTCAGCGGCGCGCACGGGGTGTCCTCGGTGACCAGGTCCACGTCGGGCATGCCGTAGACGGAGGCGGAGGAGGAGAAGAGGAAGTTGCGGATGCCCGCGTCGGCCACGGCCTGCAGCAGGACGGCGAGGCCCTGCACGTTCTCGTGGTAGTAGTACATCGGCTTCTCGACGGACTCGCCGACCTGCTTCTTGCCCGCGAGGTGCACCACGCCGGTGATCTTGTGCTTGCGGATGACCTCCTCCAGGGCCAGCCGGTCGAGGACGGAGCCGACCACCAGCGGGACGCCCTCCGGTACGCGGTCCTCGTTGCCCGTGGAGAGGTCGTCGAAGACGACGACCTGCTCCCCCGCGAGCTGCATCGCGCGGACGACGTGCGCGCCGATGTATCCGGCGCCACCGGTGATCAGAAACGTCATGTGTATCTCCTTGGTCCTGTCCGACTTCGAAGTGAAGAGCACAGTGGTGTGGGCCTTCCTCCGGGCATGTCTCCGGGGCCCGTCTCCGAGGCCTGTGGCCTGGCCTGTGGCCGGGCCGTCCTGGCCGTCAGCCCGCCCCACGGCCCGCCCGGGCCCGGTGGAGGCGGTTTCGTACGAGGTAGAGAGCGCCCTCGGCGCCGGGCGCGAGGCGCAGCGCGAGGGCGCCGGCCCCCGTCCGGTAGGGCTGCGCCAGCAGCACACCGTACCGGCTGCTGGGCAGGGCCCGACGGCGAAGGAGTCGGCCCCGGGGGCGCAAGGAGGTGAACACCGAGCTCCCGTCGGCGCAGCGCACGCCCACCCCGACGTTCCACGCCTGCATCCTGCGCAGCCCCTGGCGACGGCCCGTGACGGCCAGGTCGGCGAGGCGGAACGGCAGTACGGCGACCCAGCCCCCGCCGGCGTCGGGCTGCAGCTCGACCGGCTGTGCGAGGACCGCCTCGCCGCCCGCACGGGGCAGGAAGCTCAGCTGGGCGGTGACCGGCCCGGCCTCGGCGAGGCGCCCGTACAGGTCGTGCAGGCGGATCCGGACGGCGGCGCGGCCCGCCGGTTCGGCGTCGACGGTGACGGGCAGCTCGCCGACCGGCAGCCCGGGCAGGCCGGCCAGCTCGACCGGGAGGTCCTCGCTCCACACGGGAGTTCCGGTGGGACCGGTCGCGTACGGGGGCAGCAGCCGCGGCGGTTCGGCGGCCAGCCGGGTGAGCCGCTCGATGTCGGCGGGCGGGGTCGCGGTGGCGCGCAGCACGGAAACGATCCAGCGGGCGTGGGCCGCGGCCGACTCGATGTCCGCCTCGGGGAAGGTGTCCACGTACGCGCGGGTCAGGGTCCACCAGGCGGCCTGGTACTCGGGGTCCCGGCCGAGCTCGCGCAGGTACATGCGCAGGTCGTACTCCAGGAACTTCACCCGGCAGGCGCTGGCCAGGAGCGGGGAGGCGTCCGCGAGGATCCCGGCGGCCGTGCGGTGGGCCTCGATGCGCGAGCGCCAGTTCCCGACGTCCTTGCGGTCCAGGGAGATCGACACCTGGGCGGCGCTGCGGCGCACGTGCCAGACGTAGACGAGGTCGCCGGTGACGGCGATGCGGGGGGCCGCGGCGAGCACGCGGGCGGTGAAGACGAAGTCCTCGTAGATGAACCGGCCGTCGGGGAAGCGCAGGCCGTGCTCCTGGAGGAAGGCGCGCTCGTACAGCTTGTTGACGCAGAGGGTGTCGCGGACGAGGTCGGGCCGGTCCACCGGCCGCTCGATCACCTCGCCCGGTGTGTGGAGTCCGGGCATCCACGGGACGTCGTGGTGCTGGGGCAGCTCGCGCCGGACCGCGGCGCCGACGGTGACCGGGGCGCGGTGCTCCTCGGCGGTGCGCACCAGGGCGTCCGCGGCACCCGGCGGCAGGATGTCGTCGCTGTCGAGGAAAAGGACGTACCGGCCGGAAGCAGCCGCGATCCCGTCGTTGCGGGGGGTGCCGCACCCCCCGCTGTTCTCCGTCCGGTGCACGACCTTGAGGCGGGGGTGCACGGCTGCCAGCTCGTCCAGCACCTGCGCGGTGCCGTCGGACGAGGCGTCGTTCACCGCGATGACCTCGGAGACCACCGGGCCCTGGGCGAGGGCCGAGGAAACGGCCTCGCCCACGAGCCCGGCGTCGTTGTACGCGATGACCACGACGGAAACGGTGGGTAGCTTGCTGCTGTTCACCCGGAAGATCCTAGGCGACCGACGTAAAGGCGCCTTCAAACCTCCCGGGCACAAGTCCCTCGGGAGGGGCTCAGAACGGCTTGAATTCGTCGTACTCCTGCTGCGCCGCGTCCCCGCGCTTGGCGTCCTTCTCCTTGCGGCGCGTGGTGGCCGGGCGCGGAGCGTCCAGGCGGTGGTCCTCGCCGCGGCGGCCCAGCATCTCGGCGCCGGCCATCATGGTCGGCTCCCAGTCGAAGACGACGGAGTTCTCGTCGGAGCCGATGGCCACGCCGTCACCGGCGCGGGCGCCGGCCTTCTTGAGCGCGTCCTCGACACCGAGGCGGTTGAGCCGGTCCGCGAGGTAGCCGACGGCCTCGTCGTTGTTGAAGTCGGTCTGGCGGACCCAGCGCTCGGGCTTCTCGCCGCGCACCAGGTAGACGTCCTCGGCCTCGTCGTAGGTGACGGTGAAGCCGGCGTCGTCCACGGCCTTCGGACGGATGACGATACGGGTCGCCTCCTCCTTCGGCTTGCGGGCGCGGGCCTTGGCGATGCCCTCGGCGAGGAAGTAGGAGAGCTCCTTGAGACCCGTGCGGGCGACCGCGGAGACCTCGAAGACCTTGTAGCCGCGGGCCTCCAGGTCCGGGCGGACCATGTCGGCGAGCACTTGGCCGTCCGGGATGTCGACCTTGTTGAGGACGACGAGGCGCGGACGCTTCTCCAGGCCGCCGCCGTAGAGCTTGAGCTCCTCCTCGATGAGGTCGAGGTCGGCGATCGGGTCGCGGTCGGACTCCAGCGTGGCGGTGTCCAGGACGTGCACCAGCACCGAGCAGCGCTCGACGTGGCGCAGGAACTCCAGGCCCAGGCCACGGCCCTGGCTGGCGCCGGGGATCAGGCCCGGGACGTCGGCGATCGTGTAGACCGTCGAGCCGGCCGTGACGACGCCCAGGTTCGGGACGAGGGTGGTGAAGGGGTAGTCCGCGATCTTCGGCTTGGCGGAGGAGAGCACCGAGATCAGCGAGGACTTGCCGGCGCTCGGGAAGCCGACCAGCGCCACGTCGGCGACGGTCTTGAGCTCCAGGACGATGTCACCGGTCGTGCCGGGGACACCGAGGAGCGCGAAGCCGGGCGCCTTGCGGCGGGCGGAGGAGAGCGCGGCGTTGCCGAGACCGCCGCGGCCGCCCTCGGCGGCGACGTAGGTGGTGCCCTGGCCGACGAGGTCGGCGAGGACGTTGCCCTCCTTGTCGAGGACGACGGTGCCGTCCGGCACGGGCAGGATCAGGTCCTGGCCGTCCTTGCCGGAGCGGTTGTCGCCGGCGCCCGGCTGGCCGTTGGTGGCCTTGCGGTGGGGGCTGTGGTGGTAGTCCAGCAGGGTGGTGATCGCCTGCTCCACCACCAGGATGACGTCGCCGCCACGGCCGCCGTTGCCGCCGTCGGGCCCGCCGAGCGGCTTGAACTTCTCCCGGTGAACGGAGGCGCAGCCGTGGCCCCCGTTACCCGCGGCGACGTGCAGCTCGACGCGGTCCACGAAGGTGGTCATGGGTGTTCCTCCAGATACATACGGGAATGTCCCGGGCAGGCCGTATTACTACCCCTGCCCATTAAAACGTCGTCTGTATGACAACGCGCCGAGGGCGGACCTCTCTTCCCGGCTTGCGCCGGGAAGAGCTGAGATCCGCCCTCGGGAAGTTACGAACGCTCGATCAGCCGAAGCTGGATCAGGCGGCCGGAACGATGTTGACGACCTTGCGGCCACGGTGCGTGCCGAACTGGACCGAACCGGCCTGCAGCGCGAACAGCGTGTCGTCGCCACCACGACCGACACCCGAGCCCGGGTGGAAGTGGGTGCCGCGCTGGCGGACGAGGATCTCACCAGCGGAAACGACCTGACCGCCGAAGCGCTTCACGCCGAGCCGCTGGGCATTGGAGTCGCGCCCGTTCCGGGTGGACGATGCGCCCTTCTTGTGTGCCATGTCTCAGTCCCTCTTACTTCGCAGCCGCGGGGATACCGGTGACCTTGATCGCCGTGTACTGCTGGCGGTGACCCTGGCGACGGCGGTAGCCGGTCTTGTTCTTGTAGCGCAGGATGTCGATCTTGGCGCCCTTGTGGTGGTCCACGACCTCGGCCGTGACCTTGATACCGGCCAGGACCCACGGGTCGCTGGTCACGGCTTCGCCGTCGACAACGAGCAGGGTCGAGAGCTCGACCGTGTCGCCAACCTTGGCAGTGGAAATCTTGTCAACCTCAACGATGTCGCCGACAGCAACCTTGTGCTGGCGACCACCGCTGCGCACGATGGCGTACACGCGGATCTCTCTCTCACTCGGGACGGATGCTCCTGAAGCCAGCCGCTCAGGCAAGCCCCGCCAAGAAGGCGGAACCGCACCGATCCGGATTGGACGAGCGGCCTCTCTCGAACGACGCTTGCGCGTACAGAACGTGAGGAAGGTGCTCAGGAGCGCGGCACACACCGGACGTCAATCGTCCAAGCATGCCGACGGTCTAGGTTACGGGCCCGGTTCCGGAGGGTCAAACCGGGCCCCTACGGCCGTGGGCCCCGCCGCTCGGCGGGGCCCACGGCCGCTGTGTCACTCAGCGGTGGATCAGGCTTCGGTCGGAGCCGAGACGGACGGAGGCGTCTGCTGCTCCGCCGCCGCGGTCTTCTTCGTCGCCCGCTTCACCGCGGTCTTCTTGGTCGTGGCCGCCTTCTTGGCCACGGTCTTCTTGGCGGCCGCCGCCTTCTTGGCCGGAGCCTTCTTCGCCGCGGTCGCCTTCTTGGCCGGGGCCTTCCGGGCGGCCTTCTTGGCCGGGGCGGCCTCCTCGGCGACCGGTGCGGCCTCCTCGGCCTCGGGGGCCGGGGTCTCGGCTGCCGGGACCTCGGCCGCAGGGGCCTCGACGACCACCACGGCGGCCTCGGCCGCGCCTGCCGGGGAACCGGCGGGTGCGGTGGCCTTGCGGGTGGCACGGCGGCGCGGACGGGCCGGAGCGGCCTCCACGACGGGCGCCTCCTCGACCTCGGCGACGGCCACGGGCTCGGGCTCGGCCTCGGCCTCGACGACCGGCTCGGGCTCCGGCACGACGACCGGCTCCGGCGCCGGCTCCGGGACCACCTCGGCCGCGGGGGCCGGGGCGCCCGCCGGGGCGGTGGCCTTACGGGTCGCGCGGCGACGGGTACGGCCCTTCGGCGCGGCGTCCTCGGTCACGGCCTCGGCCACGACCTCCGCGACGACGTCCGAGGCCTCCACGGCTTCGGCGACGACCTCGGCGGCCGGCTCCAGGACGGTGTCGGCCGGCTCGGTCACCGGCTCGGCGACGACCTCGGCCACGGGGGCCGGGGCCTGCGCCGGAGCGACCGCACCGCGCGGGGCACCCGCCGGAGCGGTGGCCTTGCGGGTGGCACGGCGCCGGTTGCGGCGACCGCTGATGCCCGCGGCGGCCTCGGCCTCGGCCGGGCTGCTGTAGAGCTCCTCGTCCGCGACGAACTCCGGCTCGGGCAGGGCACGCGGCGCGGCGGCCTCGGCGGCCACCTCGGCCTCGGACTCGAAGACGCCGTTGTCGACGGACTCGACCGTCTCGACCTCGTGGTCGTGCTGGTCGAACTCGGCGCGGCCACCGCGGCGCTTGGAGCGCTTGCCGTTGCCACCGCCGCCGATCACGGTCGGGGTCTCCATGTGGACGATGACACCGCGCCCGTTGCAGTGGACGCAGGTCTCGGAGAAGGACTCCAGCAGACCCTGGCCCACCCGCTTGCGGGTCATCTGGACCAGGCCCAGCGAGGTGACCTCGGCCACCTGGTGCTTCGTACGGTCGCGGCCCAGGCACTCCAGCATGCGCCGCAGGACCAGGTCGCGGTTGGACTCCAGGACCATGTCGATGAAGTCGATGACGACGATGCCGCCCAGGTCGCGCAGCCGCAGCTGGCGCACGATCTCCTCGGCCGCCTCCAGGTTGTTCCTGGTGACGGTCTCTTCGAGGTTGCCGCCCTGACCGGTGAACTTGCCGGTGTTGACGTCGATGACGATCATCGCCTCGGTCTTGTCGATCACAAGCGAGCCGCCCGAGGGCAGCCACACCTTGCGGTCGAGCGCCTTGGCGAGCTGCTCGTCGATCCGGTACGTCGCGAAGACGTCGACCTCGGAGGTCCAGCGCGACAGCCGGTCGGCCAGGTCCGGGGCCACGTGGTTCACGTAGCCGTGGATGGTCTCCCAGGCGCCGTCACCGCTGACGATGACCTTCGAGAAGTCCTCGTTGAAGATGTCGCGCACGACGCGGACGGTCATGTCCGGCTCGCCGTACAGCAGGCTCGGCGAAGAGGTCGAGATCTGCTTCGACTTCTTCTGGATGTCCTCCCACTGGGCCTGCAGACGCTCGACGTCGCGGCGCAGCTCGTCCTCGCTCGCACCCTCGGCGGCGGTGCGCACGATGACGCCCGCGTCCTCGGGGACGATCTTCTTGAGGATGGTCTTCAGACGCGCGCGCTCGGTGTCGGGCAGCTTGCGGCTGATGCCGGTCATCGAGCCCTCGGGCACGTAAACCAGGTAGCGGCCGGGGAGCGAGACCTGGCTGGTCAGGCGGGCGCCCTTGTGGCCGATCGGGTCCTTGGTGACCTGCACCAGGACCGACTGGCCGGACTTGAGGGCGGACTCGATGCGGCGCGGCCCGTTGGCCATGCCGAGCGCCTCGAAGTTGACCTCACCGGCGTACAGGACGGCGTTGCGGCCCTTGCCGATGTCGATGAAGGCGGCCTCCATCGACGGCAGCACGTTCTGGACCTTGCCCAGGTAGACGTTGCCGACGTACGAGGTGGCCTCTTCCTTGTTGACGTAGTGCTCGACGAGCACGTTGTCCTCAAGGACGCCGATCTGCGTGCGCTCGCCGGCCTGGCGGACGACCATGACACGCTCGACGGCCTCACGGCGGGCCAGGAACTCGGCCTCGGTGATGATCGGCACGCGGCGGCGGCCCTGCTCGCGGCCCTCACGGCGGCGCTGCTTCTTCGCCTCCAGGCGGGTCGAGCCCTTGATGGACTGGACCTCGTCGGAGGACTCGGCCTTCTCACGCGCCGGGCGCGGCTCGCGGACCTTGACGACGGTACGCACACCGTCCTCGTCACCCGCTTCGGCGGCCTCGGCAGAGCCCTCGCCGCTGCGGCGACGGCGACGGCGGCGACGGCGGCTGGAGCTGGAGCCGAGGGCCTCGTCGGACTCCTCGTCCTCTTCCTCCTCGGCGTCCTGCTCGGCGGCGTCCTGCTCGGCGGCCTCGGCCTCTTCCTCGGCGGACTCGTCGAGGTCGGCGGACTCACCGCGACGGCGGCGACGGCCACCGCGACGGCGGCGGCGCGACGGGCGCTCGCCCGACTCGTCGCCCTCTTCGAACTCGGCGGACTCCTCGTCCAGCTCGGCGGCCTCGGCCTCCGGCTCCTCCTCCGCGAGCACCTCGGGAAGGGAGACCGGCGCGGACTGCGCGGGCTCGGCCACCGGAGCGGACTCGGCGGCGCCGCGCCCACGGCGACGGCGGCGGCCGGCGGGCTGCGCGACGGGGGCCGCGGTGACCTCGGCCTCCAGCTCGGTCTCCTCCTCCTCGACCTCTTCGGCCGGGGCGGCGGCACGAGCGGCCGCCGCGGCCATGGCCGCGGTCTCGGGGGTCTGGAACATCGGCTCGGCGAAGACCGGGGCCTGGAAGACGGCCACGGCGGGACGCGCGGCGCGGCGGGCGCGGGCCGGTGCGGCGGGCTCGGCGCTCTCGGCGACGGGCTGCGGGGCGGCGGCCGGCGCGGAGGAGCGGGTGGCGCGGCGGCGGCCGCCGCGCTTGGGCGAGTCCACGGCGTCGGCGACGGTCACGGCGCGGGTGGCCCTGGGGGCCTCCTCCACGACGGGCGCGGGCTCCGCGGCGGGAGCCTCGGCGACGGCCTCGGCGGCCGGGGCCGCGACGGCACGGGTCGCACGACGACGGGCACGCGGAGCCGGAGCGGCCGGAGCCTCCTCCTCGACCACGGGCGCGGCAGCCTCGGCGGCGGCAGCAGGAGCCTCGACCACAGCGGCGGCCTCGACGGCCTCTGCGGCCGGAGCGGCCACGGCGCGGGTCGCACGACGACGGGCACGCGGAGCCGGAGCGGCCGGAGCCTCCTCCTCGACCACGGGCGCGGCAGCCTCGGCGGCGGCAGCAGGAGCCTCGACCACAGCGGCGGCCTCGACGGCCTCTGCGGCCGGGGCCGCGACGGCGCGGGTCGCACGACGACGGGCACGCGGAGCCGGAGCGGCCGGAGCCTCCTCCTCGACCACGGGCGCGGCAGCCTCGGCGGCGGCAGCGGCCTCGGCGGCCGGGGCGGTCACGGCGCGGGTGGCACGGCGACGGGCACGCGGAGCGGGAGCGGCGGGCTCCTCGGCGACGGCGGCGGCAACAGGGGCGGCGACCGGCTCGGCGGCCGGGGCGTCGACGACGACGGCCTCCGCGGCCGGAGTCGCCGGGGCGGCCACGGCGCGGGTCGCGCGGCGGCGGGGACGAGCGGGGGCGGCGGCCGGAGCGGCCTCTTCGGCGGGGGCGGCCGGAGCGGCCTCGGTCACCGGAGCCGTCTCGGCGACGGCGCCACCGGGCGGGCCCGCGGGCCGGGAAGCGGCACGGCGGCGACGGCGCGGCGGCAGGTTGTCGCTGGGGCTGCCGCTGTCGGCGCTACCAGCAGGGGTGGTGTCGTTTTCGTTGTTGAGCATTGCGGGCGGTTCTCCCGTCACGCTCCCGGGCGCCGCGGCTGACTTCCGGTCCGGCGCGGCTCCGCGTAATGAGCGCGGAGCCGGCCTCCGGGGCGCGTTCGCCACACGGGAGCTGTAGTCCATGGCCGCCGGTTCCGTACGTGTTGTCCGTACGGCCTGGCGGAAGTCTTCAGGTCAGTGCGCGGCCCGACCCAGGTGGCTCCCGAGTGCCAGGGCTGCGCGACGACGGCGTTCCTTACGCGGCGGGACCTTCCGGCGCCTTCGCGTCGGCTGCTACGGCGGCCGTGGGTGGAGCGGCCGTGTCAGCCTCGCGGTCGGGCGCGAGCGGGTCGGTCACCGTGCCGGACTCCTCGTCGAAGAGCCCCTGCGCCAGCCTGGTCACCGCTGAGGGGACCGGCGGCGCCAGGTCGGCCACAGCTCGGAGACCGGACAGGACGTCGTCGGGTCGCACGGCAGGTGTCAGATGCCGAACAACCAGCCGCAGTATCGCACAGGCATTGTCCAGCGGCCTATCAGCCGGGGCGGGAAGGGCTTCCAGACTGACGACCGCGCCACGCGTGTCGAAGGTCCGCATTCCGTTCTTGGTCCGGCGCTGCACCTCCACGTTCTCCGCGGCGAGGAAGGCCGCCACGGCACGCTCGGCCTCGGCGAGCTCCACGCCGTCCAGGCGCAGCTCCCACACGGAGGCGGTCAGCCGGTCGGCGAGACCCGAGGTGCGGGCCTCGACGGCGTCGATGATGTCGAGCCCGGTAGGCATCGACTCGTCGAGGAGCTCACGCAGCTTCTCGGGGTCGCGGGGCTCGGCGAGGGCGATCTCCAGGTACTCGGCCTCGCTGCCGGTCCCGGTCGGGGCGGCGTTCGCGTACGAGACGCGCGGGTGCGGGGTGAAGCCGGCGGAGTACGCCATCGGCACCTCGGCGCGGCGCAGGGCCCGCTCGAAGGCGCGCTGGAAGTCACGGTGGCTGGTGAACCGGAGGCGGCCGCGCTTGGTGTAGCGCAGTCGGATGCGCTGCACCACCGGTGCGGGAGGCGGGCCTTCGGGCTGTCGCTTGCCCAGTGGTTCTTCTCCTTGTGCGGGGCTCCGCGGCTCGCGCGTCGCCCTGAGGTCTGTCGACCCGCTCCGGCTCACCCCTGCCGTCGGGGCAAGGAGATCTCGTCAGCGGGTGCCGCGTCGGCGGCTGTCGTACTACCCAGAGTACGCGCCCGTGACCTCGCCGGTTCCACGGGAGGAGTACCGAACAGTGCCTGTCGCACAGCGGCCCGTGCCTCCCGGACCGCGGCGCGGCCCGTGCGCCAGACCTCGCGGACGGCGTGGCCGACGGGCGTCAGCACGTACCGGTACACCCGGGAGGCGGGCCAGCCGACGAGTACCCAGCCGACCCACTTGACGCCGCGCCACAGGGCGCCGACGATCCGCCCGGCCACCCGCCAGGCCCAGAGGAGGACCCGCCCGGCGGGCGCGAGCACGTACCGGTACAGGCCGACGGCCAGCCACGCCAGGCCCAGCCCGACGGGCCGCAGCAGGTACCGGAACGCGGCGGCCGTCAGCCGTACGAGGCCGTGCCCGACCGGAGTGAGCACGTACCGGTACACCGCCACGGCCAGCCATGCGATCCCGCGGCCGACGGGCGCGAGCACCCAGCGCCACAGCGCGGCCCACGGCCAGACGAACAGCGTCATGCCGAGGGCCCACACGATCCACGTGACGCCCTTGGCGAGGGGCGCGAGCAGGTAGCGCATGCCACCCCGGCCGAGCCAGGCGAGCGCCGCCCAGAGCGGCCGCAGCACGTACGTGACCAGGATCCGCCCGGCCGGCGCGAGCAGGTGGTCGTACACGCCGCGGCACAGCCACGCCAGCCCCTGGCCGACCGGGGCGAGCACGTACCGCCACAGCCCGACCCACGGCCAGACGAAGACCAGCTTGAGCAGGGTGGCGAGCAGCCATCCCAGCGCACGCAACAGCGGCGCCAGGACATGGACGTACAGCGGCCCGAGCACGTGCCGGTGCGCGGCGCGGCCGAAGGCGGCCAGCAGTTCCCAGACCACTCGTACGGGCAGTACGACGAGTACGGCGACGATCTTCACGGGGATCCTGATGACGCCCACCAGGCACCCGTCGCCACCGTCGGCGGGAGGCCGTTTGTCCATGTCCATGCAGTGAAGGACACGGCGAAGGCCCCCACCCGTTGCGGGCGGGGGCCTCTCGTGACCCAAGGGTTACTTCACGACGGTCAGCGGAAGCAGCTTCTTGCCGGTCGGGCCGATCTGGATGTGCGTGTCGAGCTGAGGACACACGCCGCAGTCGAAGCACGGGGTCCAGCGGCAGTCGTCGACCTCGGTCTCGTCGAGGGCGTCCTGCCAGTCCTCCCAGAGCCAGTCCTTGTCGAGACCGGAGTCCAGGTGGTCCCAGGGCAGGACCTCCTCGTAGGTGCGCTCGCGGGTCGTGTACCAGGCCACGTCCACGCCGTAGGCGGGCAGCGTCTTCTCCGCCGCCTCCATCCAGCGGTCGTAGCTGAAGTGCTCGCGCCAGCCGTCGAAGCGGCCGCCCGACTCGTACACGGCGCGGATGACGTCGCCGATGCGGCGGTCGCCGCGGGAGAGGAGGCCCTCGACGATGCCCGGCTTGCCGTCGTGGTAGCGGAAGCCGATGGAGCGGCCGTACTTCTTGTCGCCGCGGATCTTGTCGCGGAGCTTGCCCAGGCGGGCGTCCGTCTCCTCGGCCGAC
This sequence comes from Streptomyces spororaveus, assembly GCF_016755875.1. Lineage (NCBI taxonomy): Bacteria > Bacillati > Actinomycetota > Actinomycetes > Kitasatosporales > Streptomycetaceae > Streptomyces > Streptomyces spororaveus. Next base: position 5,659,960 of record NZ_BNED01000005.1, on the reverse strand, counting down.
AGCTGCGGCGCCCACTGGAACGGGGTGTGCGGCTTGGGCACGAATCCGCCGATGGACACCGTGCAGCGGATGTCGTTCTGGCCGGAGACCTCGCGTCCCTTGGCGATGACGTTGACCGCCATGTCGCCGATCTGGAGCACGTCCTCGTCGGTCTCGGTGGGCAGGCCGCACATGAAGTACAGCTTGACCTGGCGCCAGCCGTTGCCGTAGGCCGTGGAGACGGTCCGGATCAGGTCCTCTTCGGAGACCATCTTGTTGATGACCTTGCGCATGCGCTCGGAGCCGCCCTCGGGGGCGAAGGTCAGGCCGGAGCGGCGACCGTTGCGGGTCAGCTCGTTGGCGAGGTCGACGTTGAACGCGTCCACGCGGGTCGACGGCAGGGACAGGCCCACCTTGTCGTCCGTGTAGCGGTCCGCGAGGCCCTTGGCGATGTCGGCGATCTCCGTGTGGTCCGCCGAGGACAGGGAGAGGAGGCCGACCTCCTCGAAGCCCGTCGCCTTGAGGCCCTTCTCCACCATCTCGCCGATGCCGGTGATGCTTCGCTCCCGCACGGGGCGCGTGATCATGCCGGCCTGGCAGAAACGGCAGCCGCGGGTGCAGCCGCGGAAGATCTCCACGGACATGCGCTCGTGGACGGTCTCGGCGAGCGGGACCAGGGGCTGCTTGGGGTAGGGCCACTCGTCGAGGTCCATGACGGTGTGCTTGGACACGCGCCACGGCACGCCGGAGCGGTTGGGGACGACGCGGCCGATGCGGCCGTCCGGCAGGTACTCGACGTCGTAGAAGCCCGGCACGTAGACGTTGCCGGTCTTGGCGAGACGGAGGAGGACCTCTTCGCGTCCGCCCGGCCGGCCCTCGGCCTTCCAGGTGCGGATGATCTCGGTCATGTCGAGGACGGCCTGCTCGCCGTCGCCGATGACCGCGCAGTCGATGAACTCCGCGATCGGCTCGGGGTTGAAGGCCGCGTGGCCGCCCGCGAGGACGATCGGGTGGTCGACGGTGCGGTTGCGGGCCTCCAGCGGGATGCCCGCGAGGTCCAGCGCCGTGAGCATGTTGGTGTAGCCCAGCTCCGTGGAGAAGGACAGGCCGAACACGTCGAAGGCGGAGACCGGGCGGTGGCTGTCCACGGTGAACTGCGGCACGTTGTGCTCGCGCATCAGTTCTTCGAGGTCGGGCCACACGCTGTAGGTGCGCTCGGCGAGGACGCCCTCGCGCTCGTTGAGCACCTCGTACAGGATCATGACGCCCTGGTTGGGCAGCCCGACTTCGTATGCGTCCGGGTACATGAGGGCCCAGCGGACGTCGCAGCTCTCCCACGGCTTGACCGTGGAGTTGAGTTCACCGCCGACGTACTGGATGGGCTTCTGCACGTGCGGAAGCAGGGCCTCAAGCTGAGGGAAGACCGACTCGGTCATCACGCGACTTTCGTGAAGCGGGCAGGGGGCAGCTATCTAGCGTACCCCGATGGCTCAGCCGCCCCCACCCGCATGATCACTTCAGGGCCGTCCGCAGGGCGGGGGCCGAGACCTTCGCCCAGATGTCGGGGAGCTCCCGCTCGCGCCGCTCGGCCAGGGCCTCTTCGCGTCCGTAGAGCAGGCCCCAGGTGAAGGCGGGCTCTCCCGCGGCCGTCGCCTGGGCGGCGAGGCCGCGCAGGGCGTCGCGGGCGACCACGCTGTCCTGGTGGTCGCCGAGCAGGGTCTGGACCTTCTTCACGGCCTTGGCCAGGTGTTTCGCCGGTTTGCCGAGCTCGGGCACGGCCGACTCCGCCGCGTACCGGACGCGCTTGGCCGCCTTGCGGGCCTCGTGGAGGGCCAGGTCGCGTTCCCGGCCCTCGTCGAGGGCGAGCGCGCCGTCGATGCGGGTGGCGAGGCGTGCGTAGTCGCGGAGCACCGCCTTGGGGAGGACCTTCTCCGGGGACCTGGCGGCGCCGTCGAGCAGCGGGGGTGCGTCGAGCAGTGCGTCGAGGGTGTTGAGGAGGGTGACGTAGCGGTCGCTGTCGAGCGCGGCCAGGGCCTTGCGCCGCGATCCGGAGCGCCGGCTGGTGTTCCAGGTCCGCAGCCGGCTGCGGACCGGGCCGGTGAGGAGGGTGCGGGGCAGTTCGGCGAGGTGGGCCTGGAGCCGCTCCATCAGGACCTCCTGGTCTCGGTCGACGCCGAGTTCGGCGGCCAGCCAGCGCAGTTCCTCGCCGATGGGGTCGGTGACCTCGCGGTCCAGGACCTTGCGGTAGGTCTTGAAGGCGCTGCGCAGCCGGCGGGTGGCGACCCGCATCTGGTGGACGGAGTCGGGCAGGTTCCGTCGTACGGCCGGGTCCTGGGCGACGAGCGCGTCGCGCTGTTCGGTCAGGTACGCGAGCACGTGTGCGCCCGCGGTGCCCCCGGGTCCGCCGGCTCCGGGCCGGGCCGGGGGTTCGGCGTCGGTCTCGGCGAGGGCCCGGGCGAGTTTGGAGGGGGCGTCGGAGACCCGGAGCCCGGCTTTGCGGAAGGTCTCCTGCACGGCGTCGAGGAGTTCGGGGTCGACGCCGTCGGCGAGTTCCACCTCGACCTCGGTCCAGGCGGCGGTGGTGTCACCGCGTTCGGCGACGACGGCGTCGGTGCTCAGTTCCGCGAGCAGGGCGCCGGAGGCGTCGAGGAGGTGGCTGACCTTGCGTGAGGAGAGGAGCCTGACCTGCGGCCGGAGTCCGGCGTCGCGGACGCGGGAGCGGACGAGTGCGGCGAGGGAGGGCGGGACCGTGTCGCTGAGTGCGGCGCCGATCTCGTCGCGCACGCCCGGGGAGACGGGCAGTTTGAGGTGCCAGCCCTCGTCCGCGCCGCCCGTTCTGCGCCTGAGGGTGAGGCCGTCGGCGGCGAGCCTCTGGTCGGGGGTGTCGTAGTAGACGGCGTCGAGGTCGACGGTGCCCTGGTCGGAGACGGCCGCGATCGCGGCCGTGCCCGTCAGGTCCGGGACTCCGCGCCGGGCAGATTTGGCCTTGGAGAACTCGAATTTTCGCTCGATTTCGCGCTTGGTGTCCGCCATAGACCGAACTTAGTCCTGAACGGATCACGTCGGCAGGGTGAACAGCACATCAGGCTGACAATGGCCGCTGCACCTTGATCGACTGCAGTAGTCCGATCGCCACCCACACCGCGAACATCGACGAGCCTCCGTACGAGACGAACGGCAGCGGGAGCCCGGCCACCGGCATGATCCCGAGGGTCATGCCGATGTTCTCGAAGGACTGGAACGCGAACCAGGCGATGATCCCGGCGCAGACGATCGTCCCGTACAGCTCGGTGGTCTCCCGGGCGATCATGCAGGCCCGCCACAGGATGACGCCGAGCAGCAGCAGGATCAGCCCGGCCCCGACGAAGCCCAGCTCCTCCCCCGCCACCGTGAAGACGAAGTCGGTCTGCTGCTCGGGCACGAACTGGCCGGTGGTCTGCGAGCCGTGGAAGAGCCCGGAGCCGGTCAGTCCGCCGGAGCCGATGGCGATGCGCGCCTGGTTGGTGTTGTAGCCGACGCCGGCCGGGTCGAGCTCGGGGTTGGCGAAGGCCGCGAAGCGGTTGATCTGGTACTCGTCGAGGACGCCGAGCTGCCATATCAGGATGGCGCCGCTCGCGCCGGCGCCGAGCAGGCCCACCACCCAGCGGTTGGAGGCGCCGGAGGCCAGCAGCACGCCGAGCACGATGACGATCATGACCATCACGGAGCCGAGGTCGGGCATCAGCATGACGATGCCCATCGGCGCGGCCGCCAGGCAGAGCGCCTTGACGACCGTCCGGTGGTCCGGATGGGCGAGGTCGCCCGCGTCCACCCGGGTGGCCAGCAGCATCGCCATCACCAGGATGATCGTGATCTTCACGAACTCGGACGGCTGGAGGGAGAAGCCGCCGCCGATGACGATCCACGCGTGGGCGCCGTTGATGGTGGCGCCGAGCGGGGTGAGCACGGCGAGGATCAGCACGAGGGAGAGCCCGTAGAGGATCGGCACGGCGCCGCGCAGGGTGCGGTGGCCGAGCCAGATCGTGCCGATCATCAGCACGAGGCCGATGCCGGTGTTCAGGGCGTGCCGGGCCAGGAAGTAGTACGGGTCCCCCTGGTTCAGCGAGGTCCTGTTGCGGGTCGCCGACCACACCAGCATGGCGCCGAGGAAGGAGAGGGCGAGCGCGGAGAGGAGTATCGGCCAGTCGAGCCGGCGCACCACCGAGTCGCGGGCGGTGAGCTTGGCCATCGCCCCGCGCTCGGGCGCGTACCGGGAGACGGAGAACTTGTTGGCGGTCTGCATGTCTTTCCTCAGTCCTGGCGTGCCGCGGGCGGTGCGGGCGGGCCGGCGAGCGCCGGCGGCTCCAGCTCCTCCGGGGACGGCGGCACGTACGGCCGGATGTCCGGGGCGATGATGGTGCCGTCCGGGGCGATCCGGGGCAGCTTCGCCTCGGGCTTGATCAGCAGGGCCTTCTTCGGGTCCTGCTTGCCGGACATGGTGAGGCCGTAGATGGCGTTGTAGACGTTACGCACGGCGGGGCCGGAGGCGCCGGAGCCGGTGCCGCCCTGGGAGATCGTCATCACGATCGTGTAGTCCTCGGTGTACGTGGCGAACCACGAGGTGGTCTGCTTGCCGTAGACCTCGGCGGTGCCGGTCTTGGCGTGCATGGGGATCTGCTTCTGGGGCCAGCCGCCGAAGCGCCAGGCGGCGGTGCCGCGGGTGGCGACACCCTCCAGCGCGCCCTCCATCTTGTGCCTGGTCTCCTCGGTCATCGGCAGCCGGCCGTGGGCCTGCGGCTTGATCTCTTCGATCTTCTTGCCGTCGGCACTGATGATGGCCTTGCCGATGGTCGGGTTCCACAGGGTGCCGCCGTTGGAGATGGCCGCGTAGATGGTGGCCATCTGGATCGGGGTCACGAGGGTGTCGCCCTGGCCGATGGAGTAGTTGACGGCGTCACCGGCGCGCATGAGGTTGCCTTCGAGGCAGTTCTCGTAGGACAGCAGCTCGACGTAGGTGCCGCCCTTCTTGCCGGTCTTGCACCACATGTCCTTGTTGGCTTCCCAGAACGCCTGCTTCCAGCGGCGGTCGGGGACGCGGCCCTTCTCCTCGCCGGGCAGGTCCACGTGGGTCTCGGCGCCGAGGCCGAACTGGTGGGCGGTCTTGTAGAAGATCTCGGCCGGGTGCTTCTTCGGCTTGAGCCCGCCGTCCTTGATCCACTGCTGGTGGCCCAGGGCGTAGAACACGGTGTCGCAGGAGACTTCCAGGGCGCGGCCGAGGGTGATCGAGCCGTGGCCCTGGGACTCGAAGTTCTTGAAGACCTGGCCGCCGATGGCGTACGAGCTCGGGCAGGGGTACTCGCCGTCGAACTTGTAGCCCGCGTTGACCGCGGCCGCGGTCGGGATGACCTTGAAGATGGAGCCGGGGGCGGCCTGGCCCTGGATCGCCCGGTTCATCAGCGGGACGTTGGACTCCTTGGCGGTGAGCTTGGCGTAGTCCTTGGCGGAGATCCCGCCGACCCAGACGTTCGGGTCGAAGGTCGGGGCGGAGGCCATGGCCACCACGCGGCCGGTCTTGGACTCCAGGACCACGATGGCGCCCGCGTCGGCCTTGTAGGGGACGCCGGTGTTGCGGTCGATCTGCTTGCGCGCCTCGACCATGGCCGCGTTCAGCTCGTACTCGGCGACTCCCTGGACGCGCGCGTCGAGGCTGGTCACGAGGTGGGCGCCGGGGACCGTCGGGTCGTTCCTGGCCTCGCCCATCACGCGGCCGAGGTTGTCGACCTCGTAGCGGGTCACGCCCGATTTGCCCCGCAGTTCCTTGTCGTAGGTGCGCTCCAGGCCGAAGCGGCCGACCTGGTCCGAGCGCAGGAAGGGCGAGTTGGTGTCCTTCGCCTTGATGATCTCCTCGTCGGTGACCGGGGAGAGGTAGCCGAGCACCTGGCCCGTGTTGGCGCCGCCGGGCGCCGGGTAGCGGCGTACGGCGGCGGGCTCCGCGGTGATGCCCGGGAAGTCCTCGGGGCGTTCGCGGATCTGCAGGGCCTGCTGGGTGGTGGCCTCCAGCGTGACCGGGATCGGCTGGTAGGGGGAGCCGTTCCAGCAGGGCTGCGGGGTCTGGGAGTCGCAGAGGCGGACCTTGTCCACGGCGTCCTGCGGCTTCATGTCCAGGACGGCGGCGAGGCGGGTCAGGACGCCCTTGCCCCTGTCCTTCATCTTCATCAGCTCGGTGCGGCTGGCCGAGACGACGAGACGGGTCTCGTTGTCGGCCAGGGGGACGCCGCGGGCGTCGAGGATCGAGCCGCGCACGGCGGGCTGGACGACCTGCTGGACGTGGTTGCTCTTCGCCTCGTGGTAGTACTCGTCGCCGTTGCGGATCTGGAGGTACCAGAGCCGCCCGCCGAGGGTGAGCAGCATGGAGAAGACGAGCACCTGGATCATGACGAGCCTGATCTGCACCCGGGAGGTGCGGCCGGTCTCCGGAACGTTGGTCACGACTGCTCCTCCCTCACAGCTTTTTGACGCTCTTCACACCCTTGACCGGCTTGACCCCCTTTATGCGGACGGCTTTGTTGGCCCGCGAGCGCGCGGTCTTCAGGCGCAGTCCGCCGCGCTGGCTGCCGATGCGCAGGCCCGTACCGCCGGCCAGCCAGCCGGCGGAGACGTCGGCGGCCTTGTTGGCGGGGCCGCCGCCGGCCTCGACGGCCATCGGGTCGTTCTCGGCGCGCCGGGCCAGGGCCATGATGAACGGCACGGTGAACGGTGCGAGCAGCAGGTCGTAGAGGGTCGCGGTGAACAGCAGCCCGGTCAGGCCCACGTGGCGGGCGGCGGTGTCGCCGACGAGGGCGCCCACACCGGCGTAGAGCAGGGTGGAGCCGATCGCGGCGGCGACGACGGTGAGCATCGGGCCCCAGGCGGAACGGAACCGGCCGCCGTCGGGGCGGGTCAGACCGGCGACGTAGCCGATGACGCACAGGACGAGTGCGTACCGCCCGGCGGCGTGGTCGGCGGGCGGGGCCAGGTCGGCGAGGAGACCGGCGGCGAAGCCGATGAGCGCGCCGCTGACGTGCCCGTACACGAGTGCGAGCGAGACGACGGTGAGGAGCAGCAGGTCGGGCACGGCGCCGGGCAGTTGGAGCCGGCCCAGGACGGTGACCTGGATGACGAGGGCGACCACGACGAGGGTGGCCGAGAGCAGGATCCTGTTGAAGCGCATGACGGTCTGTCCCCTACTCGTCGGCCGGCTTGGCGGGCACTCCGGCCGTCCCCGACGGGGTCACGGTGACGGTGACCGTCGGGGTGGGCTTGGGAGCCTCGGGCTTGGGCGGCAGGACCGCGTCGCGGGGGTCCTCGCGTGGCGGCATCACGACGACGCCGACGATGTCCAGGCGCGAGAAGCCGACGAACGGACGCACCCAGACGGTGCGGGTCAGGTCGCCGCGCGAGGGGTCGACCTTGACCACCTCGCCGATCGGCACACCGGGCACGAAGGGCTTGTTGCCGCGCGAGCCGAAGGTGACGAGCCGGTCGCCGGGGCTGACCTTGGCCTTGCCGTTGAGCATCTGGACGGACAGGGCGCGGTCGCCCTGGCCGGTGGCGAAGCCCAGTTCGCCGGTCTTCTCCAGCCGGGTGCCGACGGTGAAGTCGGGGTCGTTGGCGAGGACGACGGTGGCCGTGTCGGGGCCGACGGTGCTGACCCGGCCGACGAGCCCGTCCCCGTTGAGGACGGTCATGTCGCGTTCGATGCCGTCCTTGCTGCCGGCGTCGATGGTGACGGTCCAGGAGAAGCCCTGGGCCGCTCCTATGGCGATGACCTCGGCGCCCTTGATGCCGTACTGTCCGGCGCCGGCCCGCTTGAGCATCTCGTCGAGCTCGTGGATGCGGCTGCGGGTCTGGTCCTCGCTGCCCAGCTTGGCCTTCAGTGCCGCGTTCTCGCGCTCCAGCGTGGCGATGCGGTTGTGTCGCTCGCCGGAGTCCCGTACCGCCCCTATGGCGTTGGCGACCGGATCGACCGCGGTCGCCACACCTTCCTCGACCGGGCCGAAGACCGCCGCGGCGGCCTGCCGGGCACCGTCGACCGGCGACTCCTCGCCTGCCCTGATGTCCACCGTGATCAACGCGAACGCGATGGCGATCAGAAGCACCAGGAGCAGCCGGCTTTCTCGTGTGTCCCTCACGTGCGGCGGCCGTGCCTTCCTCGTCGGATTTCTCTTTTGCCTGTATATCAACGATCCGCCGCACGGGCCCGGTAGCACCCGTACGGCGGATCCTTGTGTTCCGCATGGCCCCTCCCCGGCGGGGAGGGGCATCTGTCAGCGACGGGGCTGGGCGTCCAGGACCTGCTGGAGGGCCTCGAACTCCTCGACGCACTTGCCGGAGCCGAGCGCGACGGAGTCGAGCGGGTCCTCGGCGATGTGGATCGGCATGCCGGTCTCCCGGCGCAGCCGCTCGTCGAGTCCGCGCAGGAGCGCGCCGCCGCCGGTGAGGACGATGCCGCGGTCCATGATGTCGCCGGAGAGTTCCGGCGGGCACTTGTCGAGCGTGGTCTTGACCGCGTCGACGATGGAGTTGACCGGCTCCTCGATGGCCTTGCGCACCTCGGCGGCCGAGATGACGACCGTCTTGGGCAGGCCGGAGACCAGGTCGCGACCGCGGATCTCGGTGTGCTCGTCCTTGTCGAGGTCGTAGGCCGACCCGATGGTGATCTTGATCTGCTCGGCGGTGCGCTCACCGAGGAGGAGCGAGTACTCCTTCTTGATGTGCTGGATGATCGCGTTGTCGAGCTCGTCGCCGGCCACCCGGATGGACTGTGCCGTGACGATTCCGCCGAGGGAGATGACGGCGACCTCGGTGGTGCCGCCGCCGATGTCCACGACCATGTTGCCGGTGGCCTCGTGGACGGGCAGGCCCGAGCCGATGGCGGCGGCCATGGGCTCTTCGATGATGTGCACCTGGCGGGCGCCGGCCTGCGTGGACGCCTCGATGACGGCGCGTCGCTCCACTCCGGTGATGCCGGAGGGAACGCAGACCACCACGCGCGGGCGGGCCAGGTAGCGGCGCTTGTGAATCTTGAGGATGAAGTACCGGAGCATGCGCTCGGTGATCTCGAAGTCGGCGATCACGCCGTCCTTGAGGGGCCGTACGGCGACGATGTTCCCGGGCGTGCGCCCGATCATCTTCTTCGCCTCCGAGCCGACCGCCAGGATGCCGCCGGTGTTCGTGTTGATGGCGACCACGGACGGCTCGTTCAGGACGATCCCCCGGCCCCTCACGTACACCAGCGTGTTGGCGGTCCCGAGGTCGATCGCCATGTCACGGCCGATGAACGACATTTTGTTCCCCTTGTTCCCCATGAGGAGCGTCTGGCCTTCCAGTTGATAGCGGCTGCTGTCAGGTCGGCGAGGTGGGTGTGTGGGTGGAGGCCCCATCGTAGTGCCGCAAGTACGAAGACCGCGCGACGGGACTCCGGCAATCCCGCCGGAATGGATACCCGCCCCCTCAGTGGTGACGACGTGTCCTGCCCAGGCGTTCCCGCTTCTGCCCGGAAATACCGGAGGGCGACCGAAATTACTTCGGTCGCCCCAGGTCATGAGCGCTATTCGGCTGATGTTCCGTCAGGAAAGAGTGCTCAGAGCGCCGGGAAGAACAGCTTCAGCTCACGTTCGGCGGACTCCTCCGAGTCCGAGGCGTGGATCAGGTTCTCACGCGTGATCGTGCCGAAATCACCCCGGATGGAGCCCGGCGCCGCGGCGATCGGGTCAGTGGGTCCGGCCAGCTGGCGGACACCCTCGATCACGCGCTCGCCCTCGACCACCAGGGCGACGATCGGGCCGCTCGCCATGAAGCCCATGAGGGGCTCGTAGAACGGCTTGCCCTTGTGCTCGCCGTAGTGCGCCTCCAGGGTCTCCTGGTCCAGCGTACGCAGCTCCAGCGCGGGGATGGTCCAGCCGGCCTTCCGCTCGATGCGGCCGATGATCTCGCCGACCAGACCGCGACGGACGGCGTCGGGCTTGAGCAGGACGAGGGTGCGCTGGGTCATGTTGCGGCTCCTTGCGGCAAACGGGTGCGGTAGGGCGAATCTACAGGGCCGGTCCGGGGACCCGTCACGCAGCGTCAGGCGCCGCGGGTGCCCCCGGCGCCTCCTGAGCGGCCGCCCAGCGCGCCTTGATCGTGTCGATCTTGCGGCCGTAGTGCACGGAGCACCACCACAGCCCGGCGAACACCGCGCCGAGGAAGAACATCGTCGGCACGACGAACCCGCTCACGATCAGGCCGATCTGCAGGGCCCAGCCCAGCGGGACCGCCCCGGGACGCGACAGCATCCCGCACAGCAGCACCGACAGCAGCATGGTGACCCCGCACACCGTCCAGACCGTGGCCTGGGTCAGATCGGGGTCCTTCATCGCCACCAGCCCCGCGAAGCCGATCACGAAGAACTCGCCGATCAGCGTGCTCGCACACAGCGTGCGCATCCCTCAGCCCCTCTTCAGCAGCAGGCGGGCCTCGCCCACCGTGATCACGGAACCGGTCACCAGGACTCCGGCCCCTCCGTACTCGGCCTCTTCCTCCGCCAGGGTGATCGCCGCCTCCAGGGCGTCGTCCAGCCGCGGCTCCACCTGCACCCGCTCCGCGCCGAAGACCTCGACCGCGACGGCCGCCAGGTCGTCCGCGCCCATCGAGCGGTGGCTGGAGTTCTCCGTGACCACCACCTCCGCGAAGATCGGCTCGAAGGCCTCCAGCAGCCCGCGGACGTCCTTGTCCTCGCTCGCGGCCACCACCCCGACCAGCCGGCTGAAGCCGAACGACTCGGTGACCGCCTCCGCGGTGGCCGCCGCGCCCGCCGGGTTGTGCGCCGCGTCCAGGACCACCGTCGGGCTGCGCCGCACGACCTCCATACGGCCCGGCGAGGACACCGAGGCGAAGGCCTTCCGTACGGTGTCCACGTCCAGGACCCGGGCGTGCTCCTGGCCGATCCCGAAGAAGGCCTCGACGGCGGCCAGGGCCACCGCCGCGTTGTGCGCCATGTGCGCGCCGTACAGCGGCAGGAAGATGCCGTCGTACTCGCCGCCCACACCGCGCAGCGTCAGCTGCTGGCCGCCGACCGCGACCTCGCGCGAGACGACGCCGAACTCCATGCCCTCGCGGGCCACCGTGGCGTCCACCTCGACGGCCTTCTTCAGCAGCACCTGCGCCGCGTCCACCGGCTGCTGGGCCAGGATCACGGTCGCGTCCTGCTTGACGATGCCGCCCTTCTCCACGGCGATCTCGCCGGGCGTGGAGCCGAGCCGGTCGGTGTGGTCCAGGCTGATCGGGGTGACCACCGCGACGGACGCGTCGATGACGTTGGTCGCGTCCCAGCTGCCGCCCATGCCGACCTCGACCACGGCCACGTCCACCGGGGCGTCCGCGAAGGCCGCGTAGGCCATCCCGGTGAGCACCTCGAAGAAGGACAGCCGGAACTCCTCGGCGGCGTCGACCATCTCCACGTACGGCTTGATGTCGTGGTACGTCTCGACGAACCGCTCGGCCTCGATCGGCGCCCCGTCCAGGCTGATCCGCTCGGTGATCGACTGCACGTGCGGGCTGGTGTAGCGGCCGGTGCGCAGCTCGAAGGCGTTCAGCAGGGCCTCGATCATGCGGGCCGTGCTCGTCTTGCCGTTGGTGCCGGTGACGTGGATGGACGGGTACGCGCGCTGCGGCTCGCCCAGCACGTCCATCAGCGCCGCGATCCGCGACACCGAGGGCTCCAGCTTGGTCTCGCCCCAGCGGGTGGCGAGCTCCTGCTCCACCTCCAGCAGCGCCTTGGCGACCTCCGGGTCGAGGGGCAGGGCGGGTACCGGGTCGCCCTGGGGCGGGCCGGCCTGGGCGCGCAGGGTGCGGCTGCCGGCCTCGATCACCGCCAGGTCGGGGTCGCGGTCGGACTCTTCCGCCACGATCTGGTCGAACTCGTCGAAGGTGGCGGCGAGGTCGTCGTTGTCGTCGCGGTCGTGGCTCTCGGGCTGCTGGTCACTCACAGGGCCAGTCTACGGACGGGGACCCGGAGGACTTTCGGCCCGGCCGTTTCGGGACCTCCGGCGCCCGGCGCGACGTGATCGTCGTGCAAGCCTTGCGGCAGCAGATAGGGGAACAAATGCCGCAGGCCAGCAGCGACAAGACAGCGTCCAGCCGCGACATAGGGATGGACCTGGGTACCGCGAACACCCTCGTCTACGCCCGGGGGCACGGGATCGTCCTCGATGAGCCGTCCGTGGTCGCCGTGAAGGCGGGCACCACCACGGCCCTGGCCGTCGGTACGGAGGCCAAGGAGACCATCGGCCGCACTCCCGGCTCCATCACCGCGATCCGCCCTCTGCGGGGCGGTGTGATCTGCGACTACGAGGCCGCGGAGGAGATGATCCGGCACTTCGTCCGCAAGGCCGTCCCGGGCCGGCGGCCCCGGACCCGGATGGTGATCTGCGTGCCCTCGGGTGTCACCCCGGTCGAGCGGCGGGCCATCGTCCAGGCCTCCACACGGGCCGGGGCCCGGGTCGTCCACCTCGTCGAGGAGCCGATGGCCGCGGCGATCGGCGCCGGACTGCCGGTGGGCGAAGCCCGCGGCTCCATGGTCGTGGACATCGGCGGGGGCACCTCCGAGGTCGCCGTCATCTCGCTCGGCGGCATCGTCACGTCCCAGTCGCTGCGTGTCGGCGGGGACCGGCTCGACGCGGCCGTCATGGAGTACGTACGCAAGGAGCACGGGCTGCTGATCGGCGAGCGCACCGCCGAGGACGTCAAGGTGGGCATCGGCTCGGCCTGGCCGGTCCCGGACCGGCCGGAACTGGAGACGCGCACCTTCACCGTGCGCGGCCGCGAGAGGGTCGGCGGCATGCCGAAGACGCTCGTGCTGGGCGCCGGGGACGTACGGGCCGCACTCGACGAGCCGGTGGAGGCGATCATCGGGGCGGTCCGCGGCACGCTGGAGGAGTGCCCGCCGGAGCTGTCCGGTGACGTGATGGAGCACGGCATCGTGCTGACCGGCGGGGGCGCGCTGCTGCCCGGCCTGGACCTGCGGATGGCCTCGGCGACGGGCATCCCGGTCTTCGTCGCGGACAACCCGCTGGAGTGCGTGGCGCTGGGCTCCGGCCGGTGCGTGGAGGACCTGGACGCCCTCGGCGGCCTCCTGGCCCCGGCGAAAGCCTGAGGCCGCCGCGGCTCAGCCGCGCGGGAGGGTGGCGACGACCTCGTAGGAGGTCCGCGTGCGCGTGGCCGTCAGGGTGCCCCCCAGGCTGCGTACGCGCTCGGACATGCTCGCCGTGCCCGAGCCCGCCGAGACGGGGGCGCGGCCCGGGGTCCGGGCCGGCAGTGCGTTGCTGACCGCTATCCGCAGCCGCGGGCCGTCCGTCGTGATCGCCACGTCGATGGTCTCCCCGTGCGCGTGCTTGGCGGCATTGGTCAGGCACTCCTGCACCACCCGGTAGACCGCCGCCTGCCGCAGCGGGGAGAGCCCGTGCGCGTCCTGGTCCATGGTGAGCCGGACGGGTGATCCGGCCCGCCCGCTCTCCTCGGCGAGCGCCGCCAGCCCCTCCACGCCCGGGGTCGAGGCCCGTTCCCCGCGCTGCACGATGATCTCGTTGAGCACCAGGTGGGCCCGCCGTGCGGTGTCGGCCAGCTCCTCGAAGTCCGGCCCGTACGACGTCTCGCGCGCCCGCATCGACAGCACCTCGGAGCGGACGGTGAGCAGGGTCAGCTCGCGCCCTACGAAGTCGTGGACGTCGCGGGCCACGGAGGTGCGCTCCTGCTGGACGGCGTGGAGCACGGCGGACTCGGCCCGCCGGGCGGTCAGCTCCGCCACCAGGTCGTGCCGGTAGGCGGCGATGCCCACCGCCGATGCCAGCACCCCGATGGGCACGACCACGCTGAGGAAGCCGCTGAGGGTCTCCCCCCGGGGCGCGGGCCAGTCCGGCATGCAGAACATCACCAGCGCGAAGCCGAGGTACCCGAGGGTGGCGAGGATTCCGGCCCGGCGCCCCCGGTAGCGGCCGACCGAGTAGAGGGCGAACTGGATCAGGGTGAACTCGTGCAGCCACCCGATGAAGAGCAGCGCGGCCAGGTACGAGATCCAGGGCTGCCGGCGGCGCACCAGCAGGGTGGCGCAGCCCAGGGTGAGGACGACGGCGGCGGCGGGCCCGGTCAGCGAGTTGTCGGCGGCGGCGAGACCCGGAAGGTCGAGGGCCATCAGACCGAGGCAGCCGAGCGCGGTGAGGACGTCCACGGCCCGCGGCGACCCGGCCCAGCTCTCGGTGAGCCGGCGGCCGGAAGCCACCAGCCGGTCGAAGGCCGGGACGGCGGGCTTGACGCGCATGCCCTCCATCATCCGTGGTCAGCGCTTCGGTTCGGATCGCCCGGAACCGAAAAACGAGTGATTTAGGGCACTTCGGACAGTCGTCCGGTGTGACGGGGACGCCCCCAGGGGAAGGGATACGGCGAAGGCCCCCGCATCGACCGACGGTGCGGGGGCCTTCACCTGTGCGTACGTACCGGGGTACTAGGCGGCCGGCAGGCCGTCCAGCTGCGCCTGGAGCCGGGCGATGTCCGCCTCGGCCTTGGCGAGCCGGCCCTTGATCTTGTCCACGACGTTGTCCGGGGCCTTGGCGATGAACGCCTCGTTCCCCAGCTTCGCCTCGGCCTGCTGCTTCTCCTTCTCCGCGGCGCCCAGGTCCTTCGTCAGGCGCTTGCGCTCGGCCGCCACGTCGATGGTGCCCGACAGGTCGAGCGCGACGGTGCCGCCGGCGACCGGGAGGGTCGCGGTGGCGCTGAAGGAGTCGCCCTCCGGCTGGAGGCGCAGCAGCTGGCGGATGGCCGCCTCGTGGGCGCCCAGCCCGGTGGCGCCCAGCTCCAGACGCGCCGGAACCTTCTGGCCGTCCTGCAGACCCTGCTCCTTGCGGAAGCGGCGGACCTCGGTGATCACCGACTGGACGGAGGCGATCTCCGCCTCGGCGGCCTCGTCGCGGAAGCCGCTGTCCGTCGGCCAGTCGGCGATGACGAGGGACTCGCCGCCGGTCAGCGTGGTCCACAGCGTCTCGGTGACGAAGGGGACGACCGGGTGCAGCAGCCGCAGCATGACGTCGACGACCTCGCCGAGGACCCGGCCGGAGACCTTGGCCTGCTCGCCGCCCGCGAAGAAGGTCGTCTTCGACAGCTCGACGTACCAGTCGAAGACCTCGTCCCACGCGAAGTGGTAGAGCGCCTCGCTGAGCTTCGAGAACTGGTAGTCCTCGTAGTACGCGTCGACCTGCGCGACCGTCTCGTTCAGCCGGGACAGGATCCAGCGGTCGGTGGCCGACAGCCGCTCGACGGGCGGCAGCTCCCCCTCGATCGTGGCGCCGTTCATCATCGCGAAACGCGTGGCGTTCCAGATCTTGTTGGCGAACTTGCTGGACGCCTGGACCCAGTCCTCGCCGATCGGGACGTCGATACCCGGGTTGGCGCCGCGGGCCAGGGTGAAGCGGACCGCGTCGGACCCGTACTTGTCCATCCAGTCCAGCGGGTTGACCACGTTGCCGAAGGACTTCGACATCTTCTTGCCGCGCTCGTCGCGGACCATGCCGTGCAGGGCGATGGTGTGGAACGGCGGGGTGCCGTCCATCGCGTACAGGCCGAACATCATCATCCGGGCGACCCAGAAGAAGAGGATGTCGTAGCCGGTGACCAGGACGGCGTTCGGGTAGAACTTCGCCAGGCTGTCGGTCTGCTGCGGCCAGCCGAGCGTGGAGAACGGCCACAGGCCCGAGGAGAACCAGGTGTCCAGGACGTCGGTGTCCTGGGTCCAGCCCTCGCCGGCGGGCGGCTGCTCGTCCGGTCCGACGCAGACGACCTCACCGTTCGGGCCGTACCAGACCGGGATGCGGTGCCCCCACCACAGCTGGCGCGAGATGCACCAGTCGTGGAGGTTGTCGACCCAGTCGAAGTACCGCTTCTCCATCTCCTGCGGGTGGATCTTGACCTCGCCGTTGCGGACCGCGTCACCGGCGGCCTTGGCGAGCGGGCCGACCTTGACCCACCACTGCATCGACAGACGCGGCTCGATGGTGGTCTTGCAGCGCGAGCAGTGGCCGACGGAGTGCGTGTACGGGCGCTTCTCGGCGACGATCCGGCCCTCGGCGCGCAGCGCGCCGACGATGGCGGAGCGGGCCTCCAGCCGGTCCAGGCCCTGGAAGGGGCCGTGGGCGGTGATGATCGCGTGCTCGTCCATGACGGCGAGGTTCGGCAGGTTGTGGCGCTGGCCGATCTCGAAGTCGTTCGGGTCGTGCGCCGGGGTCACCTTGACGGCGCCGGTGCCGAACTCCGGGTCGACGTGCTCGTCCGCGACGACCGGGATGCGGCGGCCGGTGAGCGGCAGCTCGATCTCGGTGCCGACGAGGTGCTTGTAGCGCTCGTCCTCGGGGTGGACGGCGACGGCCGTGTCACCCAGCATCGTCTCGGCGCGGGTGGTCGCGACGACGATGGACGCGTCGCCCTCGCCGTAGCGGATCGAGACGAGCTCGCCCTCGTCGTCCTGGTACTCGACCTCGATGTCGGAGATCGCGGTCAGGCAGCGGGGGCACCAGTTGATGATGCGCTCGGCGCGGTAGATCAGCTCGTCGTCGTAGAGCTTCTTGAAGATGGTCTGAACGGCCTCGGAGAGGCCCTCGTCCATGGTGAAACGCTCACGGGACCAGTCGACGCCGTCGCCGAGGCGGCGCATCTGGCCGGAGATCTGACCGCCGGACTCGCCCTTCCACTGCCAGACGCGCTCGACGAAGGCCTCCCGGCCGAGGTCGTGGCGGGACTTGCCCTCCTTGGCGAGCTCGCGCTCGACGACGTTCTGGGTGGCGATGCCGGCGTGGTCCATGCCGGGCTGCCACAGCGTCTCGTAGCCCTGCATGCGCTTGCGGCGGGTGAGGGCGTCGATCAGCGTGTGCTCGAAGGCGTGGCCCAGGTGCAGGCTGCCGGTGACGTTGGGCGGCGGAATGACGATCGCGTACGGAGGCTTCTCGCTCTTGGCGTCCGCCTCGAAGTAACCGCGCTCTACCCAGCGCTCGTAGAGCTTCCCTTCTACCTCGGCCGGCGCGTACGTGGTCGGCAGTTCGGAGTCGGGGCTGCTGGGTGTCTGCGTGTTCTCGGTCACGGGGCACAGTTTAGAGCGGTAACAGTCCAGTCATGAAACCGGTATTCCAGGGGCCCGGCGCCCTGCCCGCGCCGGGCTTCCGTCAGGATGTGTGAAACGGATAAGCAACCTCATTGGGGGACGCGGGATGAGCTACAACCAGCCAGGGCCCTACGGCCAGCAGCCTCAGCAGCCGGGACCGTACGGGCAGCAGCCCCCGCCGCCGCCGGGACCGTACGGGCAGCAGCCGGCCCCGCAGCCCGGCCCGTACGGGCAGCCCGCGGCCCCGCAGCCGGGCTACGGCTACCCGCAGCAGCCGGGAGTCCCCCCGCAGGGCTACCCCCAGCAGCCGCCGACCCCGGCCTACGGCTACCCGCAGCAGCAGGCCCCGTACGGCGGGCAGCCCCCGAAGAAGTCCAAGGCCGGTGTGATCATCGGCGCGGTCGTCGCGGTCGCGGTGATCGCGGGCGGCGGCTGGTACCTCCTCGGCGGCGGCAGTGACATCTCCGCCGACACCAAGGGCTACAAGCTGGTCGCGCCGGAGTCGGTGGACGACTTCAAGAAGGACCCGAAGTACAAGGAGAAGGCCTTCACCGACGAGGACAAGAAGGAAGCCGAGGCCGCGGGCGTCAAGAACCCGACCCAGGTGGGCATGGACTACCTGGCCGGCGACCCCAAGAACCCGCTGACGGCCAAGGGCCTCCACTTCTCCGGCCTCTACGGCGAGATCGCCGATCCGGAGAAGTCCGTGGACGGCTACTTCGCGAAGCTCAGGGAGGAGGCCGCCAAGGACGGCAAGTCCGAGGTGGCGCTCGTCGGCAGCCCGAAGGCGATGTCCCCGGCCAACTTCAAGGGCGCCGTGATGAAGTGCCAGGACATCAAGTTCACCTCGAAGGACACGACCTCCAAGGGGCCCAAGGAGGCCACGCTCCCCTTCTGCGTCTGGGGTGACTACAGCACCCTGAGCATGATCAGCGCCTCGGACGTGGCCTCCATCCTCGCGAACAAGCCCGGTTACACCCAGGAGCAGGCCGCCGAACTGGCCGCGAAGCTCTACAACACCGCCCGCGTCAAGAAGTAACGGCGCGCGCGGCACACGCAGAAGGGGCGCCCCCGGCCGGGGGCGCCCCTTCTGCGTACTGCCCTGTGGCTACGCCGACTTCTCGTGCGGGCCCTGGTCCTTCGGGACGATCCGCGGGACCAGCGTCGGGTTGACGTTGGAGCGGACCACGTCCGCGGTGATGACCACGCGGGCCACGTCCTTGCGGGACGGGACCTCGTACATCACCGACATCAGGACCTCTTCCATGATGGCGCGCAGGCCGCGCGCGCCCGTCTGGCGGAGGATCGCCTGGTCCGCGATGGCCTCAAGCGCCCCGCGCTCGAAGTCCAGCTCCACACCATCGAGTTCGAACAGCCGCTGGTACTGCTTGACCAGCGCGTTGCGCGGCTCGATCAGGATCTGGAGCAGGGCCTCGCGGTCCAGGTTGTGCACGGAGGTCAGCACGGGGAGGCGGCCGATGAACTCGGGGATCATCCCGAACTTCACCAGGTCCTCCGGCATGACCTCCTGGAACTGGTCGCTGGCCTCGATCTCGCGCTTCGAGCGGATCGTCGCCCCGAAACCGATGCCCTTGGCGCCCGCACGCGACTCGATGATCTTCTCCAGGCCGGCGAAGGCGCCGCCCACGATGAAGAGCACGTTCGTCGTGTCGATCTGGATGAACTCCTGGTGCGGGTGCTTCCGGCCGCCCTGCGGCGGTACGGAGGCGGTCGTGCCTTCCAGGATCTTCAGCAGGGCCTGCTGCACGCCCTCGCCGCTCACGTCGCGCGTGATCGACGGGTTCTCGCTCTTGCGGGCCACCTTGTCGATCTCGTCGATGTAGATGATCCCGGTCTCGGCCTTCTTGACGTCGTAGTCGGCGGCCTGGATCAGCTTCAGCAGGATGTTCTCGACGTCCTCGCCGACGTACCCGGCCTCCGTCAGCGCCGTCGCGTCGGCGATGGCGAAGGGGACGTTCAGCATGCGGGCGAGCGTCTGCGCGAGCAGCGTCTTGCCCGAGCCGGTGGGGCCCAGCAGCAGGATGTTGGACTTCGCGAGCTCGATCGCGTCGTCCCGGCCCTGCGCGCCGCCGTTCTCGCCGGCCTGCACCCGCTTGTAGTGGTTGTAGACCGCTACCGAGAGCGCCTTCTTCGCCGGCTCCTGGCCGACGACGTAGCTCTCCAGGAACTCGTAGATCTCACGGGGCTTGGGGAGTTCCTCCCACCGGACCTCGGAGGTCTCCGCGAGCTCCTCTTCGATGATCTCGTTGCAGAGGTCGATGCACTCGTCGCAGATGTAGACACCGGGTCCTGCGATGAGCTTCTTCACCTGCTTCTGGCTCTTTCCGCAGAACGAGCACTTGAGCAGATCGCCGCCGTCACCGATGCGTGCCACGAGGTGCTTCCCCTTCGCCTGGGAGACGCCTGGTTCAGCGCTCCTGGTGCCTCATATCCGACGGTACCTTGCCGGGGGCCCCGTGCGGGGCCCCCTTGACGTGGTTCACATCTCCGAATGCGGGGACGTGCTCACGCCAACTGGTGGCAAGGATCAGACCGCGCTGCTCTTACGGGTGGAGACGATCTGGTCGATCAGGCCGTACGCGAGCGCGTCCTCGGCCGTCAGGATCTTGTCGCGCTCGATGTCGTCGCGGATCTTCTCGATCGGCGTCGTCGAGTGCTTGGCCAGCATGGACTCCAGCTGGTCGCGCATGCGCAGGATCTCGTTGGCCGCGATCTCCAGGTCGGAGAGCTGCTCACGGCCGGTGCCACCGGAGGGCTGGTGGATCAGCACGCGGGCGTTCGGCAGGGCCATGCGCTTGCCGGGCGTACCGGCGGCGAGCAGGACCGCGGCGGCGGAGGCCGCCTGGCCCATGCAGACCGTCTGGATGTCCGGCTTCACGAACTGCATCGTGTCGTAGATCGCCGTCAGCGCGGTGAACGAGCCACCGGGGCTGTTGATGTAGATGGAGATGTCGCGGTCCGGGTCCATCGACTCCAGGCACAGCAGCTGCGCCATGACGTCGTTGGCGGACGCGTCGTCGATCTGCACGCCGAGGAAGATCACGCGCTCTTCGAAGAGCTTCGCGTACGGGTCGTACTCGCGCACGCCCTGCGAGGTGCGCTCGACGAAGCGCGGGATGACGTAGCGGTTGTCCACCTGCGGGCCGGTGTAGAGGCCGCTTGCGGAGAAGTTGTTCTGCATCTGGGTGTTCACCATCCTGGTGGCGTTCTGCGGGCTGTCGGCTGACGGGTACTGACGGTGGGAGCCTGGATCAGGCACCCGTGCCGCCGCCGCCCGGCGCGTTGGACGCGGCCGAGATGATCTCGTCGATGAGGCCGTAGTCCTTGGCCTCTTCGGCGGTGAACCAGCGGTCGCGGTCACCGTCGCGGATGATCGCCTCGACGGTCTGGCCCGAGTGGAACGCGGTGATCTCGGCCATGCGCTGCTTGGTGCGCAGCAGGTACTGGGCCTGGATCTTGATGTCCGACGCGGTGCCACCGATGCCGGCGGAGCCCTGGTGCATCAGGATGTCGGTGTTCGGCAGGGCGAAGCGCTTGCCCTTGGCGCCACCGGTGAGCAGGAACTGCCCCATCGAGGCGGCCATGCCCATGCCGATGGTGACGACGTCGTTCGGGATGAACTGCATGGTGTCGTAGACGGCCATACCGGCCGTCACGGAGCCACCGGGGCTGTTGATGTAGAGGTAGATGTCCTTCTCCGGCTCGGCGGCCAGGAGCAGGAGCTGCGCGGTGATCTTGTTAGCGATGTCGTCGTCGACCTGCTGGCCGAGGAAGATGATGCGCTCGCCGAGCAGCCGGTTGTAGACATGGTCGCCGAGGCCGCCACCGATGGACGGCTCACCCGCGGCGTAAGGCTTCAGATTCGTCACGTATCCACCTGCTCGTCTCCGACGGCCATGTGCCGTCTCAGCGTTTCGTTCTGGGGTCCGGTCCGGACGGAGCGGACGGGTCCGCCGGCGCCCGGGTACTCACGTGCCCTCGTATTCATGGACCCTAACGCGCAGGTAGGACAACGCCATCCCGCTTCCGGAACTGTTCGCTCGGAGCGCAAGCTCCGGGGGCCGTACGGGGCCTGTGACGAAGGGCCCGGACACGACGGTGTCCGGGCCCTTCGGGGCACTGCTCAGCGGGCTTCGCCCGGGGTGTTACTTGGCCTCTTCGGCCTTGACCTCGTCGTCGCCGTCGACGACGGCCTCGACGGTCTCGGCGGCCTGCTCCTCGTCCTCGTCGGACAGGTCCACGACGTCACCGTTCGTGTCGACGACCTTGGCGGCCTCGACGACGACCGCGAGGGCCTTGCCGCGGGCGACCTCGCCGACCAGCATCGGG
Source organism: Streptomyces spororaveus (assembly GCF_016755875.1). Lineage (NCBI taxonomy): Bacteria > Bacillati > Actinomycetota > Actinomycetes > Kitasatosporales > Streptomycetaceae > Streptomyces > Streptomyces spororaveus. The sequence goes on along the minus strand of NZ_BNED01000005.1, from coordinate 5,638,491 downwards.
ACCTGGCCACCCTCGACCACGGCCTGGGCGAACTGGTCGGGGGACATGCCGGAGGAGGCGGCGCGGCGCATGAGGTGCTCGGTGAGCTCCTCCTGGTCGACGCCCAGCTTCTCCTTGTTGACCAGCGCGTCGAGGACGAACTGGGTCTTGATGCCCTTGATGGCCTGCTCGGAGGTCTCGGCGTCGAACTCCTCGACCGTCTTGCCCTGGAACTCCAGGTACTTCTCGATGGTCAGACCCATCTGGCCGAGCTGGTGGTGCTCCAGGTTGTGCTTGCGGGTCTGGACCTCGTCCGCGAGGAGCTTCTCGGGGATCGGGACCTCGACGAGCTCCAGCAGCTTCTCCAGGACGCGCTCCTGGGCCTGCGTGGCCTGGTCGTACTGCTTCATGTTCTCGAGGCGCTTGCGGCTGTCCGCCTTGAGGTCCTCGAGGGAGTCGAACTCGCTCGCCATCTGCGCGAACTCGTCGTCCAGCTCCGGGAGCTCCTTGGCGGAGACCTTGGTGACCTTGACGGTGACCTCGGCGTCCTTGCCCTCGGCGGAGCCGCCCTTCAGCTGCGAGGTGAAGGTGGCCTCGCCGCCGGCCTCCAGGCCGGTGACGGCCTCGTCGATGCCCTCGAGGAGCTCGCCCGAGCCGATGGTGTAGGAGACGTCGGAGGCGACGCCGTCGGGCAGCACCTCGCCGTCGACCTTGGCCTCCAGGTCGATGGTGACGACGTCACCCTCGGCGGCGGCGCGCTCGACGTCCTTGGTGGACGCGAAGCGGCCGCGCAGCTGCTCGACGGACTTCTCGACGTCCTCGTCGGAGACCTCGATGGCGTCGACCTCGACCTCGATGCCGGAGAAGTCCGGGATCTCGATCTCGGGACGGACGTCGACCTCGGCGGTGAAGGCGAGGACCTCACCGTCCTTGAGCTCGGTGATGTCCACGTCGGGCTGGCCCAGCGGGTTCAGGTCGGCCTCGTTGACGGCCTCGGTGTAGAACTTCGGGAGGGCGTCGTTGACGGCCTCCTCCAGCACCGCACCGCGGCCGAAGCGCTGGTCGATGACGCGGGCCGGGATCTTGCCCTTGCGGAAGCCCTTCACCGTGACCTGCTGGTTGATCTTCTTGTACGCCGCGTCGAGGCTGTCCTTGAGCTCCTCGAAGGGCACCTCAACAGTGAGCCGAACCCGAGTCGGGTTCAGGGTCTCCACGGCGCTCTTCACGGTTCGGTCTCCTTGTGGCTGACTGCTGGGGATTCTGCCGTCGCGCTGTGATTCAGCGGTTCGGCGGACTTCGGCCCGGTACATCAGACACACGGGCACGCAGCTTGCATAGTAACCGCAAGCGGCAATCAGCCCACAACGCGATCTTGTGGAGACACTGCTGTTGGTCGGGGTGGCCGGATTCGAACCGACGACCTTCCGCTCCCAAAGCGGACGCGCTACCAAGCTGCGCCACACCCCGTCGGTGCGACACGTAGGGTACATGCCTGGAGACACTCTGATGCGCGGGGTTTCCCGAGCCGTTTCGGGATGACCTCCGGCGAGGCGCCGAATGTGGTGTGCACCCACCGGGAGCGACCCGCTAGGATGCTGTCCGTGCCCAGGTCCGCGGACCTGCGGCGCGTGCGTTGCGGGTGTAGCTCAATGGTAGAGCACTAGTCTTCCAAACTAGCTACGCGGGTTCGATTCCCGTCACCCGCTCTGAAGCACGAAGGGCCAGGTCAGAGGATGTTTCCTCGACCTGGCCCTTCGTCGTTCCCGGGGCTCGCGACACACCCCTAGTACGGGCCGCCGCGGAACAGCAGGCTGCCGTGGTGGCGCGGGCGGTCGCCGCGCTCGTGGGCGGCGTCGGAGCGGTCGGCGGGCGCCGAACGCCCGGCGAGGGTGCGCAGCGCGGCCAGGCCGGCCAGCACCTCTTCGCGGCGGTCGGCGGACTTCATCCAGGCCGGCAGCCGCGCGAACATCGCCATCGTCGGGGAGGTGTGACGGTGGCGCAGACGGGCGCCCACGTAGGCGGCGAGGGCGTCGACGTGCTCTTCGTCGTAGGCCCACAGGATCCGTCCCGCACAGCGGGTCTGAAGCCACAACGGCCGCCGGAAGAAGGGGTCCTCGGTGCCGCCGGGCACCGCACCCACCAGGCCCGCGCCCCGTTCCTCGGTGGTCCAGGCCGCGACCGCGCCGCAGCCGGCGCAGACGAGACGGCGGGGCTGGAAGAGCAGGGCACTGAAGTACTTCGGCGGCGCGAGGTCCGGCCGGGGGACGACGAGCGCACGGCCACCGCACCTCGGGCACACCACGAGGATCCGGCTGGTGAACTGGACGAGCCACGTGCCGTGGTCGTGGTGGCGGACCGGTTCGCCGTCGGCGGGCTCGAAGCTCATGGTCAGAGCTTGATGTTCGCGATCATCGTCGCGAGGGAGTTCAGGAAGCGGTTCACGTCGTCCGCGATCGAGCTGGACGCGAGGAAGAAGCCGAAGAGCGCCGCGACGATGGCGGGGCCCGTCTTGATGTGGTTGCCGCGGATCAGCACCACCAGGATGACCGCCAACAGAACCACCACTGACAGCGAAATGGCCACTACTGATCACACCTTCGGTCGTCCCCTGGTCGGCCCGGGGGCACGGCCAGGCATACCCCCACATGGACCATCCTCCCACCAACGGACCCCGGCTATACGCCCCGTGACGAATAGCCGTGATTCCGTTTCCGCCAACCACAGGCGCGACAGGAAACTTTCGGGCGCGGGGCGCCCGTCACGGGGCGGTGAGACCGAGGAGGGAACGGATATTCGCATACTTTACGGACAGCCGTTCGCGCGTGGGCCCGTCCAGCACGGAGAGGCGTACGGGGTCCGCGTTGTGCGCGAGGTCGGCCTCCTTGACGAGCAGGGCGCCCGGGGTGGCCAGGATGCGGGCCGCGTACAGCTCGACGGCTTCGCCCGGGCGTTTGGTGACCGCGAGGACCATGTCCTTCACCGTCTGCGGGAGGGCCGCCGCATCCAGCCAGGTGAGGCTGAGCGCCTCGTCCTCGATGGCGTCGTGGAGCCAGGCCGCCGCCTGCTGTTCGGGGCTGCCGCCGCGCAGCCGTACGCCCTCGGCCACGGCCGCGAGGTGTTCGGCGTACGGCCGGCCGGCCTTGTCGGTCTGGCCCTCGTGCGCGTCGCGCGCCAGGGACTCGACCTCGATCAGAGTCAGGGGGCTGTTCGTCATGCGATCTCCCTTGCCGCTGCGCCGAGAGCCTCCGCTGCCCGGCGTACGTCCGCCTGCGTGGTACGCCAGTTGGAGAACGCGGCGCGCAGGGCGGCGGTTCCCCCGTAGACGGTGGGAGTGACGAAGACCTCCCCGGCCACCGCCTCACGCAGGGCTGTGAGGCGCTCCGGGGTGGGGGCCTCGGCGAGGGTGAAGCAGACGACGTTCAGGCGGACGGGGGCCAGCAGGGTGAAGGCGGGGTCCTCCTCGAGGGCGGCGCCCAGCGCGCGGGCGCAGGCGATGTCCCGTTCGACGATCTCCCGGTGGCCCTGGCGGCCGTACGCGCGCAGGGTGAACCAGGCGGAGAGGGCGCGCAGCCGGTGGGAGTTCTCGGGGGTGAGGTGGACGAGGTCGGGGTGTTCGCCGAGGGGGCCCAGGTAGGCGGCGGAGTTCTGGAAGACGCGGGCCTGCAGGTCGCGGCGGCGGGTGAACTGGACGGCGCTGTCGTAGGGGACGTTGAGCCACTTGTGCAGGTCGACGCAGACGGAGTCCGAGGCGTCGAGGCCGTCGGCGAGATGGGCGTGCGCCGGGGAGAGGGCGGCGAAGGCACCGAACGCGGCGTCGGTGTGCAGCCAGAAGTCGTGGCGCCCGCGCAGGGTTTCGATCGCCCGGAGGTCGTCGAAGTCGACCGTGTTGACGGTGCCCGCGTTGGCGACGACCACGGCCGGTCCCGGGGTGTCGGCTAGCGCCCGTTCCAGGGCGGCGGGGTCGACGGCCTCGCGGCCCGGCAGGGTGGGTACCCGGACCAGGGAGTTGCGGCCGAGGCCGAGGAACGAAAGGGCCTTGGCGATCGAGGAGTGCGGGGCGCCGGAGAGCACGCGGACCGGGCCGAGGGCCGCCGCGCCGTCCTCGGCCGGGGAGACGCCGAGGCGTTCGCCGAGCCATTCGCGGGCGATGGCGAGGCCGGTGGTGTTGGACATGGTGGCGCCGGAGACGAAGGTTCCGGAGTGGTCGGCGGAGAGGCCGAAGAGGTCGCGCAGCCAGCCGACGGTCTCGCGTTCGAGGTCCTGGCCGCCGCCGTCGAGGACGGAGTTGGAGTTCTGGTCGTGGACGGCGGTGAGCCAGTCCCCGGCGAGGGCGGCGGGGGTGGCGCCGCCCGTGACGAAGCCGAGGTAGCGCGGCCCGGCGGACGCCGACAGCCGGGGCTCCCAGCGGTCTCGGAAGGCGGCGAGCGCGGCGTCCGTGCCGGCGGCGTGTTCCGGGAGGGGTTCGGGGTCGTGCGGCTTTCCGGCGGGCGGTACGACAGGACGCGCGTCCAGGGTGGCGAGCGCGTCGGCGGCGGCGCCGCGGGTGGCGTCGAGGAGTTCGGGGAGCCGGGCGAGGTCGGCGGCGAGCGTGCGGTCCATGGGGGCACGTTAGGCGCGTCCGGGGCCGAGGGGGCGGGCCAATCGGCGGGGAGTGGCCCGCCGTGGCGTCGTAGGCTCACCGGATGATCGCGAAGCGGTGGATGAGGCGATGGATACCGGGCCTGCTCACGGCGGGGGTGCTGGCGGGGGCGGCGGGCTGCTCGACGCCCCCGGCCCCGCGGGCGGCGCCCGGGCCGACCGCGGTGAGCGTGACGGCCGGGCCCGTACCCGCCAGGAGTGCGCCCGCGGCGCCACCGGCCACGGCGGAGCCCTGCCCCTCGGGCGGGGTCCGGCTCGTCGAGATGGAGGGGAACGCGGCGATGGGGCTGCGGGTGGCGGACTTCCAGCTGGTCAACTGCGGTGACCAGCCGTACGCCCTGGAGGGCTACCCGCAGCTGTCGCTGCGCGACGACCGCAACGACGCGGTGCCGGTCGCGGTGGAGCACGGGGCGGCCGGGATCACCACGGGCGCGTCGAACCTGGACGAGGCGCCGCGGCCGGTGACGCTGGCGCCGGGGCAGGCGGCCTCCTTCGGGATGGTGTGGCGCAACCTCGTCACCGACTCGGCGGTGCCGGCCACCACGGCGCGGATCGTGGAGGTCGAGCCCCGGCCCGGTGCGCCCCGGCTGTGGCTGCGGCTCGCCGCGCCGGTCGACCTCGGGAACACCGGGCGGCTGGGCCTGGGACCGTGGCGCCCGATGACCCGCTGAGCCCCGGGCGGCTGCGGCGGCCGGCGGCCCCGCCGGAGCGGGAGGCGCGCCGGGGTTCAGGCGGCCGCGGCGCCGTCGGCGGTGAGTGTGGCCATCCGGGCCGCCACGGCCGCGGCGGAGCTGCGCGGCAGGCGGTCGGTGATCAGGCCGTCGGCGAGGAAGAGCACCTGGTCGGCGTGGGCGGCGGCGGCCGGGTCGTGGGTGACCATGACGACGGTGGCGCGCAGCGAGTCGACGGCGTCCCGGAGCAGCTTGAGGACCTCCGCCGCGGTGGCGGTGTCGAGCGCGCCGGTGGGTTCGTCGGCGAAGACCACGTCGGGCCGGGTGACCAGGGCCCGGGCGATGGCCACGCGCTGCTGCTGGCCGCCGGACAGTTCGGCCGGGCGGCGGCCGCCCTTGCCCTCCAGGCCGACGCGGGCGAGCAGCTCGGCGGCGCGGTCGCGGCCCTCGTGCGCGGAGCGGCCGCCGGCGAGCCGCAGCGGGAGCAGTACGTTCTGCTCGACGGTGAGGGACGGCAGCAGGTTGAAGGCCTGGAAGACGAAGCCGAGGCGGCCGCGGCGGAGTTCGGTGAGCTCGTTCTCGTTCATGGCGGTGATCTCGGTGCCGCCGAGCCGGACGGACCCCTCGGTGGGCAGGTCGAGTCCGGCGGCGCACTGCAGGAAGGTCGATTTCCCGGAGCCGGAGGGTCCCATGACGGCGGTGAAGCTGCCGCGCGGCAGGCTGAGGTCGATCCCGCGCAGCGCGCGCACGGCGGAGCCCCCGCGCCCGTAGGTCCTCCGTACGCCGCGCAGTTCCACGGCTGCGGTGGTGTCGTACCGTTCCGGCGGGGTCTGCCGGTGCTGCCGCCTGCTCCGTCGGAGCCCCATGGTGTGCCGCCTCTCGCTGCCGTCCTGGTCGTGGCTCCGACGCTACGGATCATGGCGGGCCGACGGCCATGACGCCGCCCGGCGGACCGGTGGTGGGGCAATCCCCACCCCCTGGTCAGGCGGAGCGGCGGATGAGCAGCAGTGCGCGGTCGTCGTTGACGTCCTTGGCGACCTTCTCGATCAGGTGCCAGGCCGCGCCTTCCCAGCCGGCGGCGACGTAGCGGTCGGCCTCGCCGGTGAGGCGGTCGATGCCCTCGCTGATCTCCCGGTCGGCGGTCTCGACCAGGCCGTCGGTGAAGAGCATCAGGACGTCGCCGGGGCGCAGGTTCCCGCGGGCGGGAGTGAATTCGGCGCCGTCGTAGACGCCGAGCAGCGGGCCCTCGCCGGTCTTCTCCTGCCAGCGGCCGGTGCCGGCCGAGAGCTGGAGGGCGGGGAGGTGGCCGGCCGAGAGGAGTTCGTAGTCGCCGGTCTCCAGGTCCAGGACGAGGTGGATGGAGGTGGCGAAGCCCTCGTCCCAGTCCTGGCGGAGCAGGTAGCCGTTGGCGGCGGGCAGGAAGCCGTGGGCGGGCAGCGCGCCGAGCAGCCCGCCGAAGGCGCCGGAGAGCAGCAGGGCCCGGGAGCCGGCCTCCATGCCCTTGCCGGAGACGTCGGTCAGGACGATCTCCAGGGTCCGGCCGCCGTTGGTGCGGGCCGCGACGACGAAGTCGCCGGAGAAGGACTGGCCGCCGGCCGGGCGCAGGGCCATCTCGCGGTGCCAGCCGCGCGGCAGGGCGGGCAGTTTGCTCTGCACGCGGATGCGTTCGCGCAGGTCGAAGAGCATGGTGCCGCCGCGCCGCCAGGGCACGCCGACGCGGCTGCGGAACTGGGCGATGAGCAGGCCGAAGAATCCGCAGGCCGCGACGACGAGCACGGTGCCGGGGGTGACGCGTGCCGGACCCTGGGTATAAGGGCCCAGGGCAAGGGCCTCGACGATCAGTGCGGCCGCGGCGGCCGCGTACAGGGCGAGGAGGCTGGCGGGGCGCAGCAGCAGGCCGCCGGCCACGATCGGCAGGACGAGCGCCGACGGCGAGAACCAGACGGGCAGCATCAGCGTGCCGCAGGCGATGGCGGGGACGGTGAGCAGCAGGCCTGCGAAGGCGAGCCAGTCGGAGGCGTCGCCGCGGAAGTAGTCGACGGCTGATTTGCGCAGGGCTGTGCGGCCCCGGTGCGACAGCATGCGCATCCGGGCCATGAGGGATTCCACGCGTGCTCCGGCCATTGCTTCGGGACCTTATCCATCCTGGCTGTGGATGCGCAGGGGTACCCCCGGACCTGGGGTCCACAGACGCCCGAAAACAGATCGACTGAGTCGGAATGCCCTGATAGGGATGGCCACATGACTCTGGAGATGCGCGTAATACAGACTGATGAGTGGGATGTCTGGTACGACCACCTGGAACTGGCATTCGGCGGTGTACCCGAATCCCCCGCGGAGCGGGAGCTGTGCAAGGCGTTGACGGACACCGACCGCGCGCTCGGCGTCTGGGACGGCGACGGCTGCGTCGGCTCGGCCGGTGCCTTCTCCTTCCGGCTGTCGGTGCCGGGCGGGGCGATCGTCCCGGCGGCCGGTGTCACGGCGGTGGGCGTCTCCCCCACTCATCGCCGGCGCGGGATCCTCACCTCTCTGATGCGGCGCCAGCTCGACGACATCCGGGCGGGTGGCGAACCGCTCGCCGTGCTGACGGCCTCGGATCCGGCGATCTACGGGCGCTTCGGCTACGGCACGGCCGCCTACGCGCTGGCGGTGGAGATCGACACGACCCGCGTACGGCTGTCCGTGCCGCCCGGCACCGACGGGATCCGGCTGCGCCTCGTGGACCCGCGGAAGGCGCTGGCCGACTGCGAGCGGGTCTACGCGGCGCTGGTCTCCAGCCGGCCGGGGATGCCGGCCCGGCAGCCGGGCTGGGAGGAGCTGCCGCTGCTGGACGCGCCGTCGATGCGCGAGGGCGGGTCACCGCTGAAGTGCGTGGTCGCCGAGCGGGAGGACGGTGAGGTGGTCGGGTACGCCCGCTACCGGGTCAAGGCGGACTGGGACCTGACGGGTTCGGAGGGCAAGGTCGAGGTGAGCGATCTCGACGCGCTGGACCCGGTGGCGTCCGCGGCCCTGTGGCGCTACCTGTTCTCGATCGACCTGACCTGGACGGTACGGGCGCCCCGGCGGCCGGTGGACGACCCGGTGCTGCACCTGGTGAGCGACATCCGGCGGGCGCGGACGCGGCTCCGGGACTCGCTGCACGTACGGCTGGTGGACCTGCCGGCGGCCCTGGAGGCGCGGGCGTACGGGGCGCCGGTGGACGTGGTCGTGGCGGTGGAGGACGCGTTCTGCCCGTGGAACGAGGGGCGGTGGCGGCTGGTCGCGGACGCCGGGGGTGCCGCGCGCTGCACGCGGACCGCGGAGCCGGCCGACCTGGAGCTGTCGGTCCGGGAGCTGGGATCGGCGTATCTGGGCGGGATCACCCTGACCTCGCTGGCGGCGGCCGGCCTGGTGCGCGAGCTGCGTCCGGGCGCCCTGACGGAGGCCTCGCGGGCCTTCGCCGGGGACGTGGCGCCGTGGCTGCCGCACAGCTTCTGACCCGCCGGCTTCCGGCCGACCCGCGTCAGCGGGACTGGCAGCCGGGGCACCAGAAGAGGTTGCGCGCGGCGAGGTCGGCGGTGCGGATCTCGCCGCCGCAGATGTGGCAGGGCATGTTCGCCCGCCGGTAGACGTAGACCTCGCCGCCGTGGTCGTCGACGCGCGGCGGCCGGCCCATGGCCTCGGGCAGGTGCTCGTCGCGGACGGTGTCGATGCGGTTGTTGCGCACGCCCTCCCGCATCAGGGCGGCGAGGTCGGCCCACATGGCGTCCCATTCGGAACGGGTGAGGTCCTTGCCGGCCCGGTACGGGTCGATGCCGTGGCGGAAGAGGACCTCGGCGCGGTAGACGTTGCCGACGCCCGAGACGATCTTCTGGTCCATCAGCAGGGCGGCGACGGTGGTGCGGGACCGGGAGATCCGGGCCCAGGCGCGGTCGGGGTCGTCGCCGTCGCGCAAGGGGTCCGGGCCGAGCCGGTCGCTTATCGCCCGCTTCTCCTCGTCGGTGATCCACGCGCAGGTGGTGGGGCCGCGCAGGTCGGAGAAGTGGTCGTCGTTGGCCAGCCGCAGCCGGACCGTGTCCGTGGCGGGCGGGGCCGGCGCCGGGCCGATCGCGTACTTGCCGAAGAGTCCGAGGTGGATGTGGATCCACCCGTTCTCCTTGAAGCCGAGGAAGAGGTGCTTGCCGTGGGCGTCGACGCCGTCCAGGATCCGGCCGTCGAGCAGGGCCGCGCTCTCGGCGAACCGCCCCTGGGGGCTGCTGACGGCGACCTCCCACCCGGCGAACCGCTGCAGGTGGTCCTGGGCCAGGCGGTGGATCGTATGCCCCTCGGGCACGGCGGCGCTCCTCGCATGCTCGGGTAAAGAAAACGGCCGTGCCGCCCGTGTCACGGGCGGCACGGCCGGACGCGGTTCAGCCCTGCGGGTGGTGGGCCGGGATCGGGGGGAGCTCGCCGGTGGTCTCGTAGGCGGAGAGCATCTCGATGCGGCGGGTGTGGCGCTCCTCGTCGGAGTACGGGGTCGCCAGGAAGGCCTCGATGAAGCTGACGGCCTCGTCCTGCGTGTGCATGCGGCCGCCGACGGAGATGACGTTGGCGTTGTTGTGCTCACGGCCGAGCTGGGCGGTCTGGACGCTCCAGGCCAGGATGGCGCGGACGCCCTTGACCTTGTTCGCGGCGATCTGCTCGCCGTTGCCGGAGCCGCCGATGACGATGCCGAGGCTGTCGGCGTCGGCGGCGGTCTTCTCCGCGGCGCGGAGGCAGAACGGCGGGTAGTCGTCCACCGCGTCGTAGATGTGGGGCCCACAGTCGACGGGCTCGTGGCCGTTGTTCTTGAGCCAGTCCACCAGGTGGTTCTTGAGCTCAAAGCCGGCATGGTCGGATCCGAGGTACACGCGCATGGGACGAGTGTGGCACGAGGAGGCCCGACAGCCCGCAGCGGGTGTCGCGTAAGTCACTTCTAAAGCTCAAGTAAACCCAAAGAACGCAGATGGGACAGGGCGGGACGGCGTCCTGGACGTTCACACCAAGGCAACGATCCGGATTGAGGTCTTCCGTCCTGCGTTCATCTCAGGTTTGAATGCCGGGGCTCGCAACCCGAGAACCTAAGGATCCGTCCATGAGCTCCACGACGACCCTTCAGAAGGAAGGCGGCCCCACCGGGAACCCCGGTGACGGCCAGCCCTCCGACGGTCTGAAGGCCGGTCTCAAGAACCGCCACCTGTCCATGATCGCCATTGGCGGCGTCATCGGCGCCGGCCTCTTCGTCGGTTCCGGTGGCGGCATCGCCAAGGCCGGCCCCGCCATCCTGATCTCCTACGCGCTCGTCGGCGCCATGGTCGTCTTCGTGATGCGCATGCTCGGCGAGATGGCCGCCGCCAGCCCGAACTCGGGCTCCTTCTCGGCCTACGCCGACCGCGCGCTCGGCCGCTGGGCGGGCTTCTCCATCGGCTGGCTCTACTGGTTCTTCTGGGTCGTCGTGCTCGCGGTGGAGGCCACCGCCGGTGCCGCCATCCTGGAAAGCTGGATCCCGGCCGTCCCGCAGTGGGCCTGGGCGCTGATCGTGATGGCGGTGCTGACCGCCACCAACCTCGGCTCGGTCGCCTCCTACGGTGAGTTCGAGTTCTGGTTCGCGGGCATCAAGGTCGTCGCCATCGGCGCGTTCGTGATCGTCGGCATGCTGGCCGTCTTCGGCGTGCTGCCGGGCTCGGACAACCCGGGCGCGGGCTTCGCGCACCTCACCGACGCCGGCGGGTTCTTCCCCAACGGCTACGGCGCGGTCCTCACCGGCGTCCTGATGGTCGTCTTCTCCTTCATGGGCAGCGAGATCGTCACCCTGGCGGCCGGCGAGTCGGAGAACCCCCGCAAGGCGGTCACCCAGGCCACGAACTCCGTCATCTGGCGGATCGGCGTCTTCTACCTCGGCTCGATCTTCATCGTGCTGACCCTGCTCCCGTGGAACGACAAGTCGATCACCGAGAAGGGCTCGTACGTCGCCGCCCTGGACTCGATCGGCATCGCGCACGCCGGCACGATCATGGAGGTCATCGTCCTGACCGCCGTGCTGTCCTGCCTGAACTCGGGCCTCTACACCGCCTCGCGCATGGCCTTCTCGCTCGGTGAGCGCGGTGACGCCCCCAAGGCGTTCGCCAAGGTCAACTCCCGCGGTGTGCCGGTGGTCGCGATCCTGGGCTCCACGGTCTTCGGCTTCGTCGCCGTCTACTTCAACTACGCGTTCAAGGACACGGTCTTCAACTTCCTCCTGAACTCCTCGGGTGCCATCGCGCTCTTCGTCTGGCTGGTGATCTGCTTCACCCAGCTGAAGATGCGCGGGATCCTGGTCCGCGAGGCCCCGGAGAAGCTGACCGTGAAGATGTGGCTGTTCCCGTGGCTGACCTGGGCCACCGCCGCCCTGATCATGTTCGTGATCGGCTACATGTTCGTGGACGACGCCAACCGCGAGGTCGTCACCCTGTCCACCCTGGTCGCCGGCGTCGTCGTGCTCGTCGGCGTGGTGCTGGACCTCCGCCGCAAGAAGGCCCTGCAGGGCTGATCGCACGTGCACGTACACCGGAGCCCGGCCCGCCTCCATGAGGCGGGCCGGGCTCCGGTGCGTATCGGGGGTGGCTCAGCCGCGGCGGCCGGCCAGCTTCCAGGCGGCCGGCAGGGCGCCCATGGCCAGCGCGGCCTTGAGGGCGTCGCCGATCAGGAACGGGACCATGCCCTTCGCGAGGGCGACGCCCAGGGACATGCCGGTGGCGGCCATCAGGTACGGCACGCCCACCGCGTAGATCACGGCCGAGCCCAGCACCATCAGACCGGCCGTGCGCAGCACGGAGCGGTCGCCGCCCCGGCGCGCGAGGGCGCCCACGACGGTGGCGGCGAGCAGCATGCCGAGCACGTAGCCGAAGGAGGCGCCGCCCGCTCCGGAGGTCCCGCCCGCGAACCACGGCACGCCGGCCATGCCGACGAGGGCGTAGAGCGCCAGCGACAGGAAGCCGCGGCGGGCACCGAAGGCGGTGCCGACGAGCAGCGCGGCGAAGGTCTGACCGGTGACGGGGACCGGGGAGCCGGGGACGGGAACCGCGACCTGGGCGGCCAGCCCGGTGAGCGCGGCGCCGCCGACGACGAGCGCGATGTCGCGGACGCGGCTCGCGGGCAGCAGATCGGCGAGGACGGCGCCGGGACGCAGGGAGACGGAGGCAGTGCTCATCAGGGGGCTCCACGGGATGGGGGTGGCGGGACGATCACCGACGCTAGTGCGCGGTCCGCCGCCGCCCCACCGCCGCCCGAGACAAAGCCCCACTCCCCGCTTTGGTGGGGATTTCACAAACCGTGCACCCCACACCCGAGTCGGCGTGATCCTCGTCACGAGGAAGATCAGACAGCACGTCCTTTTTGCACGGACGACCGCCGCTCAGTGAGACTGTAGGATCCCGCCAATCCTGACGCGGGGCTCCCACCGCCACTGGGCCCGAACGAGAGTACGAGCACCCTTCATGCGTGAGCGCCTGGAAGAAGCACCTCCCACCGGGGGCGATCTGCCCGCGGAACCCCTCAGCCACAGCCTCAAGCAGCGCCACCTGACCATGCTGGGCCTCGGCGGCGTCATCGGCGCCGGGCTCTTCGTCGGCTCCGGCGCCGGCATCGGCATCGCCGGTCCCGCGATCATCTGCTCCTATCTGCTCGCGGGCGTCCTCGCCATGCTGGTGATGCGGGCGCTGGGCGAGATGTCGGCCGCGATGCCCGCCTCGGGCTCGTTCTCCGTCTACGCGGAGCGGGCGCTCGGGCGCTGGGCCGGCTTCTCGGCGGGCTGGCTGTACTGGTTCCTGCTGGTCGTGGTGCTGGCCGTGGAGGCCACCGGTGCGGCGAAGATCGCGAACGGCTGGGTGCCCTCGGTCGACCAGTGGGTCTGGGTGCTGCTCTTCATGGTGGTCTTCACCGTGAGCAACCTGACCGCTGTGAAGAACTTCGGTGAGTTCGAGTTCTGGTTCGCCGCGCTCAAGGTCGGCGCGATCGTGCTCTTCCTGATCCTCGGCACCCTCGCGGTCTTCGGCCTGCTCCCGGACACGGAGCCGGTCGGCATGGCCAACCTCACCGGCCAAGGGGGCTTCTTCCCCGAGGGCTTCGGCGGCGTGGTCGCGGGCATGCTCGCCGTCATCTTCGCCTTCGGCGGCCTGGAGGTCGTCACCATCGCCGCCGCCGAGTCGGACGATCCGGCCCGGTCGGTGTCCCGGGCGGTGCGCAGCGCGGTGTGGCGCATCCTCTTCTTCTACGTCGGCTCGATGGTGGTCATCGTGACCCTGCTGCCGTGGAACTCGCTGAAGCCGGGCGAGAGCCCGTACGTGGCCGTGCTCGACTCGATCGGCATCCCGGCGGCCGGCCAGATCATGAACATCGTGGTGTTCGTGGCGCTGCTGTCGGCGCTCAACGCGAACCTGTACGGGTCCTCGCGCATGGTGTTCTCGCTGGCCGAGCGCCGGGAGGCGCCCCAGGCGCTGCTGAAGGTCTCGGGCGGCGGGGTGCCGCGCCGCGCGGTGTTCGCGTCGGTGGCCTTCGGTTTCGTGTCGGTGGTGCTCAACCTGCTGTGGCCGGACACGATCTTCCTCTACATGCTCAACGCGGTCGGCGCGGTGCTGCTGTTCGTGTGGGCGCTGATCGCCGTGTCGCAGCTGAAGCTGCGCCGCCGGATCGAGCGGGACATGCCCGAGCGGCTGACCCTGCCGATGTGGCTGTTCCCGTACGCGACCTGGGCGGCGCTGATCGGGATGGCCGCGGTGCTGGTCCTGATGCTGTTCGACGATGCGGCGCGGCCCCAGCTGCTGTGGTCCACGGGCGCGGCGGCGCTGGTCCTCGTGGTGGCCTTCGTACGGGAGCGGCGCACCCCGAAGTCCTGACCGGCCGGCTCTCCACGACCCCGGCGAAGGCCCCCCGCACACCCGGCGCGGGGGGCCTTCGCGCGTCAGGTGCGCAGGTACGAGGCTCCGTTGACGTCGAGCACGGTGCCCGAGCTCCAGCGCGCGGCGGGCGAGGCCAGGTGCAGCACGGCGGCGGCGATCTCCTGCGGGGTGCCCACCCGGCCGAAGGGGCTCTGCGCCCGGATCCGCTCGCCCTCCTCCCCTTCGAGCCGCCCGGCGACCCGCTCGGTGGCCACGAAGCCGGGCGCCACGGAGGCCACGGCGATGCCGTGCGGGGCCAGGGAGACGGCGAGGGACTGGCCGAGTGCGTGCAGGGCCGCCTTGGTGGCGCCGTAGGCGGGGTGGTCGGGCTCGCCGCGGAACGCTCCGCGCGAGCCGATGTTGACGACACGGCCCTCCCGCCGGCCGGCGATCATGTGGCGGGCGACGCAGTGGGTGAGGTTGGCCGGGGCGAAGAGATTCACGGCGGCCGTCTGCCGCCAGGCCTCCTGCCAGTCGGCGTACGAGGTCGTGGGCAGGGGGTGCGCGACCATCACGGCGGCGTTGTTCACGAGGACGTCGACGCCGCCGAGCGCCTCCTCGGCCCCGGCCGCGAGGGCTTCGACGCGGGCCGGGTCGGCGAGGTCGCCGCTGACGAGGACGTGGCCCTCGCCCGGCAGGTCCGCGAGGGTGCGCTCGGCGTCCTCATGCCGCGAGGTGCAGTGCACCGCCACCCGGTCGCCCCGCTCGGCGAAGGCCGTGGCGATGGCCCGCCCGATGCCCCGCGAGGCCCCGGTGACGAGCACCCCCCGGCCCGTGGCGGCCAGTTCCCGTATGCCGTGGTCCGTTCCTTCGTCCACCGGTCCCCCTGTCGTCGCCTCGTGCGCGTCCTGCCTGCAGCGTACGGGGATGATCACGGCCGGTCATCCGGCCGTCCGCATATCGGACGTCGAGCATCCGAAGATCGGACAGAGGTGAGACTGGGGCACCTCATCACGTCCACCCGCACAACCGGACAGGCACACCCCAATGAGTCAGAGCACCCTGACACCTCCCGAAGCACCGCAGACCGGCGGCGGATCCCCGCTCGGCAACGGACTCAAGCAGCGCCACCTCTCGATGATCGCCCTCGGCGGTGTCATCGGCGCCGGACTCTTCGTCGGCTCCGGCGCGGGCATCGCGGCCGCGGGCCCCTCGATCGTGCTCGCGTACGCCGCGTCCGGGCTGCTCGTGATGTTCGTGATGCGGATGCTCGGCGAGATGTCCGCCGCCAACCCCGCCTCCGGCTCCTTCTCCGTGCACGCGGAACGGGCGATCGGCCCCTGGGCCGGATTCACCGCCGGCTGGATGTTCTGGACCCTGCTCTGCGTGGGCGTGGCCATCGAGGGCATCGGCGCGGCGCACATCATGACCGGCTGGTTCCCGGGCACCCCCTCCTGGATGTGGGTGCTGGTCTTCATGGCGCTGTTCTGCGGCTCCAACCTCGCCGCCGTCTCGAACTTCGGCGAGTTCGAGTTCTGGTTCGCCGCCCTCAAGATCGGCGCGATCGCGCTCTTCCTGGGCCTGGGCGTGCTGGCCGTGCTCGGCCTGCTGCCCGGCACCGGCTCCCCCGGCACCGCCAACCTGCTGCCCGACGGCGGCTTCCTCCCCCAGGGTGTGGACGGCCTGCTCGTCGGACTGCTGGCCTCCGTCGTCGCGTACGGCGGACTGGAGACGGTGACCATCGCCGCGGCCGAGTCCGAGAATCCGGTCGAGGGCGTGGCCAGGGCCGTGCGGACCACCATGTGGCGGATCGCGATCGTCTACATGGGCTCGATGCTGGTCATCGTCACCCTCCTGCCGTGGAACGACCCGGCCGTCACGGCCGACGGCCCGTACGCCGCCACCCTGGACCGCCTGGGCATCCCGGCGGCCGGCGAGATCATGAACGTGGTCATCCTGATCGCCCTGATGTCCGCGATGAACGCCAACATCTACGGCTCCTCGCGCATGGCCTACTCCCTCGTCTCCCGCGGCCAGGGTCCGCGGGCGCTGGGCAAGGTCAGCGGCCGGGTGCCGCGCCGGGCGGTCCTCGCCTCCTGCGGGTTCGGCTTCGTCACCGTGCTGCTGTCCTACTGGTACCCGGACACCCTGTTCGCCTGGCTGCTGAACATGGTGGGCGGGGTCATCCTGGTCGTCTGGGGCTTCATCGCCGTCTCGCAGTTCGTGCTGCGCCGCCGGCTGGAGCGCGAGGCCCCCGGGAAGCTGGTCGTGAAGATGTGGGGCTTCCCCTATCTGACCTGGGTGGCGCTGGCCGGGGTGGCGGGGGTTCTGGTGCTGATGGCCCTGGGCGAGGACACGCGCGTCCAGGTGATCTTCACCGGCGGGCTGACCGTCGCCCTCGCGGCGACCGGTTACGCGATGCAGCGCCGGGCGGCCGCCCGGGCCTGACGGCTCATCGGAAGACGAAGGCGGGCCCCGTGCGAAGGCACGGGGCCCGCCTTCGCCGTTCGGAGGCAACCCTTACGTGTGGCCTGGAATAGATACTGCTAGCGTGCAGTTGCGCATTGATTGCAATAAGCAGTTGGCACGCTGAGGGGACCGGATAACACGCATGGCCATCTACACGCTTCCTGAGCTTCCGTACGACTACGCGGCACTGGAGCCGGTGATCAACCCGCAGATCATCGAGCTGCACCACGACAAGCACCACGCGGCCTACGTCACGGGCGCCAACAACACGCTGGAGCAGCTGGCGGAGGCGCGCGACAAGGAGAACTGGGGCGCCCTCAACGGCCTGGAGAAGAACCTCGCGTTCCACCTCTCCGGCCACATCCTCCACAGCATCTACTGGCACAACATGGCCAGCCCGAAGACCGGCGAGGGCGGCGGCGAGCCCACCGCGGCCGACGGCCTGGGCGACCTGGCCGACGCGATCACCGAGTCCTTCGGCTCCTTCGCGAAGTTCAAGAAGCAGCTCACCTTCGCCTCCTCCGCCACCCAGGGCTCCGGCTGGGGTGTGCTCGCGTACGAGCCCGTCAGCGGCCGTCTGATCGTCGAGCAGGTCTACGACCACCAGGGCAACGTGGGCGTGGCCAGCACCCCGGTCCTGGTCTTCGACGCCTGGGAGCACGCCTTCTACCTTCAGTACAAGAACCAGAAGGTGGACTTCATCGAGGCCATGTGGAACGTCGTCAACTGGCAGGACGTGGCCAGGCGCTACGCCGACGCCAAGGCGAACACCCCGCTGCTGATCCCCGCCAAGGGCTGATCGCACCGCCACAAGCCCGTCCGCCTCGTGATCGTCTTCTCAACCTTCACCGGCGGGCGTGTCGAACGGAAGACCCCCGTGAGGACGTGACTCACGGGGGTCTTCTGTGTGGTGCGCCGGCCGGGCCGGCGGGTCCGCCTACTCGAAGGACGGACCCTTGGTACGGGTGCGCTTGATCTCGTAGAAGCCCGGGGTCGAGGCGACGAGCAGGGTGCCGTCCCAGAGCCGGGCGGCCGCGTCGCCGCGCGGGGTCGGGGTGACGACCGGACCGAAGAAGGCCACGTCGCCGTCGGAGCCCGGAACGGAGATCACCGGGGTGCCGACCTCCTGGCCCACCCGGTCTATGCCGTCGTTGTGCGAGGCCCGCAGCACCTCGTCGTACTCGTCCGAGTCGGCGTACGCGAGCAGCTCGGCCGGCAGGCCGACCTCGGCCAGCGCCTCGGCGATCACCTCGCGGGTCGGGCCCTTCTCGTCGTTGTGGATGCGGGTGCCGAGCGCGGTGTAGAGCTTGCCGGTGACTTCCTCACCGTGCTTCTGCTGGGCGGCTATCACCACGCGCACCGGGGCCCAGCCCTTGGGGCCGAGCAGCTCGCGGTAGACCTCGGGCAGCTCGTCGAGCTTGTTCTCGTTGAGCACCGCGAGGCTCATCACGTGCCAGCGGACCTCGACGTCGCGGACCTTCTCGACCTCGACCATCCAGCGGGACGTCATCCAGGCCCAAGGGCAGAGCGGGTCGAACCAGAAGTCGACCGGGGTCTTCTCGCGCACCTGGGTGTCGGTCATGTCTCTCCTCAGTCTCGGCATGGGTCGCAAAAGGGCGGTACCGGGCTCACGTTCCCCGACTCCAACCAGGACCGGGTGACGCGCATTCCCTCGTGCGAGGATTCGACACAAGAACGCGATCACGCACGAAGGAGTGCACGTGCCCGGTGAGAATCTGTCCCGCGACGAGGCCCGTGAGCGGGCCGAGCTGCTGTCCGTCGACGCGTACGAGGTGGTCCTCGACATCCGGTCCGCAGTGGACGAGGCCGAACCGGCCGAGGGCCCGCGGACCTTCCGCTCGGTCACGACGGTCCGCTTCCGGGCGGCGGGCGCCGGCACCTCCACCTTCGCGGACCTGATCGCGCCCTCGGTGAACGCCGTGACCCTGAACGGGCGCGCGCTGGACGTGGCCGCCGTCTTCGACGGCGCCCGGATCGCCCTCGACGGCCTGGCCGCCGAGAACGTCCTCGTGGTCGACGCGAACTGCGCGTACAGCCGGACGGGCGAGGGCCTGCACCGCTTCGTCGACCCGGAGGACGGCGAGGTCTACCTCTACACCCAGTACGAGCCGGCCGACGCGCGGCGGGTGTACGCGAACTTCGAGCAGCCCGACCTGAAGGCCCCGTACCGCTTCGAGGTGACGGCGCCCGAGGGCTGGCGGGTGTGGAGCAACGGCGCGGAGGAGTCCCGTGAGGCGGGCGTCTGGCGGTTCGCGGAGACCGCGCCGATCTCCACGTACATCACGTGCGTGGTCGCGGGCCCCTACCACTACGTGACGGACTCCTACACGCGCGGGGACCTGACCATCCCGCTGGGCGCGATGTGCCGCAAGGGGCTGGCGAAGCACTTCGACGCGGACGACGTCTTCCTCGTCACCAAGCAGGGCTTCGACCTCTTCCACGAGATCTTCGACTACCCCTACCCCTTCGGGAAGTACGACCAGGCCTTCGTGCCGGAGTACAACCTGGGTGCGATGGAGAACCCGGGGCTGGTGACCTTCCGGGAGGAGTACATCTTCCGCGGCAAGGTCACGCAGGCCTCGTACGAGGCGCGCGCGAACGTCATCCTGCACGAGATGGCGCACATGTGGTTCGGCGACCTGGTCACCATGAAGTGGTGGGACGACCTGTGGTTGAAGGAGTCCTTCGCCGACTTCATGGGCTCCTTCGGGCTGGTCGAGGCCACCCGCTTCGACCAGGCGTGGATCACCTTCGCCAACCGCCGCAAGTCGTGGGCCTACCGCGCCGACCAGCTCCCGTCCACCCACCCGATCACGGCCGACATCCGTGACCTGGAGGACGCCAAGCTGAACTTCGACGGCATCACCTACGCCAAGGGCGCCTCGGTGCTCAAGCAGCTGGTCGCCTACGTGGGCCGGGAGGCCTTCCTGGAGGGCGCCCGGCGCTACTTCAAGGCCAACGCCTACGGGAACACGACGCTCGACGACCTGCTGTCGGTGCTCGCGGAGGTCTCCGGTCGGGACATGGCCCAGTGGTCGCGGGCCTGGCTGCAGACCGCCGGGGTGAACGCGCTGACCCCCGTGATCACCTACGACGCGGGCGGCCGCGTGACGGAACTGGCCGTCGTGCAGGAGGGTGACGAGCTGCGCCCGCACCGGGTCGCGGTGGGCCTGTACCGGCTGGAGTCCGACGGAACCCTGGTCCGCTACGCGCGGGCCGACGCGGACGTGTCGGGCGCGCGGACGGTCGTCACGGAGCTCGCCGGCACCGAGCGGCCCGACCTGGTCCTGGTGAACGACGAGGACCTCACCTACTGCAAGATCCGCTTCGACGAGGGATCGCTGGAGACCCTGCGGGCGCACCTCGGGGACCTGACGGACCCGCTCGCGCGGGCCCTGAGCTGGTCGGCGCTGTGGAACCTGACGCGCGACGGCCTGATGCCGGCGCGCGACTTCGTCTCACTGGTCCTCGCGC
This sequence comes from Streptomyces spororaveus, assembly GCF_016755875.1. Taxonomy (NCBI): domain Bacteria; kingdom Bacillati; phylum Actinomycetota; class Actinomycetes; order Kitasatosporales; family Streptomycetaceae; genus Streptomyces; species Streptomyces spororaveus. Next base: position 5,618,387 of record NZ_BNED01000005.1, on the reverse strand, counting down.
ACGCGGGCCGGGAGAGCGACGTCGGCGTCCTGCAGATGCTGCACACGCAGGCCCTGGCCTCGGTCACCCACTACGCGGCGCCCGCCTGGCGCGAGCAGGGCGGCCGGGAGCTGGCGGCGGGCGCGTTGCACGAGCTGCGGGTCGCGGAGCCGGGGTCGGAGCACCAGCTGACGTGGGCCCGCTTCTTCGCGGCGAGCGCGGCGAGCGAGGGCGACTTCCAGCTGCTGCTGGGGCTGCTGGAGGGCTCCGCGCGGATCGACGGGCTGGAGGTGGACCAGGAGCTGCGCTGGGACTTCCTGCTGCCGCTGGCCGCGCACGGGGCGGTGGACGAGGCCGTGCTCGCCGCCGAACTGGCGCGCGACGACACGGCCTCGGGCAAGCGGCACCAGGTGCGGTGCCTGGCGGCGCGGCCCTCGCAGGCGGTGAAGGACCAGGCGTGGGCGGCGGTGGTGGAGTCGGACGCGCTGTCCAACGCGCTGGCGGAGGCGACGATCGCGGGCATGCAGCAGTCCTCGCAGCGGGGCCTGCTGGCGGGCTACGCGGGGCGCTACTTCGAGGTGATCGAGCGGGTGTGGGCGGACCGGTCGATCCAGATCGCGATGGACGTGGTGAGGGGCCTGTACCCGTCGCTGCAGAGTGACTCGGTCACGCTGGAGGCCACCGACGCGTGGCTGTCGGCCCACCCTTCGGCTCCGCCGGCCCTGCGCCGCCTGGTACTGGAGTCCCGGGACGACCTGGCCCGGGCCCTTGCCGCGCAGCGGTGCGACGCGACGGCCGGCAACTAGCCCGCGGCGCCGTTTCCCGGGGCTCCGCCCCGGGAAACGGTGCCGGGCCGGGTACCCCACACGGGCGCACCCCATCGGCAGTCGAACGCCCGTACTTTAGCCCCAGCTTGTCCGGATTTGTCGACGAGCGTGTAACAGGGGTTAGCGAGGCCATGGCCTGAGGGAATCACCGCGTCATGAACCACAACGCACCCCTCCCCCTCGCGCACCTCACCGGCAGCCGCCCCCGCGTGCTGACCCTCGCCCAGCTGCGCGAGCACGGCGTCACCGCCTCCGACGCGGCCGGGCGGCCCTGGCAGCAGATCCTGCCCGGGGTGTTCCTGCTCCACCCCGGCCCCGCGACCAGCGAGGAGCGGCTGCACGCGGCGCTGCTGTACGCGGGGCGGCGCGGCGGCGGCGAGGCCATGATCACCGGGCTGGCGGCGCTCGCCCTGTACCGGTTCAGCTCCGCGCCCCCGCTGCTCGCCCTCTCGCACATCGACGTCCTGGTCCCCGGCACCCGGCGGCTGCGTTCCACCGGGGACGTGCGGATCGTGCGGACGCACACCCCGCCGCGGTCCCAGGAGGTGACCGGACTGCCGGTGGCGCCCGTCGCGCGGGCCGTCGCCGACGCCGTCACCCAGCTCTCCGACGCGGGCACCGTACGCCGCCTGCTGAGCGAGGCCGTCCGCAGCGGGCACTGCGAACCGGCCGCCGTCGTGCGGGAGCTGACGGTGGCCCGGCTGCTGAACCGGCCGCACGTCGTCGACGCGGTCGAGTCGCTGCTCGCGGAGGGGCGGGCCATCGCCGAGGACCGGCTGTACCACGTCGTACGCGGCTACGAGCTGCCCGACCCGGTCTGGAACGTGGACCTGCGGCTGCCCGGCGGCCCCCACCTCGGCGGGGTCGACGCGTACTGGCCCGAGCACGCCGTCGCCGTGGAGATCGACACCCGCGCCCCGCGCCAGGGCGAGAACGAGCAGTGGTCCGAGTCCGTGCGCAAGCGCGAGACGCTGGAGCGGCTCGGGGTGACGGTCATCCACATCACCCCGCGCAAGCTCCGCGACTGGCCCGAGCAGCAGGCCGCGGTCATCCGGACCGCCCTGACCGCCTCCGACGACCGGGAGCCCGCCGCCTACCTGGTGGTCCTGCCCAGGTGAGGCGAGTACTCCGGGGTGCTCCAGAGCAGCCGCCCCGGGTGCACGCTCTCCACCACCGACTCCACCCGGAAGCGGGTGCGGCGGCTCCCGCCGGCCCCGAACTCCGTCCGGGCCCGGCCGCTGAGCTGAAGGACCGCCCCGCTCTCCCAGTCCGGGAAGAGCAGCCCGGCCCGCGGATCGGCGGTCAGGTTCCCCAGCGTCAGGAACATGGCGTTGCCCGCGTAGTCCGGCCAGGCCAGCTCGACCGGCGAGAGCACCTCCACGAAGCCCGGCAGCCCGCCCCGGTGGCTGGCGTCGGCCCCGTCCGCCTCCGCCGTGGTGGCGACGAAGAAGGTGTCGGCGTCGCGTACGGCCCGCTGCTGGGCGCCGGTCAGCGCCCTGCCGCGCCGCACGACGCCCTGCCCCTGCCGGGCGAGCTCCAGCGGCTGTCGCCTCTGCAGGTACTTCGGGCAGTTGGCGAAGACCTGTTCGGCCTCGACGGCGAAGCCCGCCCGGGTCACCTCGACGGTTCCGTTCAGCCGCATCCGGCGCCGGGTGCGCGGGTCGAGCGCGATGGCCCCGACCCTGGTCCCGGCCGTGGCCAGGGCCTCGGCGAGCGGGTCGCCCGCCGGTGGACCGCCGGCGACCGCGATCCGGTCCGGCCCGGTGGCCCGTACGAAACCGGGCGGGGCGGTGAGCAGGGAGGCCCACATCCGCCCCGCACCGTCGGCGGCGCCGACGACCAGGTGCGGCTGGAGCCCGAGGAAGGCCGCGGCCGCATCGCCGAGCCCCGTACCGATCGAGCGCCCGACATGCTCGGCGGCCTCCCGTACACCGACCCGCTCCTGCACGGCCAGCACTCCCCGGTGGTACGCCCCGGACATCGGAGAACCCTTCCCACGATCCAATCTAACCTTTCACCTCCAGGTTAAAGGTTAGGCACTGCTGCGTCAACCGCTCACGTACCCTTGAGGGGTTAGCCATCCGGCGAGAGGGGCGAGAAGGACATGACGGCGGCGGACCCACGACCCCTGACCGGGGAGCCGGTCGCCCTCGACCTGCTCAACACGCGCTGGGTCGTCAACGGCGAACCGCTGGACCTCTTCGCCGGCGCCGCCGGGCTCACCCGGGTGGAGGGGCTCGCGGTCTGGCTGGAGAGCACCGGCCTGGCCGGCCGCTTCCGCGCCGACGCGGCCACCCTCGTCCACCTGCTGACCGCCCGCGAGGCCCTGGCCCGCGCCGTCGCGGACCCGGCCGACGAGAGCGCCCGCACCCTGGTCGACGCCGTGCTGGAGTACGGCCGCATCCGCGCCACCCTGACCGCCGAAGGCCCGGGCGAGCGCGCCGAATTCGCCGATCCGGCCTGGGGGCCGGCCTGGACGGCGGCGCGCGACTACCTCGACCTGCTGAGCGCCGCGCCCGACCGGATCCGCACCTGCGCGTCCGAGACCTGCGTCCTGCGCTTCTTCGACGTCTCGCGCAACGGCACGCGGCGCTGGTGCTCGATGGCCGCCTGCGGAAACCGGGCGAAAGCCTCGCGCCACTACGCGCGCACGCGCGAGCGCTGAGCACTCGAAATCTGTCACACCCGCACCGGGGCGGCCCTGCGTCCCGGTGCTGACTCAGGGCCGCCAAGTCGACAAATAGACCCCTCAGCCCCTGCGGTTCGCACCACTGTGCCCCGGTAAGGCCCCGCTGGCGTATTCCTCGCGCTGGCGAGAGTCCGCCATGACAGGTCTCGGTCAATGACAACTCTCCCCAAAGAGCTGTCGCTTAGGCCAAGCTGACCGGTCATCCGGCACCGAAATCCGGACCGTATCTTTCACTTACCAGGGATGCTGATGACCCTCGAATCCCCCAGCTCCATACCCGGGGCCAGACGCGTCGCGCGCGTCGCGGCCGCGGCCGGTCTGGTCGCCGCTCTCGCGGCCACCGGCGCCGGTCCCGTCTTCGCGGCGACCGGCGCGGACACCCCGGGCACCTCGCCCGCGGTCAAGTCCGCCGAGCAGAAGCTCGGTTCGGCCGACGCCGAACTGCTTCAGCAGGCCAAGGCCAAGGGCGACGCGAACGTGACCGTCATGGTCGCGACGGCCCCCGGCCAGACCAAGCAGGTGGCCGACCAGCTGGGCGCCGTACAGGGCGCCTCGGTGGGCCAGACGTACGACAAGCTCGGCTACGTCCGCGCCACCCTGCCCACCGGCAAGGCGGACGCCGCGCTGAAGGCGGCCGCCAAGCTGTCCTCGGTGCACGGCATCGACCTGCGGCACGAGATCCAGCTGCCGGACCCGCGCCCCGACGCCGACCGGTCGGCCGGCGCGGTCAAGAAGACCGCCGCCGAGACCTACCCGGCGCCGGACAAGAACACCCCCGCGAAGAACCCGTACAACCCGTCCTTCGAGACCGGTGCGGTCGACTTCGTGAAGAACAACCCGCAGGCCGACGGCCGCGGCGTCACCATCGGCATCATGGACTCGGGCATCGACCTCGGTCACCCGGCCCTGCAGAAGACCACCACCGGCGAGCGCAAGATCGTCGACTGGGTCACGGCGACCGACCCGATCACGGACAACGACGCCACCTGGCGCGCCCAGATCACCCCGGTCACCTCCGCCGGCGGCACCTTCTCCGCGGGCGGCCAGAGCTGGAAGGCTCCCGAGGGCAGCTTCCAGTGGAGCCGCTTCAGCGAGTCGATCACCGCCACCGGCGACATGAAGGGCGACGTCAACCGCGACGGGGACACCACCGACCGGTTCGGCATGCTCTACGACGCGGCGGCCGGCACCGTCCGCGTCGACACCGACCAGGACGGCGACTTCACGAACAACGAGCCGATGAAGCCGTACAAGGACGGCTACCAGATCGGCTACTTCGGCACGGACAACCCGGCGACCGACGTCGCCGAGCGCATCCCGTTCGTGATCGAGATCCGCAAGGACGTCCCGATGGACCCGCTGGGCGGTGACTGGGTCGGCAAGAAGGCCGACTTCGTCAACGTCGGCATCATCGAGTCCGAGCACGGCACGCACGTCGCGGGCATCACCGCCGCCCACGGCCTGTTCGGCGGCGCGATGAACGGCGAGGCGCCCGGCGCCAAGCTCGTCTCCTCGCGCGCCTGCTCCTGGTCGGGCGGCTGCACCAACATCGCGCTGACCGAGGGCATGATCGACCTCGTCGTCAACCGCGGCGTCGACATCGTCAACATGTCGATCGGCGGCCTCCCGGCGCTGAACGACGGCAACAACGCGCGCTCCGAGCTCTACAAGAACCTCATCGACACCTACGGTGTCCAGCTCGTCATCTCGGCGGGCAACGAGGGTCCCGGCGTCAACACCATCGGCGACCCCGGTCTCGCGGACAAGGTCATCTCCGTGGGTGCCGCGGTCTCCAAGGAGACCTGGGCCGCCAACTACGGCTCCGGAGTGACCAAGAAGTACAACATGTTCCCCTTCTCCTCGCGCGGTCCGCGTGAGGACGGCGGGTTCACGCCGACCATCACCGCCCCCGGCGCGGCCATCAACACCATCCAGACCTGGCTGCCCGGCGCCCCGGTCGCCGAGGCGGGCTACACCCTGCCCGCCGGTTACGGCATGCTCCAGGGCACCTCGATGTCCTCGCCGCAGGCGGCGGGCGCCGGCGCCCTGCTGATCTCGGCCGCGAAGCAGCACAACATCAAGCTGACCCCGGCCGCCCTGCGGGTCGCGGTCACCAGCTCCGCGAAGAAGATCGCCGACGTCCCGGCGCACGCCCAGGGCGCCGGTCTGATCGACGTCCCCGCTGCGTGGGAGTCCATCCAGCGCGACGCCAAGGCGAACGAGTTCACCGTCAAGGCGCCGGTCGACACCGCGATCGACCAGTTCCTGAAGACCCCGGGCTTCGGCACCGGCCTCTACGACCGCGAGGGCGGCCTCAAGGTCGGCCAGAAGAAGGTCTACGACGTCGTCGTCACCCGCACCACGGGCGTCAAGTACGGCACCCGGCACGACCTGACCTGGCGCAACAACGACGGCACCTTCAAGGTCGTCGGCGGCTACGACTACGTCACCCTGCCGCTGAACAAGCCCGTCACCATCAAGGTCGAGGCCAACGCCAAGTCGGCCGGCGTCCACAGCGGCATCCTGCAACTGGACGACGAGACCACCGAGGGCATCGACAAGCAGATCCTGGCCACGGTCGTCGCCTCGACCCCGCTGGCGAAGCCCTCGTTCACGATGTCGGACACCTCCTCGGTGCAGCGCAACAGCCACAAGTCGTACTTCGTCACCGTCCCGCAGGGCGCCAAGACCCTTGAGGTCGCCCTCGGTGGTCTGAAGCCGGGCAGCCAGACCCGCTTCATCTCGATCCACCCGTACGGTCTGGGTGTCGAGGACAGCGCGACGACGCAGTGCTACCCGAACTACAACAACCCGGCGAACACCTGCCGTCCCGACCTTCGCTCCTACGCCGACCCGCAGCCGGGCGTCTGGGAGATCGAGGTCGAGTCGCGCCGTACGTCGCCGCTGCTGGACAACCCGTTCAAGCTGGACGTGTCCGTGCTCGGCGCGGCCTTCGACCCCGCGGTCAAGGTCCTGCCCGAGGTCAAGCAGGGCACCCCGGCGCCGGTCCAGTGGAGCATCAAGAACGACGCCGCGGCCATCTCCGGCGGCAAGCTCAAGGGCGGCCCGCTCGGCTCGGCGAAGGTCGCCAAGCCGACCATCGCCACCGGTGAGACCCAGACCACCGAGGTCGCCATCGGCGAGGGCGTCTCCCGCCTCGACATCGCCATCGGCAAGACGTCCGACACGGGCGCCGACCTCGACCTTGAGGTCTACAAGGACGGCGTCAAGGTCGGCTCGTCCGCCGACGGCGACTCCGAGGAGGCCGTGAGCCTGGTGAACCCGGCCGCGGGCACCTACACCTTCAAGGTGATCGGCTACGCGATCCCGTCCGGCTCCACCACGTACGACTACCGCGACGTGTTCTTCTCGGCCGCCCTGGGCTCCGTCCAGGTCGACGAGGCCGCCGCGGTGAACCTCGCCACCGGCGCCACCGCGCAGGTCTCGGCGAACGTCCTGGTCAACAGCGCGGCCCCCGAGGGCCGGCAGTTCTTCGGCCAGGTCCAGCTGCTCAACGCCCGCGGCACCGCCGCCGGCACCGGCAGCGTGCAGATCGAGAAGGTCCTCCCGTAGCACCTTCCGCAACGAAACCCGAGGGGGCGGCGCTCTGACGAGCACCGCCCCCTCGGGCCGTTCCCCCGGACCGTCCCCCCGGCTCCTCCCCCTCGGTCCTACGGCTTGCCGAGCGAACGCAGCGACCCGGCGTACGTGCCGACCGCGTACGCGATCACGTCCAGGTTGGTGTCGAAGACCTTCAGGTCCACGTTCTTCAGGGTGTCCCCCGCCCCGTGGTAGTTCGGGTCGTACGGGGCCCCGGCCGTACCGCCGTGGCGCGCGGCCTGCTCGGCGGTCTTGACGCCCTCGGCGCCGGTGAAGGTGCCGCCCGCCGGGATGCCGTTGGCGATGAACGGCCCGTAGTCGGAACGGCCGTCGAAGTCACTGCCCTCGTGCGGCTTGCCCTTCTTGTCGAGGAAGCCGTTGATCAGCGCCTCGATCCGGTCCGAGCCCGCCGGTCCCGCGCCCGCGCCCGTCCGGTCGGAGTCGTCCCCGTCGTAGACGAACTGCACCGGGTTCGGCGAGGCGATCATGTCGAAGTTCAGATAGAGCGCGATGTCCTTCTTCTGCTTCTCGGACAGCTGGGCGACGTAGTGCTCCGAACCCAGCAGGCCCAGCTCCTCCGCCGACCACCAGCCGAAGCGGACCTTGTTCGCGGGCCCCTTCCCCTTCTTGTTGGCGCCCTCCTCGGCCAGCTTCAGGGCCACCTCCAGCAGGCCGGCCGAGCCGGAGCCGTTGTCGTTGATGCCCGGGCCCTCGGCCACCGAGTCCAGGTGGGCGCCGACGGTGACCACGCGGTCGGAGCGGCCCCCGCGGGTCTCGGCGATCACATTGCGGGTGGTCTTCCGCACGTGCTCCTGGTCCAGCTCCAGGCGCACGCTCACCTCACCCCCGGCGGCGGCCGCGGCCAGCGCCTCGCCGTCGGCCAGCGTGATCCCGGCGCTCGGGATGATCCCCTCGGCGGGCGAGGCGAACGTGCCGCGTACCGGGGCGGTGCCGCTGTGGTTGTAGACGATCACGCCGAGCGCGCCGGCCTCGGCCGCGGCCCGCTGCTTCTCCGCGAAGGTGCACGTACCCCGCTTGACCAGGGCGATCTTCCCGGCGAAGGCTCCGGCCGGATAGTCGTCGGCGGTGCAGCCGGGGGTCTCGTCGACCCTGGCCGGGGCGAGCGGCGCGGTCAGCCCGCCGGCCGGCGTGGAGGGGGTGAAGGTGAAGGCGGCGGTGGTCAGCTCGCGGGAGCCGGGGCCGAGGACGGTGGTCCGCTCCGTCCTCGTCCGCGCCTCGTAGATGTCGAAGTCCTGGTACGAGACCTGGTACCCGGCCTTCTTCAGCGTGTCGTACACGTAGGCGGCGGAGGCCGCGTGGCCAGGCGTGCCGGCGGCGCGGTTGCCGCCGTTCGCGTCGGCGATCTGCTGGAACTTCTTCAGGTGGCGGTAGGCGCCCTGGGCGGTGACCTCCTCCACCAGCTCCTTGGCCAGCCCGCCCTCGCGCGGGTGGGCGGCCGCCGGCGTGGCGGCCAGCAGGACGGGTGCGGCGACGGTGGCGGCCGCGAGGGCGGCGAGCACCGGTATGGACCGGCGGCGGTGGCGGGTGGCGCGCACGGTGGATCTCCCCGGATCGATGGTTCGTTCTGTGGTCCGCCGTGTCCGGAAAGCGGACACGACAGACCGGACGCTAACCGGCTCCGACCAGGCAAAACGGGTGTTCGGAGGCCTGGAAACGCGCCTGCCACGAACTCGCCACAGGGGTTCACATTCAGGACACCGTCCGCACCTCGGACAATGGATTGGACAAGGCTCGTGGGGTCGAACGCATGATGGCTTCACGCGCGCCCGCGTCGTACGTACCAAAGGAGTCACCGTGAGGGTCGGAATCGTCGGAGCCACCGGACAGGTCGGCGGAGTCATGCGCGGCATCCTCGCCGAGCGGAAGTTCCCGGTGGACGAGCTGCGGCTGTTCGCCTCGGCCCGTTCCGCGGGCTCCACCCTCGAATGGGAGGGCCGGGAGATCACCATCGAGGACGCTTCCACGGCCGACTACGCGGGCCTGGACATCGTGCTCTTCTCCGCGGGCGGCGCCACCTCCCGGGTGCTGGCCGAGAAGGTCGCCTCCCAGGGCGCCGTCGTGATCGACAACTCCTCCGCCTGGCGCAGCCACCCGGAGGTCCCCCTCGTGGTCTCCGAGGTCAACCCGCACGCGATCAAGAACCGTCCCAAGGGCATCATCGCGAACCCGAACTGCACCACCATGGCCGCGATGCCGGTACTGCGCCCGCTGCACGAAGAGGCCGGCCTGACCGCGATGGTCGCCACCACCTACCAGGCCGTCTCCGGCTCGGGCCTGGCCGGCGTGGCCGAGCTCAAGGGCCAGGCCTGCGCGGTCTCCGAGACCGCCGACCAGCTGACCTTCGACGGCGGCGCGGTGGACTTCCCCGAGCCCGCCGTCTACAAGCGCCCGATCGCCTACAACGTGGTCCCGCTGGCGGGCAACCTGGTCGACGACGGCTCCTTCGAGACCGACGAGGAGCAGAAGCTCCGCAACGAGTCCCGCAAGATCCTGGAGATCCCGGAGCTCAAGGTCTCCGGCACCTGCGTGCGCGTGCCGGTCTTCTCCGGCCACTCCCTCCAGGTCAACGCCCGCTTCGCGAACCCGATCAGCGTCGAGCGCGCCTACGAGCTGCTGAAGGACGCCCCGGGCGTCGAGCTCTCGGAGATCCCGACCCCCCTGCAGGCGGCGGGCAAGGACGCCTCGTACGTGGGCCGCATCCGCGCCGACGAGACCGTGGAGAACGGCCTCGCGCTGTTCCTGTCGAACGACAACCTCCGCAAGGGCGCGGCCCTGAACGCGGTGCAGATCGCCGAGCTCGTGGCCGAGGAGCTGCGCGGCTGATCACGCCTCCGGCGCGAACGGGAGGGCGGGCGCCGCACGGCGTCCGCCCTCCCGGCGCGTCAGGGCCTGCGCACCTCGAACTGGAAGCAGCCGAACTCGGCGGCGCGGACGTGTACGAGGGCCACTTCGGGCTCGGCGAAGGCGTCGGACAGGGCCCGCTCGATCACCCCCTCGGGATCCTCCCCGAGGTCCAGGACCCGCCCTCCGAGGATGTGCCCGCGGGCGTCGTAGCGCCGGGCGGTGCGCAGCACCCCGGCCCGGGCGAAGGGGTATCCGCCGGCCGTGTCCGGCCCGGCGCAGGTCCCGGCGTGGATGAAGACGGGGCCCTGCTCGTCGTAGGCGCCGGGATCGGCCCCGGCCCGCGCCGCCCAGCGGCGCAGCGGCGCGTACGAGACGAGCGCGATCCGCTCCCCCGCCGCGCTGGTCCGCAGGCAGCACCGCAGTGGCGCCCCGCCCTCCCCGTCGGTGAAGGGGACGCAGTCGCGTCCCGCGTCGTCGCGTACGCGGAGCTCCTGGAGCGCCGTCTCCTCGATGGGCCTCGCCCGGTATCTGCTGGTCATGGCCACCAGCGTGCCGGGGACGGCCACCGCTGTCCGGCAGGTTTGCGACGTCGCGTTCGCCTGTGGATTAGTCCGAGGCGGTGGCGGTGTCCGGATGGCAGGATGGCCGGGCAACGTCACCATCGAAGGAGATGAACGCGTGCCAGGCACGAATCTCACCCGTGAAGAGGCTCAGCAGCGGGCCAAGCTGCTGTCCGTCGACTCCTACGAGATCGAACTCGATCTCAGCGGCGCGCAGGAGGGTGGCACCTACCCGTCCGTGACCACCGTGCGCTTCCAGTCGGCCGGGACCGGGAGCGAGACTTTCATCGACCTGGTCGCGCCGACCGTGCACGAGGTCGTCCTCAACGGCAGGTCGCTCGACGTCGCGGCCGTCTTCCACGACTCCCGGATCGCCCTGAGCGACCTGGCGGCCGGGGCCAACGAGCTCCGCGTCGTGGCGGACTGCGCCTACACGAACACCGGTGAGGGCCTCCACCGCTTCGTCGACCCGGTCGACCAGCAGGCCTACCTCTACACCCAGTTCGAGGTGCCGGACGCGCGGCGGGTCTTCGCCAGCTTCGAGCAGCCCGACCTGAAGGCGACGTTCCAGTTCACCGTGACGGCCCCCGAGGGCTGGACCGTCATCTCGAACTCGCCGACGCCGGACGCCGCGGACGTCAAGGACAACGTCTGGCGCTTCGAGCCGACCCCGCGCATCTCCTCGTACATCACCGCGCTGATCGTCGGTCCGTACCACGCGGTGCACAGCTCCTACGAGGGCCCGAACGGGCAGTCCGTGCCGCTCGGCATCTACTGCCGGCCCTCGCTCGCCGAGTTCCTCGACGCGGACGCGATCTTCGACGTGACCCGGCAGGGCTTCGACTGGTTCCAGGAGAAGTTCGCCTACGACTACCCGTTCGCCAAGTACGACCAGCTCTTCGTCCCGGAGTTCAACGCGGGCGCGATGGAGAACGCGGGCGCGGTCACCATCCGCGACCAGTACGTCTTCCGCTCGAAGGTGACGGACGCGGCCTACGAGGTGCGCGCGGAGACCATCCTCCACGAGCTCGCGCACATGTGGTTCGGCGACCTGGTCACCATGGAGTGGTGGAACGACCTGTGGCTGAACGAGTCGTTCGCGACGTACACCTCGATCGCCTGCCAGGCCTACGGTGAGGGCTCGAAGTGGCCGCACGCGTGGACCACCTTCGCCAACTCCATGAAGACCTGGGCGTACCGGCAGGACCAGCTGCCTTCCACGCACCCGATCATGGCGGACATCCGTGACCTCGACGACGTCATGGTCAACTTCGACGGCATCACCTACGCCAAGGGCGCCTCGGTCCTCAAGCAGCTCGTCGCCTACGTCGGCATGGACGCCTTCTTCAAGGGCGTGCAGGCGTACTTCAAGGCGCACGCGTTCGGGAACACGCGCCTGTCGGACCTGCTCGGCGCCCTGGAGGAGACCTCCGGCCGCGACCTGACCGCCTGGTCGAAGGCATGGCTGGAGACGGCCGGCATCAACGTCCTGCGCCCCGAGGTCACCACCGACGCGAACGGCGTGATCACCGCCTTCGGCATCCGCCAGGAGGCGCCCGCGCTGCCCGCCGGCGCCAAGGGCGAGTCCACCCTGCGCCCGCACCGCATCGCGGTCGGCCTGTACGAGCTCCAGGACGGCGCCCTCGTGCGCACCGACCGGATCGAGCTGGACATCGACGGCGCGCTGACCACGGTGCCGGAGCTGGTCGGCCGCACCCGTCCGGCGGTCTTCCTGCTGAACGACGACGACCTGTCGTACGCGAAGGTCCGCTTGGACGAGGAGTCCCTGGCCGTCGTCACCGCGCACATCGGCGACTTCACGGAGTCCCTGCCGCGCGCCCTGTGCTGGGCCTCGGCCTGGGACATGACGCGTGACGGCGAGCTCGCCACCCGCGACTACCTCTCGCTGGTCCTCTCGGGCATCGGCAAGGAGTCCGACATCGGCGTGGTCCAGTCGCTGCACCGCCAGGTGAAGCTGGCCATCGACCTGTACGCCGACCCGGCGTGGCGGGAGCAGGGCCTGGCGGCCTGGACCGAGGCCACCCTGGAGCACCTGCGCGGCGCCGAGCCGGCGGGCGACCACCAGCTGGCGTGGGCGCGGGCCTTCGCGGCCACCGCCCGCACCGAGGGGCAGCTGACCTACCTGTCGGCGCTGCTGGACGGCGCGGCGGAGATCGAGGGCCTGGCCGTCGACACCGAGCTGCGCTGGACGTTCCTGGAGCGGCTCGTCGCGACGGGCGTCGCCGGTGAGCCGGCCATCGCGGCGGAGCTGGAGCGGGACGCCACCGCGGCGGGCGAGCGCCACGCGGCGACCGCCCGTGCGGCGCGCCCGACGGCGGAGGCCAAGGCCGAGGCGTGGGCCTCGGTGGTCGAGTCCGGCGACCTGCCGAACGCGGTCCAGGAGGCGGTGATCGGCGGCTTCGTCCAGACCGACCAGCGCGAGCTGCTGGCCCCGTACACCGGGAAGTTCTTCTCGGCGGTCAAGGACGTCTGGGAGACCCGCAGCCACGAGATCGCCCAGCAGATCGCGGTGGGCCTCTACCCGGCGCTCCAGGTCTCGCAGGAGACCCTGGACGCGACGGACGCCTGGCTGGCCTCGGCCGAGCCGAACGCGGCCCTGCGCCGCCTGATCTCGGAGTCCCGCGCGGGCGTCGAGCGCGCGCTGAAGGCCCAGGCCGCGGACGCCGCCGCCGCTCAGGTCTGACGGCTCGCACCGCAGCCGGGGCTGCGCCCCGGACCCCGCGCCCCAATCGCCGGCGGGGCTGGATTTCCAGCCCGCCCGGCGTTTGGGGACCGGGTCCGGGCGGAGCCCCGGGAACGTACGGTCAGCGGCCGGCGGCGACGGCGCGCAAGGCGGTCAGCACGTGGGACAGCGCGGGCGCGGACTCGGCGCCCCGGCGGACCGCCGCGATCACGTGCCGGGTCGGACGGTCGTGGGTGAGGACCCGGATCGTCCCGCCCGAGGCGCGGCTCGACACCATCCGGGGGACCAGCGCCACCCCCATCCCCGCCTCGACCATGGCCAGGATCGCGGTCCAGCCGGACGCCGAGTGCGCCTGTTCCGGGACGAAGCCGGCCGCCTCGCACGCGGAGCGGGCGATCTCCGACCAGGGGCCGCTGCCCCCGTAGATCCACGGTTCGCCGGACAGGTCCGCCAGCCGCAGATCGGCCGCGGCCGCCAGCGGATGGCCCGGCGGGAGCGCCACGTCCAGCGGGTCCTCCATGAGCGCCACCCGGGTGAACCGGGGGTCGCGCGCGGTCGGCGCGTGCGCCGTGAGGGACAGCGCCAGGTCCACGCCCCCGGCCGACAGGAGCTCGTAGGCTTCGGCGGCCTCCGTCTCCCGGACCCGGACCTCCACCCCGGGGTGGGTCCGCCGCAGCGCGGCCACCGCCGGGACCACGAGCGCCGGTACGGCCGTGGAGAAGGCGCCCACCCGCACCTCGCCCGTGTCCCCGGCGAGGTATCCGGCCAGTTCCGCGTCGGCCCGCTCCAGCTGTGCGAACACCGCCTCCGTGTGCCGCAGGACGAGGTGGGCCGCGTCGGTGAGCCGCACCCGGCGGCCCTCCGCCTCCAGCAGCACCACGCCCAGTTGCCGGGCGAGGTTCGTCAGTTGCTGCGAAACGGCCGAGGGCGTCATGTGGAGCGCCTCGGCCGCCCTGGTCACGGTCCCCTGTTCGGCGAGGGTCCGCAGGATCCGCAGCTTCTTGATGTCCCACTCGGTCATGGGCCCGAACCTACCGCCGGGCACTCCCCAGCCCGACTCCGCCGAGGATGAGCGCCATGCAGAGCAGCTGCGCCGGTCCGGTCCGCTCGCCCAGGAGTAGGAAGCCGAGCCCGGCCACGCAGACCGGCTGGAGGTAGTAGACGACTCCGGCGCGCGCCGCACCGATCATCGAGACGGCCTTGTTCCAGGCGAAGAAGGCGACGGCGGAGGAGAACACCCCGACGTACAGCAGCGGTCCGACGGTCCCGGTGGTGACCTCGAAGCCGCCCTGGACGGCGACGGAGACGGCGTAGACGGGGGCGAGCATCAGCGCGCCGAGCACGAAGGTGGTGATCAGGAAGGCGAGTCCGCCGAGTTCGGCGGGCTTGCGCCGCAGCAGGGCGCTGTACGTGGCGAAGGAGAGGGCGGCGGCGAACATCCACAGGTCCCCGGCGCCGAAGTCGAAGCCGATCGAGCCGTCTCCGACCAGCAGCAGCACCCCGAGGGCGGCGAGGAGGATGCCGAAGCTCCGCCGGGCTCCGAGCCGTTCGCCGCCGAGGCGGGCGTAGAGCGCCATGATGACCGGCGAGGCGGCCATGATCATGCCCATGTTGGAGGCGGAGGTGGTCAGTCCGGCCTGGTGCACGAGCGTGTTGTAGAGGGCGACGCCGAACAGCGAGGCGAGGGCGATGAAGCCGAAGTGCCGCCGGATCAGCTCCCGCTGCTGCCAGGCCTGGCGGGCGGCGAAGGGGGCGACGGCGAGCAGGGCGATGATCCAGCGCCAGAAGACCGCCTGGACGGGCGGGACGGTCTCGGCCATGCCCCGGGTGGCGACGAAGCTGCCGGACCAGACGACCGTCGCGAGCAGGGCGAGGAGTACGCCGAGCCCGGCGGCACCCTTCTTCCCCGTGCTGCCGGGCTTGGCTTGCGAGACGGTACGGACGCGGTCCATGACGGCCACTGTGGGTCTGCTCCTCGGAGTGGGCTGGTGGTGTGTGTGGACTACCGTCGCACTGCCTCATCCGTCAGGTCCATCGAAATGTTCTGATCGTTCTTTTCAGGAGAACTGAACGATTGGGGCCTGCGGGCGGCAGCCAGCTGACCGGCGACGGTGGCCCCGAAGGCGATCGCCATCCCGACGAGCTGGACCGGCGACAGCGCCTGCCCGAGGGCGGCCCAGCCGATGACGGCGGCGGTCAGGGGGGAGAGCGGGCCGAGCAGGGTGACCGAGGTGGCGCTGAGGGCGCCGATGCCGCGGAACCAGAGCCAGTACGCGATCCCGGTGTTGATCAGCATCATGTAGCCGTAGCCGAGGAAGGCCTTGCCGTCGAGCGCGGGCGGGGCACCCTCGACGAGGGCGGCGACGGGAATGATGAAGAGCCCGCCCGCGGTGAGCTGCCAGCCGGTCATCGCCAGCGGGCCCACGCCCTCGGGGCGGCCCCAGCGCTTGGTCATCACGGTGCCGGCGGCCATGGAGGCGGACGAGATCACACCGGCGACGATGCCGACCGCGTCGAGCCGGGCCTCGGCGGTCAGGACGACCATGCTCACGCCGAACGCTCCGACGACGGCGGCGAGCACGGTACGCAGGCTCGCCCGCTCCCCGAGGACCAGCGCGGCCAGTCCTACGACGAACAGCGGTCCGGCGGCGCCGAGTACGGCCGCGACCCCGCCGGGGAGCCGGTAGGCGGAGAGGAACAGCAGCGGGAAGAAGGCGCCGATGTTGAGGATGCCGAGGACGGCGGACTTCCACCACCACTGGCCCTTGGGGAGGGTGCGGGCCAGTGCGGTCAGCAGCAGTCCGGCGGGCAGGGCCCGCATCACCCCGGTGAACAGCGGCCGGTCGGGCGGGAGCAGCTCGGTGGCCACGGCGTAGGTCGAGCCCCAGGAGACGGGGGCGAGTGCGGTCAGGGCGACGGTGGCTAAACGCTTCATGGCGGGTGGCTCCTGGATCGAGAAGAGGAAGCGGAGGCAGGGGGCGGGCCGGGCAGGGCTCAGGCGGCGGCGGTCACGGCGACCGGCGCACCGGCGGCCTCGCGGACCACCGGGGGCTCGGCGTGCACGGCCCCGGCCGGCAGGTGCCGCTCCAGGCGGAGCAGCGCCAGGGCGGCGCCGAGGGCCGCGACGGCCAGGACGGCCCAGGGCAGGCGGCCGTCGACGGCGAGCAGGACGGTGAACAGGGAGGGGGCGAGGGCACCGGCCAGCGAGTAGGACAGCTGGTAGGTGGCCAGGTAGCGGCCGCGGACGGCCTCGGGGGCGGCGGAGACCGACAGGGCGCCGCCGGAGGGGCTGTGGACGAGCTCGCCGAGGGTGTAGACGACGACGATGACCAGCAGGGCGATCAGGGTGGCGGTCCGGCCGGGGCGCACCGTGCCGAGCACGATCTGCCCGGCGAAGGCGGCGACGAAGAGCAGGGCGCCGAGCGCGGCCGAGCGGGTGCGGCGGGCGCCGGAGCGGCGGACCCGGCCCGCGATCAGTACGCCGATCCCCGCGCACAGCACGGTGTTGACGGTGAAGGCGGCTCCGGTGAGGGAGTCGGGGGCCGCCAGCCAGGTGGAGAGGTAGAGCGGGAAGAGGACGGAGAGGGCGGAGTAGCCCAGCGCGGTGAGGAAGTTGGCGGCGGTGAGGCCGAGGAAGGGCCGGTCGCGCAGGACCGTCCGGTACCCGGCGGATCCGGTGGCCGTGGCGCCTGCCGCGCCGGCCGCCGGGACCTCCCGGACCGCCCGGACCCGGCTGACGAGCAGTCCGGCGAGGGCGAAGGCGAGGGAGTTGCCCCAGGCGGTGTAGGTGAATCCGCCGGTGCCCCACAGGGCCAGTACCCCGGAGACCAGCAGGGCGCCCGCGCCCATCCCGGCGTTCTGCAGGGCCCGGGTGGACGCCTGGAGCCGGTCGCGGGCGGCGCCCCGCGCCACCTCGCCGATCAGGGACTGCTGGACGACGGAGAAGGACCGGTCGGCGAGGGCGGTGACGAGGGCGACGGCCGCGAAGGCGGGCAGGGAGCTCGCGAAGGGGTAGAGGGCGAAGCCGAGCGCCCGTGTCCCGTAGAGCACCAGGTTGACCCGCTTGGCGCCGAACCGGTCGACGGCCGTGCCGGCGAGCGGCATGAATGCCAGTCCGGCGAGCCCGGTGACCGTCATGACCAGGCCGACGACGGTGAGGGAGAGGCCGGTGACGTGGTGGAAGAAGACCAGCGAGAAGGGGACGTACATACCGATCCCGACCGCGCTGATGCCGATTCCGAGGAGCAGCGACCGCTCCCCCGCGACCTTCGCTTCCCCTGATACGGCCGTCTTCCTCATGAACAGCGCCATGACCTCTCCCCCAGATTCGGTAGCTGGTAAGTAGCTTACCGTTAAGCTACTTATCGTCAAGCAACTTTCTTGCGAACGATCTTCGGGAAGCCGGATACTGCGCACATGAGTGACGACAAGGACGCGGTGGACGCGATCACGGACCAGTGGTTCGCCGTGCGCCCCGATCTGGAGACGGCTCCCATGGCCGTCTTCGGGCGCATCTACCGGATCGCCAGGACCATGGGCGACGCGATGGACCAGTGCTACGCGCGCTTCGGTATCTCGCGCGGCGAATTCGACGTCGTGGCCACCCTGCGCCGGTCGGGGGAGCCGTACACGCTCTCGCCCCGGCAGCTGTCGGCCACCCTCATGCTCACCACGGGCGGCATGACCGGGCGTCTGGACAAGCTGGAGAAGGCCGGGCTGCTCTGCCGCAAGCCCGATCCGCACGATCGGCGGGGGCTCCAGGTGACGATCACCGAGCGCGGCCTCGCGCTCATCGACGAGGCCGTCGGCGCCGGTCTGGAAGTACAGCGCGCCGCGCTCACCGGGCTGACCGACGACGAGGTCGCCGTGCTCACCGGCCTGCTCCGCCGGCTCCTGGCCGGCGTCTGAGGACACGCCAAGGCGCCGGGGGTCGTCGCACGGCCGAATCGAATCGGCGGTGCGGACCCCCGGCGCCCGGGAAGGTCTGCTGCTCCCGACCCCGCGGGGTCGGGACGGATCAGGCCTGCTTCTGCTTCTTGTCCGACTTGTCGAGGACCATCACGAGACCCAGGATGACCAGGAAGATCACCAGGGGCGTGACCACGTACAGGCCGACGGTCTCGCCAATGCTCAGGCCCGGGCCCGGGTCGTCACCGTCGTCGCGGGTGAGCGCGAGAGCGGGAGACGTCATCAGCAGCATCATCAGCGCGGTTCCGGCCGTGACGGCGCCGGCGCGCAGAGCGTTCTTCTTGTCCACGGTGCAAACGTAGCGAACACCTAAACGGGGCGCGCGCCCGGGGGTGCCGTACGGGGTCGCGCACCCTCCCCCACCGCGCTCAGCAGGGCGTTCGCCCGGGGCGAGGACACCAGCTCCTCCAGGGTCAACGGCCGCCCCGCGGCATCGGCGACCGGCAGCCGCCAATTGGGGTACTGGTCCCAGGTGCCCGGCAGGTTCTGCGGCCGCCGGTCCCCCACCGCGTCCGGCAGCCATACGCCGACCAGCCGCGCGGGGGTGCGCAGCAGGAAGGTGTACAGGGCCCGTACGGCGGCCTCCTCGCCCTTGGTGTCCAGACCCAGCCCGTCCAGCAGCTCCAGCCACTCGGCGGTGTCGGCGGCGTCCTCGGCACGCTCCAGCTCGGCCGGACGGGTCAGCAGGCCCAGCCGGTCGCGCAGTTCCACATGGCCCCCGGCGAGTTTGGCGGCCGTGGGCGGCAGGTCGTGCGTGGTGACGGTGGCCAGGCAGTCGGCCCGCCAGGACTGGGACGGCAGCGGGTCCCCGCTGCCGTCCCAGTCCCGCTCGAACCAGAGCACCGAGGTACCGAGCACCCCGCGCCGGGCCAGCTCCTGACGGACCCGCGGCTCCACTGTCCCGAGGTCCTCTCCGATGACGAGCGCGCCCGCGCGGTGGGCCTCCAGGACCAGGATCGCCAGCATGGCCTCGCCGTCGTAGCTGACGTACGCGCCCTCCGCGGGCGGGGTCCCCTCCGGGATCCACCAGAGCCGGAACAGGCCCATCACGTGGTCGATGCGCAGGGCGCCCGCGTAGCGGAACACCCCGCGCAGCAGGGACCGGAAGGGGGCGTACCCGGTGGCGGCCAGCACGTCCGGGCGCCACGGCGGCAGTCCCCAGTCCTGGCCGCGCGCGTTGAAGGCGTCCGGGGGCGCGCCGACCGAGATGTGCGGGGCGTAGCAGGGTGATCCGAAGACGTCGGAACCCTGCGGGTGCACTCCGACGGCGAGGTCGTGGACGATGCCGACCGTCATGCCGGCCTCGCGGGCGGCCCGCTGGGCGGCGGCGAGCTGGCCGTCCGTCAGCCAGACCAGCCAGCGGTGGAAATCGGCCCGCTCCTCCAGGCCCTCCTCCCCCGCGTGTCCGGCGCACCAGACGGCGTGCACGTCCAGCGGAGCGCCCTGTTCGGCGCAGAAGGCCCGGTAGGCGGCTTCGCGTTCGGGCGTGCGCGGGACGGCGTACAGCAGCTCCAGGGCGGCCCGCTTGAGCTCCCAGACGGCGTCACGGTCGATCAGCGCGCCCTTCTCCAGGACCTGGCGGCGCAGTTCCCCGCCGCGGGCGGCGAGCGCGTCGAGGGCCCGGCGGTCGGGGCAGTCGGCGTATTCGGGGACGTCCTCGATCCTCAGGTGGACCGGGTCCGGGAAGCGCCGCGAGGACGGCCGGTACGGGGAAGGATCGGTCGGGGCCCCGGGCACCGCCGCGTGCAGCGGGTTGACCTGGATGAACCCGGCGCCGTGCGTCCGGCCCGCCCAGCGGGCGAGCTCCGCGAGGTCGCCGAGGTCGCCCATGCCCCAGGAGCGCTCGGAGAGCAGGGAGTAGAGCTGGACGAGCAGTCCGTGCGCCCGCTCGGGCGCGGCCGGGGCCCGCTCCGGGGCCACGACCAGGGTGGCCTCGGCGCTGCGCCCGTCGGGTGCCTCGGCGGTGAGCCGGTGGACGCCCAGCGGCAGTGCGGGGCCCCACTCGAGCACCTCTCCTGTCTCCTCCGCCACCACGCGCACCCGGGTGCCCGGGGGCAGCCCGACGGGCTCCGGAGCCACCCGTTCCCCCCGCCAGAGCACCACCGTGGGCGGCAGCAGCCGCCCGGCCGCCTCCCGGGCGGCGGACTCGGCGAGGACCCGGATGCTCGCCGCGTCGTCGGTGACCGCCCCCAGCAGTCCGAGGACCGCCTTGACGGTGGTCGCCGGTACCGGGACGGTGACGTCCGGGGCGGGCCGGTAGTCGGTGGCGACGCCGTACTGGGCAGCGAGCCGGGCCAGGTCGTCCATCTGCGGGCGCTCCTTCGTGCGGGTGGGCATGAGGGCATGAGGATGAGTCAGAAGACTGGGGCACAAGGGTGGTTCACGAGGGTGGGACGCCGCCGGGGAACACCGCGTCCATACCCACTCGGAGGCACCGCATTCCTGCCATATCCGGGGCAGATCACCCATCCACATTGACACCCCAGCCGCACGGATGGTGGGCTCAGGCTCATTCGTACGAGTGGGGGACGTCTCGGGACAAGGAGGCTCTGTGCAGCTCAGGGGCAGGAGGCGGAACACCGCCGCCGCTGTGGCGGTGATCGGCACGCTGCTCGGCGGAGCCGTGTCCTCCGCACCACCCGGGGTCTTCGCGGCGCCCACCACACCGGACAGACCCGCGTCCGGAGGCAATTCCGGAGCCACCCCCGCCGCGGCCGTGGCCGGGCCGGTGCTCGACCCGGGAGCCGACACCCCCCGCGCGGTCACCGAGGGGCCCGCCGTGTGGCCCCGGCCGCAGTCCATGGCCGCCGACCCGGCGCGCGAGCTGCACCTGGGCACCGAGGCCGTACTCGTCGCGGCGGCCGACGCCGATCCGTACGCCGTCCGGGTGGTGCGGGACGCCCTGCGCGGAGCGGGCGTACGGACCGTCCACCAGCCGGCCCCCGGTGCTCCGCTGCCCGCACGGGGCACCGTCGTACGGCTCCAGGGCGCGGACGCGGAGGAAGCGCTGCGGGCGCTGGGCTCGGCCGCGCCGGCGGACCTGCCGGCCGGGGGCTACCGGCTGGCCGCGGGCCACCACGCCGGCCGGGACACGATCGCGCTGGTCGGCATAGGCGGGGAAGGGCTCTTCCACGCGGCGCAGACACTGCGGCAACTCCTGGCGGCGAGCGGCGGGAAGATGCCCGGAGTAGTCGTCCGGGACTGGCCGGCCGCCCCGGTGCGCGGGATCACCGAGGGCTTCTACGGCCAGCCGTGGACCCAGGAACAGCGCCTCGACCAACTGGACTTCATGGGCCGCACCAAGCAGAACCGGCTGCTCATAGCGCCCGGCGACGACCCGTACCGCACGACGGGCTGGCGCCAGGACTACCCGGCGGAGCAGCAGGCGGAATTCCGCGCGCTGGCCGAACGGGCCCGCGCCAACCAGGTCGTCCTGGCCTGGGCGGTGACTCCCGGGCAGTCGATGTGCCTGTCCTCGGAGGCCGACCGGGCGGCGCTCGCCCGCAAGCTGGACGCGATGTGGGACCTCGGCTTCCGCGCCTTCCAGGTGCAGTTCCAGGACGTCAGCTACACCGAATGGGGCTGCCGGGCCGACCGGGACCGGTACGGGAAGGGCCCGGCGGCGGCCGCGAAGGCGCACGCGGAGGTCGCGGGCGGACTGGCGGCGCACCTGGCCGCCCGGTACCCGGGCGCGCCCGCGCTGTCGCTGCTGCCGACGGAGTACTACCAGGAGGGCGCCACCACCTACCGGACGGCCCTGGCGGGCGCGCTCGACCCGCGGGTGGAGGTCGCCTGGACGGGCGTGGGCGTGGTGCCGCGCACGATCACGGGCAAGGAACTGGCCGGGGCGCGCACCGCCCTGGGGCACCCGCTGATCACCATGGACAACTATCCGGTGAACGACTGGGATCCGGGCCGGATCTTCCTCGGCCCGTACGCGGGCCGCGAGCCGGCGGTGGCGGGCGGTTCGGCGGCGCTGCTGGCCAACGCGATGCCGCAGGGCACCCTGTCGCGGATCCCGCTCTTCACGGCGGCGGACTTCGCGTGGAATCCGCGCGGCTACCGGCCGGGCGAGTCCTGGGCGGCGGCGGTGCGGGAGCTGACGGGCGCCGACCCGCGCACGCGCCAGGCGGTGGCGGCGCTCGCCGGGAACACCGCGTCGTCCGGGCTCAAGCAGGAGGAGTCCGCCTATCTGAAGCCGCTGGTCGAGCAGTTCTGGAAGGCCCGCGCGGCGGGTGATCCGGCGGCCGGGGCCGAGCTGCGCAAGGCGTTCACGGTCCTGCGCGAGGCACAGAACCGGCTCCCGGCCCTGGCGGGCGAGGCGGGACCCTGGCTGGAGCGCCTGGCGGCGTACGGGACGGCGGGCGAGCTGGCGGTGGACGTCCTGCAGGCCCAGGCCCGCGGGGACGGGGCGGCCGCCTGGCAGGCCTCCCGGGCGCTGACCGAGGCGCGCGCGGCACTGGCGCGGCCGGGCTCGGCCCGGGTGGACAAGGCCGTCCTGGAGCCCTTCCTGACGAAGGCGGTGGCCGAGGCCGACGCCTGGACCGGACTCGCCCGCAAGACCGGCACGGTGACGAAGGAGACGGAGGCCTGGACCGTACGGCTGGACGCCCCGCGTCCGGTGTCGGCGGTGACGGTGATGACCGACCCGCTCCCGGCCGGGGCGCGGGGCGCCGTGGTGGAGGCGCACGTACCGGGCGAGGGCTGGCGCAAGGTCGCCGGCGCCGCGGCATCGGGCTGGACCCAGGTGGAGACGCCGGGGCTGAACGCGGACGCGGTACGGCTGTCCTGGGCCGGGGCCGAGTCCGCGCCCACGGTGCACCAGGTGGTGCCGTGGTTCGGGGACGGCCCGCGGGCCCGCTTCGAGCTGACGGACGGGGCCGCGACCGACGCCGAGATCGGCGGCGCCGTGCGGCAGGTCTCGGCGCAGCTGTCCGCGCTGGGGCCGGGCGAGGTCCGCGGGCCGCTGTCGGTGCGGCCGCCGGCGGGCATCGAGGTCCGCCTTCCGCAGGCCGCGGTGGCTCCGCGGGGCGGCCAGGTGACGATCCCGCTGGAGGTCAGCGTCGCCGCGGGCACCCCGCCCGGCAGCTACCAGGTGCCCGTGACCTTCGACGGGGAGTCACGCACCCTGACGGTGCGTGCGGTGCCGCGCACCGGCGGCCCCGATCTGCTGCGCACCGCGCGGGCGAGCTCCTCGGCGAACGAGACCTCGGGCTTCCCGGCCTCGGCGGCCGTGGACGGCTCGGCGGCCACCCGCTGGTCGTCCCCGGCGGTGGACGGCGCGTGGTGGAAGGCGGAGCTGCCCGCCCCGGCTCGGGTGGGCCGCGTGGAGCTGCACTGGCAGGACGCGTACCCGTCGGCCTACCGGGTGGAGACCTCCGCGGACGGGGTGACCTGGCGCCCGGCGGCCACCGTGACCGGCTCCCGGGGCGGTCGCGAGTCCCTCCGCATGGACGCCCCGGGCACCCGCTTCCTCCGTGTCACGTGCGACACACGCGCGACGCGGTTCGGCTGCTCCCTCTGGTCGGCGGAGGCCTACGCGGTCACGCCGTGACCCCCGGCCCCGCCGGCGTGTGAGGCGCCGGGCCCGGGGCGGAGCCCCGTCAAGCCGGGCCGCAGGTCCCCGTCGGGCGCACCCCGCAGGGAATCGGCGGCCCGGCGGCGGAGCTACCCGGCCGCGACCCCGATGCCGATGCGGTCCAGCGCGTCCTCGGCCCCGTACGGCTGGAGATACGGCATCCACCGCGGATCCCGGTGCCCCGTGCCGATGATCCGCCACGCCAGCCCGGACGGCGGCGCCGGCTGGTGACGCAGGCGCCAGCCGAGGTCGACCAGGTGCCGGTCGGCTTTGACGTGGTTGCAGCGGCGGCATGCGGCGACGACGTTGTCCCAGGCGTGCTGGCCGCCCCGGCTGCGCGGAATGACGTGGTCGACGCTGGTGGCGACGGCGCCGCAGTACATGCAGCGACCGCCGTCCCGCGCGAACAGTGCGCGCCGGGTGAGCGGAACGGGCCCCCGGTAGGGGACCCGCACGAAGCGCTTGAGCCGTACCACGCTGGGCGCGGGGACGACCCTGGTCGCGCTGTGCAGATAGGCGCCGGATTCCTCCAGGGAGACCGCTTTGTTCTCCAGGACGAGGATGAGCGCGCGGCGGAGCGGTACGACGCCGAGGGGCTCGTACGACGCGTTGAGGACCAGGACGTGCGGCACGGACTGCCTCCTTGTACGCCGGCGGCGCGTGGCTCGCGCCGGGACGATCTGCTCTCCAGTCTCTCCTTAGGGCTGGTCGAAACGCCACCACTCGCCCGTAACGGGTCCGAGGTGTTTTCAACCACAGTCAGTCATCCCCAGGTGAGTCTGGTCTCTCCCTCGAACACGGCACCAAGGTGAAGGGATTGCCCCGTTAGTGTGGTTGGTCTGCCCCGCATGTCCCCGGATCCGTCCGGGGCCCCCGGTTCCGGGGGCAGACCGCTACACCTGGAGGTTCCCGTCGTGCCCTGGCCCGCCGCTCTGCTGCCGCTGGCAGCCGACGTTCCGGACGCGCCCGCATCGGTCAAGGAGGCGCAGGCAAGCGTCACCGAGGCCGCCAGCTTCATCGAGCAGAACTGGGCCACCTGGCTGAGCATCGGCCTGCGGATCCTGCTGATCGTCGTGATAGCGGCGGTGATCCGCTCGGCGGTCCGCAAGGCGCTGACGAAGCTCATAACCCGGATGAACACCAGCGCCGAGGCGGTGGAGGGCACCGCGCTGGGCGGCCTGCTGGTCAATGCCGAGCGGCGGCGCCAGCGTTCGGAGGCGATCGGCTCGGTGCTCCGGTCGGTGGCCTCGTTCCTGATCCTCGGTACGGCCGCGCTCATGGTGCTGGCCGCGCTGAAGATCGATCTGGCCCCACTGCTGGCCAGTGCCGGTGTGGCCGGTGTGGCCATCGGTTTCGGCGCCCGGAACCTGGTGACGGACTTCCTGTCCGGCGTCTTCATGATCATGGAGGACCAGTACGGCGTCGGCGACAAGATCGACGCGGGTGTGGCCTCGGGCGAGGTCATCGAGGTCGGGCTGCGCGTGACCAAGCTCCGCGGGGACAACGGCGAGATCTGGTACGTGCGCAACGGCGAGATCAAGCGGATCGGCAACCTCAGCCAGGGCTGGGCGACCGCGGGCGTGGACGTCCAGGTCAAGCCCTCGGAGAACCTGTCCCGGATCCGCGAGGTGGTCAAGGAGGTCGCCGACGCCATGGCCAAGGAGTCCCCGTGGGACGAGCGCCTGTGGGGTCCGGTGGAGGTCCTGGGCCTGGACGAGGTGCTGCTCGCCTCGATGACGGTGAAGGTGTCCGCCAAGACCATGCCCGGCCAGCAGTTCTCGGTGGAGCGGGAGCTGCGCTGGCGGATCAAGGAGGCCTTCGACGCCGCGGGCATCCGGATCATCGGCGGAGTGCCGGCCCCCGACGAGGACGAGGAGGCCCCGGCGGATCCGTCGGCCTCGGTCGCCGCGCCGTCCGCGCTGGCGAACCCGGCTTCCCCGCAGTCGCTGGCCACCGCCCCGATCCCGCCGCCGGCCGGCCCGCGGATCACGAAGTAACCGAGCAGACGCGCTGCCCCGCAGGTCATTCGTGAAATGACACAGCCTGCGGGGCAGCGGCATTGACACACTTCAACAGGTGATAGGAAACTTACCTAACAGATCACCTCGGTGAGGGAGAGCCGCTCGATGCCCGCCGCCACGCCCGGAACGCCCAGCCTGTTGCGCGCCATGAACGACCGGGCCGCACTCGAACTCCTGCTGACGCACGGCCCGCTGTCCCGGACCCGCATCGGGCACCTGACCGGGCTGTCCAAGCCCACCGCCTCCCAGTTGCTCGCCCGCCTCGAAGCGGTCGGGCTCGTCGTGGCCACCGGCACGGACGGCGGACGGCCCGGCCCCAGCGCCCAGCTCTACGCGATCAACCCGCGCGCCGCCTACGTCGGCGGCCTCGACGTCACCCCCGACCGGGTGCTGGCGGCCGTCGCCGACCTCACCGGCACGGTGGTCGCCACCCACGAGGTCCCCTACACCGAGGGCGCGAACGCCGTCGACCAGGTGACCGAGGCCCTCGGCGAAGCCGTCAAGGCCGCCGGACTGCACCGCACCGACCTGCGCCGGGTGGTCATCGGCACCCCGGGCGCCTTCGACCCGCAGACCGGCCGGCTGCGCTACGCGAGCCACCTCCCCGGCTGGCACTCCCCCACCCTCCTGGAGGAGCTGGCGGCGGCCCTGCCGATGCCCGTCGAGTACGAGAACGACGTCAACCTCGCCGCCGTCGCCGAACAACGGCTCGGCGCGGCGCGCGGCCACGAGGACTTCGTCCTGCTGTGGAACGAGGAGGGGCTCGGCGCCGCACTCGTACTGGGCGGCCGCCTGCACCGAGGCTGGACCGGCGGCGCCGGCGAGGTGGGCTTCCTGCCCGTGCCGGGCCGGCCCCTGGTCCGGCAGGTCACCCGGGCCAACTCCGGCGGGTACCAGGAGCTGGCCGGCGTGGAGGGGCTGCCCCGGCTCGCCGCGGAACTGGGCATGGACCTTCCGGACACCCCCGAGACCCCCGACACCCCCGACGCGCCCGGTGCCCCCGGATCCCCGCACGGCCCGGAGGTCGCCACCGCCGTCGCCCTGCTCGCGCGGGCCGCCGCCGCGCCCGAGGGGGCGCACCTGAGCTTCCTCCGGTCGTACGCCACCGCGCTGGCCACCGGTCTCGCCTCGGTCGTCGCCGTGCTGGACCCGGAGATCGTGGTCCTGTCCGGGGCGGCGATCGACGCGGGCGGCGAGCCGCTGCGCGCGCTGCTGGAGGCCGAGCTCGCCGAACTGGCCCCTTCCCGGCCCCGGCTGGTCCCCGGCGAGGTACGGGAGCGGCCGGTCCTGCACGGCGCGCTGGAGAGCGCGCTGGCCGCCACCCGGGACGAAGTGTTCGACACCTCGGGCTGAACCGCCCGCCCGCCCCACCGCCACCCCCACCGGCACCCCCCACGGAAGTTCCTCCCGCAGAGAGAGCGAGCCCCGCCATGCCCAGAACCGGACGCCTGACCACCGCGACCGCCGTCCTCGCGGCGATATCCGCCCTCGCCACGGCCTGTACGGGCCAGGGCGCGGACACCGCCTCCGACGATCCGAAGGCGGACGTCACCCTCAACTTCTGGCACGGCTGGTCCGCGCCGAGCGAGGCCAAGGCCATCGAGGAGAACATCGCCCGGTTCGAGAAGGCGCACCCGAACATCAAGGTCCAGGTCACCGGCAACATGACCGACGACAAGATCAACCAGGCGCTGCGGGCGGGCGGGGACAAGGCCCCCGACGTGGTCTCCTCCTTCACCACCGACAGCGTGGGCAAGTTCTGCAACTCCCGTGCCTTCGCCGACCTGAACCCCTTCCTCGCGAAGTCCGGGGTGGACAAGACGAAGGTCTTCCCCAAGACCCTGCTCGCGTACACGGAGTTCGACGGCAACCAGTGCACGCTGCCGCTGCTGCACGACGCGTACGGCCTCGTCTACAACAAGACCGCCTTCGCGGCCGCCGGCATCACCGAACCCCCGAAGACCTGGAGCCAGTTCACCGAGGTCGCGCAGAAGCTCACCAAGGCGGATGCGTCGGGCCACTCGTACGAGCAGGTCGGCCTGATGCCCACCTTCCACGGCTACGAGACCAAGCCGACGCGGCTCGCGGCGCAGTGGGGCGCCACGTACTTCGGCGCCGACGGCAGGTCCAACCTGGCCGGGGACCCGGCCTTCGCCAAGATGCTGAGCGCGCAGAAGGACCTGGTGGACAAGCTCGGCGGCTACGAGAAGCTGGAGCGGTTCCGCAACACCTTCGGTGACGAGTGGAGCGCCGAACACCCCTTCCACACCGGCCAGGTGGCCATGCAGATCGACGGCGAGTGGCGTGCCTCCATGGCCAAGGAGGCCGGGGTCCCCTTCGAGATCGGCACCGCCCCGCTGCCCGTCCCCGACGAGCAGGCCGCCGACTACGGCAAGGGCTACCTCGCCGGCACGATCATGGGCATCGCCGCGGGCGGCAAGAAGCAGAACGCCGCCTGGGAACTGGTCAAGTACATGACCACCGACACCGAAGCGGTGGTGGCCTTCGCCAACGCCATCCACAACATCCCGTCCACGTTCGCCGCGCTGGAGTCCCCGGACCTGCAGGTGACCCCGGAGTTCAAGACCTTCCTCGACATCGCCCGGCACCCGAAGTCCAGCACCACCCCGGCCAAGGCCGACGGCGGCACCTACCAGCTGACCTTCGAGGACTTCGCGTACGGGGTCGAGAAAGGCGATGTCACCGACATCCCGGCCGGTCTCGCCAGGACCGACCGGCAGATCGACACGGACATCGCGAAGGCGAAGTAGCCCGATGACCGGCGCCCACCCCCTGCGGTCGAAGCGGCGGCGCTCCGCCCTGCGGACCGCGGCCTTCCTCTCCCCCTGGCTGATCGGCTTCGCGGTCTTCTTCGTCTACCCGCTGCTGTCCACGCTGTACTTCTCCTTCACCCGCTACGACGGCTTCCGGCAGCCGGCCTTCAACGGCCTGGACAACTGGAGCTACGTCTTCACGGACTATCCGCTCTTCTGGCCAGCGATGCGCAACACGCTGTGGCTGGTCCTGGTGATGGTGACCTGCCGGGTCGCCTTCGGACTCGGCATCGGCCTGCTCATCACGAAGATCAAGACGGGGACCGGAATCTTCCGGACCCTGTTCTACCTGCCGTACCTGGCCCCGCCGGTCGCCGCGACCCTGGCCTTCGTCTTCCTGCTCAACCCCGGCACCGGACCCGTCAACACCCTGCTGGACGCGGTGGGGCTGCCCACGCCCGGCTGGTTCACCGACGCCGACTGGTCCAAGCCGGCCCTGACCGCGCTCGCCCTGTGGGGGGTGGGCGACCTGATGGTCATCTTCATGGCCGCACTGCTCGACGTACCCAAGGAGCAGTACGAGGCCGCGGAGCTGGACGGGGCCGGCGCCTGGGCGCGGTTCCGGCACATCACCCTGCCCAACATCTCCCCGATCATCATGTTCGCCGTGGTCACCGGCGTCATCCAGGCCATGCAGTACTACGCCCAGCCGCTGGTGGCGGGGAAGGTCGCGGCCGGGGTGATCGGCGGCTCCGGCCAGCAGTTCGAGCCGGGCTATCCCGACAAGTCCACCCTGACGCTGCCCCAGCTCGTCTACAACCTCGGCTTCCAGCGCTTCGACTACGGCACCGCGTGCGTCGTCGCGCTCGTCCTGTTCGCCCTCTCCATGGCCTTCACCGCGCTCCTGATGCGGCGCCGTGGCGGTCTGATCGGAGCTGGTGAATGAGCGGCGCGCGCACCGGCCGGAAATCCTCCCGCGCGGTCCTGCACTGGGTCGGGGTGCACTCGCTCGGCGTGGCCGCCGCCCTCTTCTTCGTCCTCCCCTTCGTCTTCCTCCTGCTCACCTCCCTGATGGGCGACCGGCAGGCGCTCACCCGCGACCTGTGGCCCGACACCTGGGAATGGGGCAACTACGCGAAGGTGTGGCACACCCCGGGCTTCCTGACCTGGTGGCGCAACACGCTCCTGTACGCCGGACTCGGCACCCTGTTGACCGTGGTCTCCTCCGTGCCCGTCGCGTACGCGCTCGCCAAGTTCCGCTTCCGCGGGCGGCGGCTCGCACTGCTCCTCGTGATCGCCATGATGATGCTGCCGCCGCAGGTGGTGGTCATCCCGATGTACCTCTTCTGGGCGAAGCAGCTCGACCTGTCGGGCACCCTGTGGCCGCTGATCGTCCCGATGGCCTTCGGTGACGCCTTCTCCATCTTCCTGCTCCGCCAGTTCCTGCTGACCATCCCCGACGAGTACCTGGACGCGGCCCGCGTCGACGGCTGCGGCGAAGTGCGCACCCTGCTGCGCGTGGTGCTGCCGATGGCCAAGCCCGGGATCGCCGCCGTCGCGCTCTTCCAGTTCTTCTGCGCCTGGAACGACTACTTCGGCCCGCAGATCTACGCCTCCGACAATCCCGCCGCCTGGACCCTCAGTTACGGACTGGAGTCCTTCAAGGGGGCGCACCACACCAACTGGAACCTGACCATGGCCGCGACCGTGCTGGTCATGGCCCCGGTGATCGTCCTCTTCTTCTTCGCCCAGAAGGCGTTCGTCGAGGGAGTCACCCTGACCGGCGTGAAAGGCTGACGACGATGAAACTCGCAGTGGTGGGCGGCGGTTCCACCTACACCCCCGAACTGATCGACGGGTTCGCACGGCTGCGCGACACCCTGCCCGTCGGCGAGCTGGTACTGATCGACCCGGCCGCCGAACGGCTGGAGCTGATCGGCGGCCTGGCCCGGCGGATCTTCGCCCGGCAGGGACATCCGGGCCGGGTGACCACCACCGCCGACCTCGACGCGGGAGTCGAAGGCGCCGACGCGGTCCTGTTCCAGCTGCGCGTCGGCGGCCAGGCCGCCCGGCTGCAGGACGAGACCTGGCCGCTGGAGTGCGGCTGCGTCGGCCAGGAGACCACGGGCGCGGGCGGGCTCGCCAAGGCGCTGCGTACGGTCCCGGTGGTCCTCGACATCGCCGAGCGGGTCCGGCGGGCCGCCCCGGACGCGTGGATCATCGACTTCACCAACCCGGTCGGCATCGTCACCCGGGCCCTGCTCCGGGCCGGGCACAAGGCCGTGGGGCTGTGCAACGTGGCCATCGGCCTCCAGCGGAAGTTCGCGGCCCTGCTGGACCTGGCGCCGGCCGGGATCCACCTGGACCACGTGGGCCTCAACCACCTCACCTGGGAGCTGGCCGTGCGCCGGGGCGGCCCGGACGGCGAGGACCTCCTGCCGGGTCTGCTCGCCGCGCACGGCGACGCCGTCGCCGGGGACCTGCGGCTGCCGCGGGCGGTGCTGGACCGGCTCGGCGTCGTGCCCTCGTACTACCTGCGCTACTTCTACGCCCACGACGAGGTCGTACGGGAGCTGGGCACCAAGCCCTCGCGGGCCGCCGAGGTCGCCGCGATGGAGCGGGAACTGCTCGCCCTGTACGGCGATCCCGCGCTCGACGAGAAGCCGGCGCTGCTGGCGAAGCGGGGCGGTGCCTTCTACTCCGAGGCGGCCGTGGACCTGGCCGCCTCCCTGCTGGGCGACGGCGGCCCGGCCGTGCAGGTGGTCAACACGTACAACAACGGCACGCTGCCCTTCCTGCCGGACGACGCGGTGATCGAGGTGCAGGCGCGCGTCGACGGATCCGGCGCCGTCCCCCTGGCGGTGCCCCGGCTGGACCCGCTGTTCTCCGGGCTGATCTCGCACGTGAGCGCGTACGAGGACCTCGCCCTGGACGCGGCGCTGCGCGGCGGGCGCGAGCGGGTCTTCAAGGCACTGCTCGCACACCCGCTGGTCGGCCAGTACGACCTGGCCGAGGGACTGACCGACCGGCTCCTCGCGCACAACAAGGAGCACCTGCCATGGGCGTGACCCCCTGTTCCGTCCTCGCGATCGACGCGGGCAACAGCAAGACGGACGTGGCGCTCCTCGGTCCGGACGGCTCGGTCCTGGCCTCCGGGCAGGCCGGGGGGTTCCAGCCGTCCCGGGCGGGGGTGGCCGCGGCCGTCGACGTGATCGCCGAGGCGATGGCCTCCGTCGGGCTGGACCACCGGGACGGGCGCGGCCGCGGTCCCTGGGCCGAGCACGTGTCGGCCTGCCTGGCCAACGCGGACTTCCCGGTCGAGGAACGGAAGCTGGCGCGCGAGATCGAGCGCCGCAACTGGGGGCGCGAGACGGAGGTGCACAACGACACCTTCGCCCTGCTGCGCGCCGGCCTGCCCGTGGGCGCAGAGCCCTGCGGCGTCGCCGTGGTGTGCGGAGCCGGGATCAACTGCGTCGGGATGACCCCGGACGGGCGGACCGCGCGCTTCCCCGCGATCGGGCGGATCTCCGGCGACTGGGGCGGCGGGGGCGGACTGGCCGACGAGGCGATGTGGTTCGCGGCCCGGGCCGAGGACGGGCGGGGCGGGCCGACCGAACTGGCCCGGGCGCTTCCCGCGCACCTGGGCCTCGACTCGATGGCCTCGCTGATCGAGGCGATGCACCTGGGCCGGATCCCGGCCGGGCGGCGGCTCGACCTGGCCCCGGTGCTGTTCGCGGTGGCGGCCGCCGGGGACCCGGTGGCGCTGTCGCTGGTGCACCGGCAGGCGGACGAGGTGGTGGCCATGGCATCGGTGGCGCTGGGTCGCCTGGGTCTGCTGGAGCAGGAGGTACCGGTGGTGCTGGGCGGCAGTGTGCTGGCGGCCGGACACCCGCAGCTCAACGACCGGATCGCGGCGGGCCTCGCCGAACGGGCCCCGCGCGCCCGGATCTCCGTGATCACGGCGCCGCCGGTGCTGGGTGCCGGGCTGCTGGGCCTGGACGCGCTCGGCTCCCCGCCCGGGGCATATGAAAAACTCCGTGCCCATTTCGGGTGAACCCGCCCCGGAAGTCCTCAGGTCTGGAACCGTGGCGCCCGTAGGGACGTATTGACGGTGAAGGGGCGACGAAGGGGGCCCTCAGGGACGGATCGCCCTGGATCCAGCACCGGGTGCTGTGGTCGACCGGCACTACGGCCATACTGCTGCGCAGGGGGTACCTCCCAGCGTCGGCTGGAGGACGACAGGACCGAGGGGGAGGTCACGGTGGCGATCACATCACGCGCGCCCGCACCCGGGGGCGGTGTCACCGTGCCGTCCGCCGGGCCGTCGGCGCCGGCGCCCGACGGGCCGCCCGGGCGCACCGCCTGGGCCGAGGGCGTGGAGCGGCTGCGCGAAGCGGCCACCACCGAGCCGGGCCGGCTGCGGATCATCGGCGCGGTACTGGCCGCCCTCATCATGCTGTTCGGCGCGGTGAGCGTGTGGGAGATCTCGGACCGGGCCGCGGCCGCGGACGACGTGGTGGGCCGCAGCCAGCCGCTGAGCGCGGACGCGGCGAGCATCTACCGTTCCCTGGCGGACGCCGACACGACCTCCTCCAGCGGGTTCCTCCTGGGGGCCCAGGAACCGCGCGAGGTCCGACAGCGGTACGAGAAGGACATCGCCAACGCCTCCAAGCTGCTGGTGAGCGCGGCCGCCAACACCGGCGGCAACGAGGACTCCCGCCGGCAGATCACCGTGCTGAGCGAGCAGCTCCCGCGCTACACCGGTCTGATCGAGCAGGCCCGGGCCACCAACCGGCAGGGCCTGCCGCTGGGCGGCGCCTACCTCCGTTACGCCAACGAGCAGATGACCACCCAGCTGCTGCCCGCCGCGCAGCGGCTGTACGAGTCGGAGACCAAGCGGCTCTACACGGACGACGACGACGCCCGGTCCTGGCCGCTGGCCTCGATCGGCCTGGGACTGCTCGCCGTCGCCGCCCTGGTCTGGGCGCAGCGGCGCAACTACCGGCACACGAACCGGGTGCTCAACCACGGGCTGGTGGCCGCGACGGCCGCGTCGGTGGTGGTCCTGCTGTGGCTGGCCGTGGGGCACACGGTGGCGCGGGCCTCGCTGAGCGAGGCCCGGACCGACGGGCAGGAGTCGATGAAGGTGCTCAACGACGCGCGGATCGCCTCCCTGCAGGCGCGGGCCGGTGAGAACCTGACCCTGATCGCGCGGGGCGCCGTACTCGCCGAGGACAAGAAGTCCGACAAGTACGACGTGGACTTCACGAACAACATGAAGCAGCTGGACGCCGGGCTGGCGACCGCGCTGCGGCTCGCCGACGACGACGCCGGCCGGGACCCCGTCGGCCGGGCCGCGGACGGTGTGAAGCAGTGGAAGCAGCGGCACGCGGCGGCCCGGGAGGCGGACCTGAAGGGCGACTACGAGGCCGCGCTGCCCCAGGTCGTCGGGGACGAGCAGCACAAGGAGAGCAGCGGCGCCGCCTTCGACACGGTGGACGCCTCCCTGGAACAGGCCGTCGCCCACGAGCAGCAGGAGTTCACCCGGTCCGCCCAGGACGGGCTCGGCGCGCTGGGAGGTCTGGTGACGGGCGCCGCGGCGCTGGTGGTCCTCGGCGCGGTGGCGACCCTGCTCGGCATCGGGCGCAGGCTTTCGGAGTACAGGTGAGCGCGATGCGGATACGAGCGAGGCGGGCCGCCGAAGGTCACGAGAACCCCGAGGGCCGGGAGCGCCGGACGGGACGGGCCGCGACGGCGGGCACGGCGTCCGGCGTCCGCCGCGCCGCGCGCCGGCTGCGCGGCTGGGGCGGGGTGAGCGCGATGGCCGTCGCCTGCGCGACGACCGCCGCCGCCGTCCTGCTGCCGCTGGCCCACGCGACGCCCGACACCGGGCGTCCCCCGGTGCGCCGGCCCGCTTCGATGGCGGCGGCCCCGGCCGCGCCCTGGGCCCTCACCGACACCTGCCAGGATCCCGAGGCCAGCCTGCGCCCCTCCGACGTGGACGGGGCGACCATCGCGCGGATCAAGGCCGCGGGCAAGCTCGTCGCGGGCGTGGACCAGAACAGCTTCCGCTGGGGCTACCGCAACCAGACCGCCGACGGCAGCCACCTCGACGGCTTCGACATCGACCTGGTCAAGGCCATCGCCAAGGACATCCTGGGCGACGAGAACGCGGTCATCTACCGGGCCATCCCCACCAGCCAGCGCATCCCCGCGCTCCAGGAGGGGCGCGTCGACATCGTCGTGCGGACCATGACCATCAACTGCAAGCGGCTGGAGGACGTCGCCTTCTCGACGGCCTACTTCGAGGCCGGACAGCAGGTGCTGGTGCCCAAGAGCTCGCCGATCACCGGGTACGACACCTCGCTGAAGGGCCGGCGGATCTGCATCGCGGCCGGCTCCACGGCCGAGGCGGCCCTGAAGGCCCAGTCGTACGGCTCGGAGCCCGTCACCGTCGCCAACCAGCTCGACTGCCTCGTCCGGCTCCAGCTGGGCGAGGTCGACGGCATCATCACGGACAACGCCCTCGCGGCCGGCCAGGCCGCCCAGGACCCCTCGGTGCGGCTGGTGGGCTCGCCCTTCACCCGCGAGTTCTACGGGGTGGCGATGAACAAGGACGCCTCCGACCTGGTCCGCCGGGTCAACAAGGTGCTGGAGAACTACCGCGCGGGCGGCGGTGAGAGCCCGTGGATGAAGGCGTACCTCAAGCACCTGCAGCCCGTGTTGCCCGGCGTGACCGCGCCCCCCGCGCCCAAGTACCGGGACGGCTGAGGCCGGTGACGGTTTCGGACACGGGACCGGGTGCGGAGCGGGGCACGGAGGCGGACACGGAGGCGGCGGCGCAAGAGGAGGCACAGTCGGTGGAGGCGGGGTCGGCAGTGATGGACCGGGACGGCGTCGACCGCGCCCTGTCCCGGCTGGGCGCGGAGCACGAGGCCGTCGAGACCTCACTGCTCGCCCTCCAGGACCACGCCGGGCGCCGGCTGCTGGAGGGCGCCGCGCTGACCGGGACCACCAAGGAGCGGTGGACGGCCGCCGATGCGGACATCACCCGGCTGTGGACGTACTTCGACGCCTACAGCGGGGCGCTGACCGCCGCCCGGGAGGTGAGGGAGCGGCGCCGCTGGCCGAACCGCGAGGACCTCGTCGAGCTGACCGAGCGGCTGCGCGGACCGGGGGTGCTGATCGCCGGGGCCGCGGCCGAGGGCGTCGCGCTGGCCGAGCGGCTCTCGCTGGCCGAGCTGGTGACCCGGATGAACGCCCTGTACGCGCGCTCGCTGGACGTGGTGGTCGCCGCCGACGCCGTGTGGTCGGCGCTGCCCGCACGGATCGACCTGCTCTCCGCCGAGCTGCACCGCACGCGGTCGCTGGCCCACTCGGTGGGCGTGCGGCCGGGCGAGCACCCCTCCGGCGACGACCTGGAGGACATCACCGCCGAACTGACGGAGCTGCGTGTCCAGGTGATCGCGGACCCACTGGCCTTCTGGCTCCCGGCGACGGGCAGCTCGGCTCCCGGCGGCGGCCGTCCGGACACCGGGCGCTACGACCGGGCCGCGCTCGCGCTGGAGGACGTACGCCGCGAGGTCGAGGCGGTGCTGGACGTACGGCAGGACGCCGAGCAGCGGCTGATCGCCCTGCGGGACGTGCTCTCGCGGGCCGACCGGACCCTGGCGGAGGCGCGGACCGCGCGCGGCGAGGTGCTGGCGAAGATCGCCGCGTCCGAGGTGCCCGCGGTGAGCGGCCCGCCCACGGTGCTCCAGGAGCAGCTCGCGGCGGCGGCCGAACACCGGCGCCAGGCCCGCTGGCACCGGCTCTCGCCCCTGCTGGAATCGCTGGAGGAGCGCGCCGAGGAGGAACTGCGGCGGGCCCGTGAATCGTTGACCGCCGTGACGGCGCCGCTGGCGGTACGGGCCGAGCTGCGCGGGCGGCTCGACGCCTACAAGGCGAAGGTGGCCCGCCACGGATTGGCGGAGGACCCGTTGCTGATCGAGCGGTACGACACCGCCCGGCGGATGCTGTGGAGCGCGCCCTGCGACCTGCGGGCCGCCGAGCAGGCCGTCCTGCGCTACCAGCACGCGACGGCGGAGTCGCTGCTGGCGCCCCAGGGCCGGCCCGGGCAACCGCGACACGAGGAACAGCGGCCCGGCGGGCCGGGGGAGGAGGACGCATGAGCCTGATCGGAACCGCGTGCGTTCGCCCCGGCTGCCCGGGGGCGTACGAGGACATGGGCGGCGGCGAGGTCTACTGCGACACCTGCGGGCTGGCGCCGATCGGCTCCGTCGCGGCGGGCGCGGACGAGCTGGTGTCGCCGCCGACCGGCATGACGAGCGCGGCCCGCGGCTCCCTGGGCTCCGGCGGGTCCCGCGGGTCGATGGGCTCGCAGGGCTCCCACGGCTCGGCGCGGTCCTCGGCCTCGGCCCGGTCCTCGCGGTCCTCCTCCTCGCGCCGCTCGGTGTCCGGGCGGCTCTCGCGCTCGGTGTCGGGGACGACATCCACGCGTTCGGTGTCGGTGCGGAGTTCGGGCTCGGCGGCCTCGGGCCGCAGCCGGCTGGGCGCCGGCCTGGTCAACGTGCCGGAGGTGCCGCGTCCGAATCCCTCGACCGCCGTCCTGGAGAACCCGGAGGTGCCGGAGCGCAAGCGGTTCTGCTCGCGCTCGGACTGCGGGGCTCCGGTGGGCCGCTCCCGGGGCGACCGGCCGGGCCGGACGGAAGGGTTCTGCACCAAGTGCGGGCACCCGTACTCCTTCGTGCCCAAGCTGCGCTCGGGTGACGTGGTGCGCGGCCAGTACGAGGTGGCGGGCTGCCTGGCGCACGGCGGTCTCGGCTGGGTGTACCTGGCGGTGGACCGGGCCGTCGCGGACCGGTGGGTGGTCCTCAAGGGCCTGCTGGACACCGGGGACCAGGACGCGATGGAGGCCGCGATCTCCGAGCGGCGCTTCCTCGCGGAGATCGAGCACTCCAACATCGTGCGGATCTACAACTTCGTGGAGCACCTGGACCAGCGGACCGGTTCGCTGGACGGGTACATCGTCATGGAGTACGTCGGCGGCAAGTCGCTGAAGGAGATCGCGAACGAGCGGCGCCGGCCGGACGGGCGGCGCGACCCGCTGCCGGTGGAGCAGGCGTGCGCCTACGGCATCGAGGCGCTGGAGGCGCTCGGCCATCTGCACAGCCGGAACCTCCTGTACTGCGACTTCAAGGTCGACAACGCGATCCAGCAGCAGGACCAGCTGAAGCTGATCGACATGGGCGCGGTCCGGCGGATGGACGACGCCGAGTCGGCCATCTACGGCACGGTGGGCTACCAGGCCCCCGAGGTCGCGGAGCTGGGCCCCTCGGTCGCCTCCGACCTCTACACGGTGGCGCGCACCCTGGCCGTGCTGACCTTCGACTTCCAGGGCTACACCAACGTGTTCGTGGATTCGCTGCCGGATCCGGAGCACATCGAGGTGTTCCGGCGGTACGAGTCCTTCTACCGGCTGCTGGTCCGGGCCACCGACCCGGACCCGGGGCGGCGGTTCGCGTCCGCGCAGGAGATGGCGGACCAGCTGACGGGCGTGCTGCGGGAGGTGGTCGCCCTGCAGACGGGCCGGCCGCGGCCGCAGCTGTCGACCCTCTTCGGCCCGGAGCTGCGGGTTCCGGACACCCAGCTGTTCGCCGACGCGGCCGACGCCGTCGTCTCCCGGCTGGGCTGCCGGCCGATCGCCTCCCGGCCGTCCGTCTCCCGGCGGGGCGGCGGGCTGTTCGGAGCCCGCGGCCGCGGCGGGGTACCGGCCGGGGTCCCCGCGCCCGGTGGCGCGCACGCGCCCGGGGCGTCGGGCGGCCCGGCGCCGTCCGGCCCGGCCGCTCCGGCTCCGGGACCGGCGGGCGCATCCGGCCCCTGGGCGCACCAGCACGTCGGCGGCACGCCGCCGGGCGGAACGCCCGCCCCCGGGGCGCCCGGTGGCGCGGCGACGGCCCGGCCCGGGAATCCGGCCGGGGGCGCGCCGCTGCCCGCGCTCGGGAGCACGAGCACGCACATGACGGGGGCGCCGGTGCCGGGACCGCGGCAGGCGCCCACGGCCCCGGCGACGGCGCCGGCTCCGGTCCCGGGTGCGGGGCCGGTACCGGCCCCCGTGTCCCCGCCGCCCGCCGCTGGAGCGACCACGCTGGACGCGCGCGACACCGCGCTGGCCCTGCCCGTACCGCTGGTGGACCCCGCCGACCCGAACGCCGGTTTCCTGACCGGTCTGCTGGCCTCCGCGCCGGGCGACCTGCTGGGCGCCCTGAGCGCGGCGCCCGCCGAGTCGGCCGAACTGCGGCTGCGGGAGCTGCGGGCCCGCCTGGAGCTGGGCGAACTGCCCGAGGCCGGACGCGCCCTGGCGGAGCTGGAGGCCCGGCATCCGGACGACTGGCGGGTGGTGTGGGCCCGTGGCATCGCCTCGCTGGCCACCGGTGACGACGAGATAGCGGCCCTGTCCTTCGACGCGATCTACGACGCCTTCCCGGGCGAGCCCGCGCCGAAGCTGGCCCTCGGGCTGTGCGCGGAGGTGCTGGGCCAGCTGGACAACGCCGCCGAGTACTACCGCCTCGTGTGGATCACCGACCCCGGCTTCGTGAGCGCGGCCTTCGGTCTGGCCCGCGTCCAACTGGCCGCCGGGGACCGGGACGGAGCCGTGCGCACGCTGGAATCCGTACCGGAGTCGTCGATCCACTACACCGCCGCGCGGGTGGCGGCCGTACGCGCACGTCTGCGCGACCGGTCCCCGCAGGAGCCGCTGCTGGCCGACCTGGCGGCCGCAGCGGACCAGGTGGAGGCCCTGCGGCGGTTCGGACTGGACCCGGAGCGGCAGGAGCGGCTCGCGACGGAGGTTCTGGGCGCGGCCCTGGACTGGGTACTGTCGGGTAGCCGGGGTTCCGACCCCGGCCGGACCTCGCTGCTCGGCAGTCAACTGGACGAGCGGGGCCTGCGCTTCGGACTGGAGCGCTCGTACCGCGTCCTCGCACGGCTGGCGCGGCGTGGCGAGGAGAGGATCGAACTGGTGGAGCGGGCAAACCGTTTCCGTCCCCGGACGTGGGTGTGAGTGATGTCGATGCATCGGCTGTCGGGCTGCCCCAGCTGCGCGGAACCCCTGGAGGAGGGTGACCGTTTCTGCGGCGTCTGCGGCTACGCCGTGAGCGCTCCTCCCCCGGCCGCCGTGGACCACCCGACCATCCCCATCCCACCGGCGCCGCCCGCACCGCCGGTGCCGCCGGCCCGGCCCGCCGCCGCGTCCGCCGCGCCGGCGGGCGGTTACGCGAGCCCGGCCCCCGGTGTCCCGCACGCGGCCGCCGAGCCCGCCCCGGGCTGGGGCAGCGCCGCCTCGGCCGCGCCGACGCTGGTGGACGACCCGGCCGCCTGGGCCGCCGGCCCGGCGGAGACGGAGCCCGAACCGGAGCCGCGGCAGGGCCCGGCCGGAGCCACGTACGCCGCCTCCGGCCACGGCAACCCGTACGGCACCGGCACCCCGCCGGAGGGCACCCCGTGGGGAGCGGCGGAGCACCCGTACGGCGCCGCCGCGGACGCCCCGCGGGCCCGGTACGACCTGCCCGGCGACGCCACCGCGCCCGGCGGGAGCGGGCACCCCGCCGGCGAGAACCCGTACGGCCCCGAGTCCGACCGGGAACCGGCGTACGGCGCCCCGCAGCCCCAGCCCGCGGCCCCGGAGGGCGGGAAGACCTGCGTCGCCTGCCGCGCCGGGCGCGTCGACACCGACGGGTACTGCGAGCACTGCGGGCACGCGCAGCCCCGCGAGCGCGACCACATCGAGGAGGAGCTCGGGAGCGTCGCCGCCGTCACCGACCGGGGCCTGCGCCACCACCGCAACGAGGACTCGTTCGCCGTGTCCGCCACCGCCCTGCCCGACGGCTCCGCCGCCACCGTGGCCATCGTCTGCGACGGCGTCTCCTCCGCCAGCCGCCCCGACGAGGCGTCGGCCGCCGCGGCCGTCGCCGCGAACGAGACGCTGCTCGAGGCGCTCCCGCGCGGCGCCCACCCCCAGGAGGCCATGCACGAGGCGATCCTGGCCGCCGCCGAAGCGGTGAACGCCCTGGCCCCGGAGACCCCCGGCGCGCAGAACGCCCCCGCCTGCACCCTGGTCGGCGCCGTCGTCGGCGGCGGCCTGCTGACCATCGGCTGGGTGGGCGACAGCCGCGCCTACTGGATCCCCGACGACCGCGCCGCCCTGCCGCGCCGCCTGACCGAGGACGACTCCTGGGCCGCCCAGATGGTCGCCGCCGGTCTGATGGGCGAGGCCGAGGCCTACGCGGACGTCCGCGCGCACGCCATCACCGGCTGGCTGGGGGCCGACGCGTACGACCTCGAACCGCACACCGCGACCTTCAAACCCGACCACCCCGGGGTGGTGGTGGTCTGCACCGACGGACTGTGGAACTACGCGGAATCCGCGCGGGAGATGGCCCAGGTGGTACCGGCCGACGCCGCGACCCGCCCCCTGCACAGCGCCCAGGTACTGGTGGGGTACGCACTCGACGGCGGCGGCCACGACAACGTCACCGTGGCCGTCGTGCCGTTCGCCACGCACCCCGAGCAGGAACCGGGACCGGATGCGGAGCCGGGCCCGGCGGCACGACCGGAATAGGAAGTGGAAGCGCGCCCGCAGGTCTGACCCGCCTGCCCGAGCCCCCTAGGAGTCCAATCGATGGCGAATTTCGCCAAGCCGAGTGCCCCGCGCTTCAGCGTGGAGGTGTACCAGAACGAGTTCCTCCCCGAGGGCGGACGGGACGTCCACGCCATCGTCACGGTCACCGCCACCGGCGGTGCCGCCGCCACCCGCGCGCCGGTCGCCGACGGCACGGCGGCCGTGGTGCTGATGGTCGACTGCTCGGGATCCATGGAGTACCCGCCGGAGAAGATGCGCGGTGCCCGTGAGGCCACGGCGGCCGCCGTCGACACCCTGCGCGACGGCACCGCCTTCGCCGTGATCGCCGGTACGCACGTGGCCAAGGAGGTCTACCCCGGCCAGGGGCGCCTCGCGGTCGCGGACGCGACCACCCGCGCCCAGGCCAAGGAGGCCCTGCGCGGGCTGAGCTCCGGCGGCGGCACCGCGATCGGCACCTGGCTGCGCCTCGCCGACGGCCTGCTGCGCGGCTCGACCGCCGCCATCCGGCACGGCGTCCTGCTCACCGACGGCCGCAACGAGCACGAGGAGCCGGCCGTGCTCCGCGCCACCCTCGACGCCTGCGCGGGCCGCTTCACCTGCGACGCGCGCGGGGTGGGCACCGACTGGGACGTCAAGGAGGTCACCGGGATCGCGAACGCGCTGCTCGGCTCCGCCGACATCGTGGCCGACCCGGCCCACCTCGCCGAGGACTTCACGCGCATGATGGAGAACGTCATGGGCAAGGAGGTCGCGGACGTCGCGCTGCGCCTGTGGACCCCGGTCGGCGTGGAGATCCAGTACGTCAAGCAGGTGGCCCCCGTCCTCCAGGACCTCACCGACCGCCGCACCGAGGCGGGTCCCCGGGCCGGCGACTACCCGACCGGGTCGTGGGGCGACGAGTCCCGCGAGTACCACGTGTGCGTCCGCGTCCCGACGGCCACCGTGGGCCAGGAGATGCTCGCCGCCCGCGCCACGCTGGTCCTGCCCGTTCCGGCGGGCGGGCCGGACGGGAAACCGGCCGTCCTGGCCCAGGGCCTGGTGCGGGCCGTGTGGACGGACGATCTGGCGGCGTCCACCGCCATCAACGCGCAGGTCGCCCACTACACCGGACAGGCGGAGCTGGCGGAGGCTATCCAGCAGGGCCTGGAAGCCCGCAAAATGGGCGATGTGGGGGGTGCCACGGCCAAGCTGGGGCGTGCGGTACAACTGGCGAGTTCCTCAGGAAACGCCGACACGGCACGACTCCTGTCGAAGGTGGTGGATGTGGTGGACGCGGTGGCGGGTACTGTGCGGCTGAAAGCGAAGGTCGCCGATGCCGACGAGATGACTCTTGACACGCGTTCGACGCAGACCGTCCGAGTGAAGAAGACCTGAGACCTGACGTGATGACGCAGGGAGAAGAAGGGGGAAGCGCCGCCATGCCGACCTGCCCGAACGGGCACCAGTCCGCGTCCGACGACTGGTGCGAGGTCTGCGGCCACCGCATGGCTGCCTCGGAGGGACCGCCCCCGGTGCCCTCCTACGGCTACGGCTTCCCCCCGACCGCCGGTGAACCGACCGCCCAGGCCGAGCTCTGCCCGCAGTGCCGGACCCCGCGCGAGGCCATGGCCCCGTTCTGCGAGGAATGCCGCTACAACTTCCTCACCCGTACCCCGACTTCGTACGCGCCTGCGGCCCAGGACCCGGGACCCCAGGCGACGGGCGTCGGTGCCGGCGGGGGTGCCGGCGGTCGCGGTACGCCTCCGCCGCCCGTGCCCGCTCCCGGGAGCTACTCCCAGGACCACTTCGAGTACCAGGGCTCGCGGCCGTCCCGGGTCAACCGGCCGGCCGAGCCGCTGCAGCGCGAGGACGACTGGCTGCTGCCGCCGCCGGCGCACGAGTCGCCGCTGGAGTACCAGCCGGCGCCGCAGCCCCAGTACCAGCAGCAGCCCCCGCCGCAGCAGCAGCGGGAGTACCAGCAGGAGTACCAGCAGCAGGGGCCGCCGCCGCCCCCGCAGCCCCAGTACCAGCAGCAGCCTCCGCCGCAGCACCAGCCCTTCCCGCCCCAGGGCGGTGGCGCCTGGAGCGCGACGATCGCCCCCGACCGCTCGTACTTCATGGCGATGATGCAGCGCAGCGGCCCCGAGGCCGCCGGGCTCAACCTGCCCGCCTACTCCCCGGAGCAGCACCTTCCGCTGTCCGGCGGCCAGATCACCATCGGCCGCCGCCGCGCCTCCACGGGCGAGTCCCCCGACATCGACCTGTCGGTGCCCCCGGAGGACCCGGGCGTCTCCCACCAGCACGCGGTGCTCGTCCAGCAGCCCGACCTCAGCTGGGCGGTGGTGGACCAGAACTCCACCAACGGCACCACCATCAACGGCGGCGAGGAGCCGATCCAGCCCTACGTACCGGTCCCCCTCGTCGACGGCGACCGGGTCCACGTGGGCGCCTGGACGACGATCACGATCCGCCGCGGCTGATTCACCCCTTCCCCAGGGGCCACACGTAGGGCCCCTGGGGATCGTCGAGCCACGACCACTGGCCCTCGGCGCTCACCGAGACCCCGAAGCGTTCCCGGGCCGGGCGGCCCTCGCGACGCCACAGGTCCAGGGCCTCGCGGGGGTGCAGGACGCCCGCGGTCAGCACGAGCATGAACTGGAAGCGCTCGTTCTCCACCAGCTCGTACGGGAGCCCGTACTCCGTGGCGGCCGGGTCGGGCGGCGGGGCGGCCGTGGCCCCGCGCAGCGGGACGAAGTACGCCGAGGTGTGGAGGAAGTTGCCCTCGGCGAAACCGGCGTCCCGGACGGTCAGTGCGATCAGCCCGGT
This sequence comes from Streptomyces spororaveus, assembly GCF_016755875.1. Classification (NCBI taxonomy): domain Bacteria; kingdom Bacillati; phylum Actinomycetota; class Actinomycetes; order Kitasatosporales; family Streptomycetaceae; genus Streptomyces; species Streptomyces spororaveus. The sequence continues at coordinate 5,574,377 of NZ_BNED01000005.1, read as the reverse complement.
GGACAGCGGCCCCAGGATCCGCGCCCCCGGCCGGCACTGGCCGAGCCAGGTGTACGGGATCAGCGGCAGCGTGCAGGTCACCATGATCCGGTCGAACGGGGCCCGGGCGGGGCAGCCGCGCGCCCCGTCCCCGGTGACCACCGCCGGGTGGTAGCCGAGTTCGGCCAGGTGCGCCCGGGCGGACTCGGTGATCTCCTCGTCCAGGTCCACGGTGGTGACGTGCTCCTCGCCGAGCCGGTGGCAGAGCAGGGCCGCGTTGTAGCCGGTGCCCGCGCCGATCTCCAGGACGTCGTCGCCGTCGCGCACGTCCAGGGCGTCCAGCATCTTCGCCATCAGGGAGGGCTGGCTGCTGGAGGAGACCTGCTGCCCGTCGCGCATCCGGGTCGCCAGCGGGGTGTCGACGTAGACCCCGCGCAGCCAGCGGGCCCGGCGTTCGGGGTCGGGGTCCTGCGCCCAGAGCCGCTCGTGACCGGCGCCGCGACCGGTCCAGAAGTACGGGACGAACACGTGCCGGGGCACGGCCGCGAAGGCCGCCCGCCAGCGTGGGTCCTCCAGCACCCCGGCGGCGGTCAGCTCCCGCACCTGGGCGGCGTGCGCGGTCTCCCGCAGGTCCCGTGTCTCGGTGTGCGCGGTGTGTCCGGCCATGCCTCCACTGTCCTGCGCCGGGCCGCCGGGTGCGAGCGCGAGGGCCGCGGGAGCGGCCCGGAGGCTTTCGCGGGCCCTCGGGGGATGGTCCTAGGACCTCCGTCCTGGACCCGGGCGTCTGAGACGATGGTCGGGTGAACGAGATTCCGCGGGGCACGCTTCAGGAGCAGACCTTCTACGAGCAGGTGGGGGGCGAGGACACCTTCCGCCGCCTCGTGCGGCGCTTCTACGAGGGGGTCGCGCAGGACCCGCTGCTGCGCCCGATGTACCCGGAGGAGGACCTGGGCCCCGCCGAGGAGCGGTTCGCGCTGTTCCTGATGCAGTACTGGGGCGGTCCGACCACCTACAGCCAGCACCGCGGCCACCCGCGCCTGCGGATGCGGCACGCGCCGTTCCAGGTGGACGCGGCCGCCCACGACGCGTGGCTGAGGCACATGCGGGTCGCGCTGGACGAGCTCGGGCTGGCGCCCGAGCACGAGGCGCAGCTGTGGAAGTACCTGACGTACGCCGCCGCGTCGATGATCAACACCGCGGGCTAGAACCGCAGCCGGCCCCGCGGGCCGGCGCGGTACCCGGGGGTCAGACCGGCCGGACCTGGAGGGCGCCCAGGCCGCCGGTGACGCCGGGGCGGCGCATGGCCACGGAACCGTACGGGGTGCGCAGCCGCAGCCAGGTCCCGGCGGCGAGCAGCGCCACGGGGGCGGGGGAGCCGGGCTGAGGTGCGGAGGCGGGCACGACCGCCCGTACCGGACGCAGGAAGCCCAGGGACTGTGCGGCGTGCACGGCGCGCAGCGGGAGCTCGGTGTCGCCCAGCGTGCGGGACCAGATCTCGCGGCCGATGCGGTCGCGCTCGGACCGGGTCCGGTGCTGCACGGGCAGGGCCTCGTCGCGGGCCCGGAACTCGGCGACGGCGGCGGCCACGGCCGCGCCCATCGCCTCGGGGCCGGGCAGCCCCGGCACCTGCTGCCAGCCGCCGCGGGGCGGGAGCACCCCGGCCCAGGGCGGTCCGGTGACCGGCCCGGGCACGGCGGCCCCGGCCGAGGCCTCGTCCACGGACTCCAGCAGCTCCCCGGCGGACACCGTCAGGTCCAGCGGCGTCGCGACGGGAGCGGCGAGCCGCACCGTGCGGATGGCCAGGATGTCGAAGGACGGCGGCCGTCCGAAGACGGCGAGCGCGCCGCCGCCCGCCTGGAGGCGTACGGCGGCGGCGCGGTCGTAGTGCACCAGCCGGCCGAGGAAGGCGGCGAGGTCCGCCGCCTCCCCGGCGTCGGCGAAGCGCAGCTGCTCGTTCATGCCGCGATGGCCTCGGAACGCGGCTCGTCGAGGTACTCCTCCAGGAAGTGCCTCTCCTCGGCCGTGATGCGGCGGGGCCGCCCGGCGGCGAGGTTGTAGGGCACGACCACGGTCTCCGCGCGCACGTAGACCGTCTCGGGCCTGTCCTCGGTCGCCTCGTCCTTGACCTCGTAGCGGATGGTCAGGGACGCGGCGCCTATCCGGGTCACCCAGGACTCGATGAGGACCGGCTCGTGGCGGTGCACGAGGGGCAGTTTGTAGTCGATCTCGTGACGGGCCACGACGGAGCCGCCCGTGAAGGACTCACTGCCCTCCCCCGGCGCGAGGCGGAACATGAAGTCGATCCGCGCCTCCTCCAGGTAGCGGAGGAAGACGACGTTGTTGACGTGCCCGAAGGCATCCATGTCCGCCCAGCGCAGGGGGCACCGGTAGTGGTGTCTGGCCATGACTGCGACCTCAGCCTCGCGTCAGCTTCTTGTAGGTGGCGCGGTGCGGACGGGTCGCATCCGGGCCGAGCCGCTCGATCTTGTTCTTCTCGTAGGACTCGAAGTTGCCCTCGAACCAGAACCACTTCGAGTCACCCTCGTAGGCGAGGATGTGCGTGGCGACCCGGTCCAGGAACCAGCGGTCGTGGGAGACGACCACGGCCGCACCGGGGAACTCCAGCAGCGCGTTCTCCAGCGAACCCAGGGTCTCGACGTCGAGGTCGTTGGTGGGCTCGTCGAGGAGCAGCAGGTTGCCGCCCTGCTTGAGGGTGAGCGCGAGGTTCAGGCGGTTGCGCTCACCACCGGAGAGCACACCGGCCGGCTTCTGCTGATCCGGGCCCTTGAAGCCGAAGGCGCTGACGTACGCGCGGGACGGCATCTCGACGTTGCCGACGTTGATGTAGTCCAGCTCGTCGGACACGACCGCCCAGAGGGTCTTCTTGGGGTCGATGTTGGCGCGGCCCTGGTCGACGTACGAGATCTTGACGGTCTCGCCGACCTTGATCTCGCCGGAGTCCGGCTTCTCCAGGCCCTGGATCATCTTGAAGAGCGTGGTCTTGCCGGCGCCGTTCGGGCCGATGATGCCGACGATGCCGTTGCGCGGCAGCGTGAAGGACAGGTCGTCGATGAGGACCTTGTCACCGAACGCCTTGGAGAGGTTGTTGACCTCGACCACGATCGAACCCAGACGCGGGCCCGGCGGGATCTGGATCTCCTCGAAGTCCAGCTTGCGCATCTTGTCGGCCTCGGCCGCCATCTCCTCGTAACGGGCGAGGCGGGCCTTGGACTTGGCCTGGCGGCCCTTGGCGTTGGAGCGGACCCACTCCAGCTCTTCCTTGAGGCGCTTGGCGCGCTTCTCGTCCTTCTTGCCCTCGACCTTGAGGCGCTCGGCCTTCTTCTCCAGGTAGGTGGAGTAGTTGCCCTCGTAGGGGTGCGCGCGGCCGCGGTCGAGTTCGAGGATCCACTCGGCGACGTTGTCGAGGAAGTAGCGGTCGTGGGTGACGGCCACGACGGCGCCCTTGTACTGGGCCAGGTGCTGCTCCAGCCAGTTCACGGACTCGGCGTCGAGGTGGTTGGTGGGCTCGTCGAGGAGCAGCAGGTCGGGGGCCTCCAGCAGCAGCTTGCAGAGGGCCACGCGGCGCTTCTCACCACCGGAGAGGTTGGTGACGGGCCAGTCGCCGGGCGGGCAGCCCAGGGCGTCCATGGCCTGCTCCAGCTGGGCGTCCAGGTCCCACGCGTTGGCGTGGTCCAGGTCGTCCTGGAGCTTGCCCATCTCCTCCATCAGCTCGTCGGTGTAGTTCGTCGCCATTTCCTCGGCGATCGCGTTGAACCGGTTGAGCTTCTGCTTGATCGGGCCGACGCCGTCCTCGACGTTCTCCAGGACGGTCTTGGACTCGTCGAGCTTCGGCTCCTGCATGAGGATGCCGACGGAGTAGCCGGGCGAGAGGTAGGCGTCGCCGTTCGACGGCTGCTCGATGCCCGCCATGATCTTCAGAACGGTGGACTTACCGGCACCGTTCGGACCGACCACACCGATCTTCGCGCCGGGCAGGAAGTTCAGGAAGACGTCGTCAAGGATGACCTTGTCGCCGTGTGCCTTGCGCGTCTTGCGCATGGTGTAAATGAACTCAGCCAAGAGAAACCGTCCGGCAGATCGATGGTGGGCAGATACACCCCATCTTGCCGTACGTCCATACCCTCGGGCGAATGGGTAGGCCGGGCGCCCCTGACCTGGAAGGTGCCGGGCGGCGGGGTGGGGCGGGCGGGATGGCGGGGAACGCGGGGGCGCGGGCCTCCGCCGGCGGTTTCGGAGGGTGGAGAAGCGGCGGGCCCGCTACGTCACGGCGAACTCCGGAGCCGGTCGGCTCCTGGCCGGCTGAGCCACCGGGCCGGGGGGCCGGGGGGCCGGGGGCGCCCCCGCTCAGCGGGGGCGGTAGACGGTCAGGGCGTCGGGGACTCCTTCGAGGACGAGGGCGGCCGGGGCCTCGGCGTACTCGCCGTCGTACGCGAGCGGGGTGCCCGCCGGGATGTCCGCGATGCGCAGGCTGCGCAGGCGGGTGGCCACGTGGACCGGGGACCGGCTCAGCGGGCCCGTGAAGGCGGCGGCCAGGAGCCGGGGGCCGGGCCGGCCGCCGCCGTGGACCAGCCGCAGGTCGAGGAGGCCCTCGCCGAGGCTGTCGCGGCGGCGGGGGGTGGGACCGGTGCCGTGGTAGGTGCCGTTGCCCGCGAAGAGCAGCCATGCGCTGCGGGGCCGCCCGGCCAGCCGCAGCCGCACGGGCCGCTGGGAACGCAGCACCTTCCAGGCCGCCAGCAGCGCGGCCGGGCCGCCGCCGATGCGCGGGCCCCAGCGCAGCCGGTGGCCCAGGAGCTCCGGATAGGCGCCGATGCTGAAGTTGTTCAGGAAGTAGCCGGTCTCGCCGTCGGGCCCCGGGGAGAAGCGGCCCACGCCGACGCGGACGGCGTGCCCGTCGGCCAGGGCCCGGCAGGTGGCCTCGGTTCCGGGGAGGCCGAGGTCCATCGCGAAGTGGTTGAGCGTGCCGCCGGGGAACACGGCCAGCGGCACCCCGGCCCGCAGCGCGGCGGTGGCGGCCGCGTTGATCGTGCCGTCGCCGCCGCAGACCCCGAGCACGGCGGAGCGCGAGGCCGCCTTCGCGAGGGTGACGGGCAGCTCGGGGCCGTCGCACTCGATCACCTCGGCCTCGGGGAGGCGGCTGCGCAGTACGTCGAGGCCCGCGGCCGCGGCGGTGCCCGACGCGGTGTTGACCACCACGGTGAGCCCGGCCCCGTCGGGCAGCGCGGGGGCGTCGGCGGCCGGAGGCTCGCCGCCGGGCACGATCCGGGCCTCCTGCGCGTCCCGCGCGAGGCGGTGTACGACGAACCCCGCCGCCACCCCCAGTGACGCGCCGACGAGCACGTCGGAGGGGTAGTGCACCCCGGTGTAGACCCGGGAGAACGCCACGGACGCGGCGACCGGGGCCAGTACCGCCCCCCAGCCCGGGGCCGCCAGCGCCACCCCGGTGGCGAAGGCGAAGGCCGATGCCGAGTGCCCGGACGGGAAGGAGGTGGTCTGCGGCTGCGTGGCCAGCTGCCGTGCCAGGGGCACGCCTTCCAGCAGCGGCCGCGGCCGGCGTACGGACCACTTGCCGACGGTGTTGATGGTCGCGGAGGCCAGCGCCAGCGAGGCGACCCCGCGTACGGCGGCCTTGCGGGCACCGGCCGATCCGAAGACCGCGATGGCCGCGGCGGCCCCGCCCCACAGCACCCCGTGGTTCGCGGCCCGGCCGAGCCGCGGCAGCACCCGGTCGGCCCCGGGCCAGTGCCGCCGGGCCACCGCGTCGAACAGCCGACGGTCCCAGCGGCCGAAGGTGCCGGACCACGTCAGTTCTTGATCAGCCATCTTCTGCCCTTACCCCGGCCGGCGGATCCGAATCGGCCCGCGCGGCCACCCGGCCCATCGGGCCCATCCCTGGGGGCGGGTGACCTGGTCGGGCAGGGCGTCCTACGCCCCGTCCTCCTCGTCCAGCGGGCGCTTGCGGAGCAGCAGCACCACCAGGCCGCCCAGCACCACCAGGCCCACCGCCAGGGAGGCGATGACGGGGGTGGCCGCCGAGCTGCCGCTGGTCGCCAGCCGCTCGTCGTCCGGGGAGGTCGTCAGGGCGGCCCCGGACTGCGCGCCCAGCACCTCGGCCGCCGAGCCGGAACCGGTCCCCGTGTCGTCGCCCGGGGCGGCGCCCACCGCCGTCACCGGGGGCTCCGGCCAGACCGCCGTGGCCGTCGCGGCGGCGGTGGACTCGCTGGAGCCGGCCACGATCTGGGCGTGGGCCGGCAGCTCGCCGGTGAAGACCCGGCCGACCGGCACCCTGGTCGCGCCCTGGACGGTGACCGAGGCCGTCCCGTCGGGGGTGCCCGCGGGCACCTCGAAGTACAGCCGGCTCCCGTTGACGGCGGTGGTCAGCGGCTGTCCCTCGGCGTCCACCACCCGCACCCCCATCGCGACGGCCGCCGCGTCCGGGACGACCGACACGCTCCGCGCCCCGGTCCGCACGGTCACCGGGCCGAGCCGGGTGCCCACCGCCCCCGACACGTTGCCCGGGTCCAGCCCGAGCGAGGCCGGCGGCTCCGGGAGCTGCCCGGCGGCCCGCTGCAGGTAGTCGGCCAGCTTCTCGGCCGCCGGGTCCGCGGCCTCGACCTGTGCCCCGTCCGCCAGCCGCCAGATCGCCACCTGGGTCCCGGCGGCCGCGCTCTGCGCGGTGAGGGCCCCGGCCCCGGCCGCCTTGGCGAGGCCGGCCAGGTCGTTGAGCTGCGGGTAGGAGTGCTCCAGGACCCAGCGGATCCGGCCCGCCTCGCTGTTCCCGGCGAGCGGGCTGCCGCTCCAGCCGCTCTCGGTGTACCGGGCCTGGGGCTGGGCGTTGCCGGTCACGCCGACCCCGTACGTCTGGAGCGTCCCACCGCCGTCGACCCGCATCTCGTAGAGCCCGGCCGGGATCTGCCGGACCGAGCCGTCCCCGGACCGCAGGACCGCGTGCCCGAACGTCTTCAGCCCGTCCAGCACGGCGCTCGCGCCCTCGGGGGACCTGGGTGCCACCGGGCCGGAGTCGGCGGCCGCCACCGCCGCGGGGGCGGTGGCGAGGGCCGCGGCCAGCAGGGCCACCGCCAGCGGCCGGCGCGCGGAGCCCCGTACCGAGGCCGGAGGTTCGGTCGAACCCGCATCAGGAGCAGGAGCAGCGGCTGGGGATGGAGCAGGGGCTGGGGCTGGCGCTGGGGATGGAACAGGCACCGGAGCAGCAGCGAGCGCAGGAACAGGCGCAGGCGCAGGCGTGGAGTCGGGAGCGGAGGATGCGGGAACGGCAATCGACACAGTCTTCCCCTTCGGGCCAAAGACCCAAGTGCCCGTGAGTACCGGGGAATCCTATCCGCCTCGAACACTCAGACCACCGCCGCCTTCTGAGTGACCATCAGCGGAGTGTCCGTCCGGACCACGCGCCGGAAGGCTGCGGTCCCCCGGTTCAGGTCGTGCCCGATGGCCGTCGCGTCGATCTCCGCGGAGAACCACCGGTTGCCCTCGCCGTCGGGCGGGTCCTCCCGCACCCTCAGCCGCCCGTGCACCACCAGCGGCTCGCCGACCGACACGGAACCGGCGAGGTTCACGGCGAGCCCCCGTCGCGCCCACACGGTGTAGAAGCTGGTGGTCCCGTCCGTCCAGGCGTCCTTGCGGCGGTCGAAGTACCTCGGCGTCACCGCGAAGCGGAACCGCGCCGCCGGACCGTTCGCCGTCTCCTTGTAGTCGATCTGCGTCGCCACACAGCCCACCAGCGTCACCTGGGTGTCGTACATCCCGGTCGCCCTCCCCCATGGTCGCGGTCCGTACGGTTGCGCACGAACCAGCCGTACGGACCATCCGTACGAGGTACGAACCATGCTGGGGCAGGTCGCCGAGTCCCCGCTCCGGCCTGTGGATTACTGCCGGGTTGTGGACAACTTGCTCCCCCCTGCGGCCACCGTGGCGTACTGCTCCCGCACCTCCCGGTAGCGCAGCAGCTCCGCCGCCACCGGTTCCAGCACCCGCGCCCGCCCGCACCCGGCCGCCGCCTGCCGCAGCCTGCGCTCCGCGTCCTGCCCGTACCGGCGCGCCGGGCCCCGGGCAGCGATCGAGCAGGACCATTCCACGAGCGGCCCGCCGATGATGCCCGCCACCATCAGCAGGACCGGCGGCATCAGCCTCGGTTCCAGAACCCCGACGATCTGCCCGACCAGCCACAGCCCGCCGTAGATCTGCAGCAGGGTCATGGCCGCCTGGCCGAGCACCGCCGCCGGCCACCACGTGGGCCGCGGCGGTTTGGCACTCGGTACGGCCACCGCCGCCCCGAGGGTCACCGCGATCTCGTCCAGCGCCTCCGGGAGCCGGTCGGCGCCGCGCACCGCGGTCTCCCGGACCGCCTGCGCCCACGGGTCGGGCAGCCCGGCGACCGCCTCGTCGGCGACCACCCGTACGGCCTGCTCCACCCGCTGACGCGCGGTCACCTCCTCTTCGACCGGGGCCTCCGGGGCCGCCGTGCCGCGCCCGCCGATCGCCGCGAGGGCGGCCAGACCCGCCAGGGTGCGGGGCGCGCGGCGGCCCTCGTACCAGCGCCACAGCCGCAGCCAGGGCGTCCCGCACGCCTTTCCGGCGTTGCGCCGCCAGGCGCGCTCGGCGGCGAGCCCGGCCGCGTACGCCCCGACCGCCTCGGCGAGGCGGTCCTCGAACTCGGCGCGCGCCGCTTCCCCGATCTCCGGGCCGGGGTGCCCGTCGGCCACGTACAGCGGGCGCAGGCGCAGGGCCGCGCGGTCGACGTCGGCGGAGATCCGCCGGGTGGCGGCGCCCTTCTCCTGGGTGAACTGTCCGAGGAGCTCGCGCAGTTCCCCGACGCCCTCCCCGGTGAGTGCCGACAGCCCGAGGACGGTGGCGCCGGGCTCGCCGTGCTCGCCGAGGGCGATGCCGTCCTCGTCGAGGAGCCGGCGCAGGTCGTCCAGTACGAGGTCGGCGGCCTCCCCGGGCAGCCGGTCCACCTGGTTCAGGACGACGAAGGTCACCTCCGCGTGCCCGGCGAGCGGCCTCAGGTACCGCTCGTGCAGCACGGCGTCCGCGTACTTCTCCGGGTCCACGACCCACACCACGGCGTCGACCAGGGCCAGTACGCGGTCCACGTGGTCCCGGTGCGCGCCGACCGCCGAGTCCAGGTCGGGCAGGTCGACGAGGACCATCCCGCGCAGTGCCTCCGCCTCCGAGGTCTCGCGGGGCCTGCGGCGCAGGCGTCCCGGGATCTCCAGCCGGTCCAGCAGTCCGGCGGCTCCGTCCGACCAGCTGCACGCGATGGGCGCGGCCGTGGTCGGACGGCGCAGCCCCATCTCGGAGATCTGCACACCGGCGAGTGAATTGAAGAGAGTGGACTTGCCGCTTCCGGTGGCTCCGGCGATCGCGACGACCGTGTGCTGGGGTGACAGCCCCCGCCGCGCGGCGGCCTCGTCCAGGACCCGCCCGGCCTCGGCGAGGGTCTTTCCGTCGAGCCTGGTCCTGGACAGGCCGACCAGTTGGCGCAGCGCGTCGAGGCGCAGCCGCAGGGCCTGGCCCTCGGGGCTGAGCGGGGGTGCGGTCGACTTGCCGCCGTCGCTGCCCGCGCCGGAGACGGCCCGTACGAGGGCCTCGTCGCCCTCGTCGCTCCCGCCGCCCCCCTGGCCCGCGTCGCCCTCGTACTCCTCGTCGTCCGGGTCCCCGTCGACGGCCCGGGGCCGCGAGCGCGCGATGAGTCCGTCGTCCCAACGGTCGTCGGTGCGGTCGGTCAGAGCAGTCACCGCGTCACCTCTCCTTCTGCAGTACGGACAGCGCGGCGATCAGCTCGGCCTGTGGTTCCGGGGTCACTTCGAGCGCCTCCAGCGGGGCGAGCCGGCGGTCGCGTTCGGCGCGCAGCACCTGGTCGAGGTGGTCGCCGACCAGTTCCCCGCCCCGGTCGCGCAGCCGCAGGGCGGCTTGCGCGCCGATCCGTTCGGCGAGCTTCTCCCCCGCGGGCCGGGCCCGTTTGCCGCCGAGGAGGGCGGCGACGAGGAGGGCGGCGATGCCGTCGGGGTCGAGTGCGGGCTGCCTGTCGCTCTTGCCCACCTCCTCCTCGGCGAGTTCCTCCAGGACCCGCCGCCAGCGGCGTACGGCCATCCCGATGCGCTCGCCCGCCTCCCGGTCGGGCGCGGGCAGCGAGACCGCGCCGGCGGCCGGTTCGCGCCGCCAGGCCTCGGCGATCCGCTCGTCGGCGGCGGCGACGGCGCACTGGAGGAGTGCGGCGAGGGATTCGGCGAGCGAGTCCAGCAGTTCGTCGGCGCTCGTGTCGAGCGGGTAGCCGCGCCACCGGGTCAGCGCGTCCCCGGCCAGTACGGCACCGTGGTCGAGGCGGTTGCGGACCCGCTTGCCCTCCCGTTTGTACGCGTCCTCGACGGCCGAGGTCAGCCGTACGGCGGCGGCGTGCTGGGCGGCGACGGCGGAGGCGAGCTCCGGCATCCGGCGCCGCAGGGAGTCGAGCGCGCCGAGCGCGGTGCGCCCGACGGCGTACTGCCGGGCGGCGGGGTCCTGGGCGTGGTGGGCGAGCCAGGCGTACAGCGGGGCGACGGCGCTGGCCGGCAGCAGCCCGCCCCCGCCTGCGGATTCGGGCAGCTCGGGGACGGTGAACCGCGGTACGTCGCCCAGCCCGGCCTTGGTGAGCAGGGCCCCGTACTGCCGCGAGACCTCGGCGAGCACCTGGTGCGGAACCCGGTCGAGGACGGTGACGAGGGTGGCCCTGTACTGCTTGGCGGTGCGCAGCAGGTGCCAGGGGACGGCGTCGGCGTACCGCGAGGCGGTGGTGACCATCACCCAGACGTCGGCGGCGCAGATGAGTTCGGCGGCGAGGGTCCGGTTCTCGACCACCAGGGAGTCGATGTCGGGGGCGTCGAGGATGGCCAGCCCGCGCGGCAGGCTGGAAACGGTCTCGATCCGCATCTCGCGGGTCGCGTGGGTGTTGCCCGGTCCGCGGTCGCGGGCCCGGGATCGGGCGGCAGGGGGCGTCTCCTCCTCCTCGTGCGGCACCCAGACCCGCATCAGGTCGGGCAGTACGCGCATGCCGGCGAACCAGTGGTGGTCGTCCGGATGGCAGACGAGCACCGGTGTACGCGTCGTCGGGCGCAACACCCCGGCTTCGCTGACCTGCCGGCCGACGAGGGAGTTGACGAGGGTGGACTTACCGGCCCCGGTGGACCCGCCGACGACGGCGAGCATCGGCGCCTCGGGCGCCTTCAGCCGGGGTACGAGGTAGTCGTCGAGCTGCGCGAGCAGCTCGGCTCTGGTCTGGCGGGCGCGCGGAGCGCCGGGCAGGGGCAGCGGCAGACGCACGGACGCGACCCGGTCGCGCAGGGCGGACAGGGCATCGAGCAGCTGAGGCCGAACATCCAAGGTCACCACATGCGAAGAATGCCCAATTTAGGACCATTTTTGAAGCTTATACGCCCCCTGCGCGCCGACCGCGACTCCAGTGGGACATTCTGGGCACGACGGACGAGTGGGGCGCAGGCATAACGAGTGCACAACACCAGGGGCGACGCGGCGCAAAAGCGATGCGAGAATCGCACCTGCCTGCGATTATCGGGACCGCTTCACCGAACCTCCACATCGTGGCCCGCGAGTGAAGCAACCGGGACAAGGCAACCGGAGCCCTATCCTTGACCCGGCACGGACCTCAGCCCCACCCCCACCGGAGGCTCCAGGCCCACCAAGGCCGCCTTCCGGCCCCCGTAGCTCAGTGGATAGAGCAGGTGCCTTCTAAGCACTTGGCCGCAGGTTCGAGTCCTGCCGGGGGCACCACGCTTGCACCGCCCGAAGCCCTCCCTCCGCGGAGGGCTTTCGTGCAGGTCAGCGCACCTTACCGAGGTCTCGGTAGCCGCGCGATAAGGGCCGGAAGGCCGCGCGGCTCCACCACTTGCCCGAGCCGCTTCGGGACGAAGAGGTCGTGGGTTCAAACCCTGACACCCCGACAGGGCAGGCCCCTGTTCGGCGTTCGCCGTTCCGCGGTGCCGGTGGGGAGCCGACCTGCATCATCGGTGCACGTACACGCCGGAGGCCGGGGGAACCACATGGGCATGCAAGAGCGGTGGCAGAGCAGGCAGGGCGAACTGACCGCCAAGAACGAGGCCCGGGATGCCGAAGACGTTCAGCGGCGCGAGGCCGTGGTCGAGGCCGCGGAGAGTGCGATCGTGGCGGCGGCAGATGCGTTCGGACGGGGCGACGGCTGGTTCGAAGCCGAGGTCGAGCAGCGCGGTACCAGCGGCTGGTCGGTCTACGGGCTCGCCGCGGTGGACCTCCGTGGGCCGGCTCCCACGAGGGGCGGGGTCGCCCGGTCAAGGCCGGGAAGGGCATCGCCGCGGAGTGACCTGCTGTCGCGGATCGAGGATGAGGGCTGGTCCCTGCACACCGCCCAGTACGTCCACGTGCACCTCAGCGAGGAGTCCCGACCCGGCGGGCTCTTGTCGGGAGAGCGGGTGACCGTCAAGGGGAAGATCGTCGGCGTGTACCTGTTCCGCAGGGCGCGCTGATTCGGATTGCGGCCCTCGGGGAGGGCTTTCGCGCGGGCCGACTACGCGGACGGGCCGCGGTACTTGTAGTACGCCAGGAACATGTCCACGCCGGTCTCGCTCAGGGCCGTGGTGGTCTCCCGGGGCAGAGCGACCCCGTAGGCGCTGTGGATCAGGTGCGGGTAGAGCACCAGCGAGTAGAACTGGATGATGGCGACCTCGACGTCCGGCATGTCGAGGCGGCCGTCCGCGATGAGCCGGGCGAAGGTGTCGAGCAGGGCCGGACGGGCCCGGTCGGGGCCGGACTGCTTCCAGGCCAGGCCCAGTTCGGGGAAGCGGTGGGTCTCGTTGACCACCAGGTGGCGCAGCGCCAGCACGTCTGGCTGGATCATGCCCTTCACCCAGGCCTCGGCGGTCCACACCAGCGCGGTGCGGAGGTCGTCGGTCTCCTCCAGGCGGGCGGCGGTTCCTTCGATGGCCGCGCCCAGGGCCTCTTCGAGCGCGTCCCCGACGACGGCCAGGAAGAGCGCGTCCTTGTTGCCGAAGTGGTTGTAGACGGTCACCTTGGAGACCCCGGCCTCCGCGGCGATGGTGTCCATGCCGACCTTGAAGCCGTCCCGTACGAAGGCGGTGCGCGCGGCCCTGACGATCGCCAGCCGCTTACGGGCGGCCCGGTCGCCCGTCGGCACCCGTGGGGTCTCTCTCATCACCGCTCCGCTCGTCTCGGACGCCAGCCTAGCAGCCCCTGAACTGGCCGGTTGAGTTCATATGAACCGACCTGTACAGTTCAAAAGCGCCGAGTCCCACGGGGGTGGGCTGGGCGCCACAGCCGTCCATCTCGCACCGCTCCGCGGCGAGTTCGTCCGCCCGAAGTCCAGCCGAAGTCCGGCCGAAGTCCGCCCGAAGTCCTCGCGACGTCCTCGCGCGGGCGGGCCGGGGGGCGGCGCGGCCCACGCGGTCGCGGGGGCCCGTACCGACTTGCGGGGAGGCCGGGGATGCGGTTGCGTCGAAGGAGATGGGTACGTGGTTTCCGTCTCCCCTGGCTAGGGGGTGAGCCATCGTGCTGTTCACCCATCGCGCGGACGCCGGTGAGCGGCTCGCCGAAGCGCTCCGGCACCTGCGGGGGAAGGACCCGGTCGTACTGGGTCTGCCCCGCGGCGGAGTCCCCGTCGCCTTCCAGGTGGCCCGCGCCCTCGGCGCCCCGCTCGACGTGATCGTGGTGCGCAAGCTCGGCGTCCCCCACCACCGCGAACTGGGCTTCGGCGCCATCGGCGAGGGCGGCGTACGTGTCATCAGCGAAGACATCGTCCTCGGCAGCCGCCTGGGACCGCAGGACATCGCGGCGGTGGAGCACGCCGAGGAGGCGGAGCTCGCCCGGCAGGCCACGAGGTTCCGCGGGGAGCGGCCCCGGGTGCCCCTGGACGGCCGGACCGTGATCGTCGTGGACGACGGGATCGCGACCGGGGCCACGGCCGCCGCCGCGTGCGAGGTCGTACGGGCGCAGGGCGCGGCGCGGGTGGTGCTGGCCGTTCCGGTCGCCCCGCCCGACGCGGTCGCCCGGCTGGGCGCCGCGGCCGACGAGGTGGTGTGCCTCGCCACGCCGCACGCCTTCCGCGCCGTCGGCGAGTGGTACCAGGACTTCTCCCAGACCCCCGACGAGGAGGTCGTCCTCCTGCTCGCGCGGGCCGCGGCCGGGCCCGGCACCCGCCCGCCCGGCCCGACCGCCGCAGTCGAGGTCGAGGTCGAGGTCGACGACGGCCGCCTCGTCCTGGCCGGCGACCTCGCCCTCCCGGAGGGCGCCGGGGCGGTCGTGGTCTTCGCGCACGGCTCCGGCAGCAGCCGCCGCAGCCCGCGCAACCGGTCGGTGGCGGCGGACCTCAACCGGGCCGGCCTCGCCACCCTGCTCTTCGACCTGCTCACGCCCGACGAGGAGGCCGACCGGGCCAACGTCTTCGACATCGGGCCCCTGGCTCGGCGGCTCGCGGACGCCACCGCCTGGCTGCGCCGCCGCGAGGCCCTCCCGACGGGCTGGTTCGGGGCGAGCACCGGGGCCGCGGCCGCGCTGTGGGCGGCCGGTGAGGCGGGCGCCGACATCGGCGCCGTGGTGTCCCGCGGCGGCCGGCCGGACCTGGCCGGCGCCCGGCTCGCCGCTGTACGGGCCCCCACGCTGCTGATCGTGGGTGGCCGGGATTCGACGGTGCTCGACCTCAACCGCCGGGCCCAGCGCGAGCTGCGCTGCGAGAACCGGCTGGAGGTCGTCCCGGGGGCCACCCACCTCTTCGAGGAGCCGGGAGCCCTGGACGAGGTGGCCGGCCTGGCCCGCGACTGGTTCACCCGCCACCTGCTGCCCTCGTAGACCGGACCGGTCGCTGCAGCGGTGGCGGCAGCGGTGGCCGGCGCCCACGGCACGCGCGACCATGAGGGGATGGAGCAGCCGTCGGCGCAGGATGTCAGCGCTCCGGGCCGCATCGCGTCACCCGGCGAGGGCATCGACCCGCAGGAGCTGGCGCTCGCGGCCCGCAACCACGGGCTCCCGCTGGAGGCGCTGCGCTACGAGGTCACACCGCCCGGGCTGCACTACGTCCTGGTCCACTACGACATACCTGCCGCAGACCCGGCCGGATGGTCCCTCGGCGTCGGCGGCCGGGTCCGTACCCCGCTGGCCCTGGGCCTCGCCGACCTGCGCGCCTTCCCGGCGGTCACCCACCGCGTCACCATGGAGTGCGCGGGCAACGGCCGGGCCCGCCTGACACCCCGTCCGGTCAGCCAGCCGTGGCTGGTCGAGGCGGTCGGCACCGCCGAGTGGACGGGCGTACCGCTGCGTCTGGTGCTCGCCGAGGCCGGGGTGCGGGCGGACGCCGTCGAGGCCGTGTTCACCGGCGCCGACCACGGGATCGAACGCGGCGTCGAGCAGGACTACCGGCGCAGCCTGCCCGTGGCGACCGCCACCGGGGACGACCCCGAGGTGCTGATCGCCTACGCCATGAACGGCCTGCCCCTGCCCCCGCAGCACGGGTGTCCGCTGCGGCTGGTCGTGCCCGGCTGGTACGGCATGGCGCACGTCAAATGGCTGCGCGAGATCACCCTCGTCGACGCGCCGTTCACCGGATTCCAGCAGGTCGTGGCCTACCGCTACCGGTCGGCCGCCGACGGTCCGGACGACCCCGGCGAGCCGGTCACCCTCATCGCGCCGCGCGCCCTGATGGTCCCGCCGGGATTCCCCGACTTCATGTCACGCACCCGTGTGGTGCGGCCCGGCCCGGTACCGCTGGAGGGGCGGGCCTGGTCCGGGCACGGGGCCGTCGACCGGGTGGAGGTGAGCGCCGACGGGGGCCGCTCCTGGGCCCGGGCCGAGGTCACGGCGCCGGGGCGGCACCCGTGGGCGTGGCAGGCCTGGTCCTGCGTCTGGACGGCGACGCCGGGGCACCACACGCTCACCGTCCGCGCGACGGACACCGAGGGCGGCACGCAGCCCCTCGAACAGCCTTGGAACCGGGGCGGTTTCGGCAACAACCTGGTCCAGCACGTCCCGGTCCTGTGCTGCTGAGCGGAGGCCGTCGGCCTCAGGAGATGCCGAAAAGCCTGACCGCCTGGTAGTAGGTCCACGCGGTGCCGTCGCAGGAGCTCCTGCGGGAGCCCGAGTACTGCGCGCAGACCCGCTTCAGGTCCGCGTGGAACGCCAGGTCCAGCCTGGCCTTGGCGGCCGGGAACAGCCCTGCCGCGCGGTGGTTGCGGTAGCCGAAGTCGTGGCGCGCGCAGGCGTCCGCGAAGGGGAAGCCGAAGGGGTTGTCGGGGGACGAGGTGCACTGGTCCGTCGACCAGTCGAAGCCGTACGCGACCCAGGCGGCGCGGTGTTCGCGCGCCTCGGCCCATGCCTGGTAGCTGGCGGCGCTGGTCTGCGTCCAGCGGCTGAGCACCTGCGGCTTGTCGGCCGGGACCTGCGGTGCGACGGCCCAGGCCGCCGGGGCGAGGGCGAGCACCGCACCGGCGGTGGCGGTGGCGAGAGCGGGGACGAGACGGCGGCGAAGGAGGCAAAAGCGGCGAAGGAGGCGAAAGCGCATGGAATTCCTCGGGCCGGGGGCGGACGGATCACTTCCGGCAACTCCCCCGGGCACCCCGCGGTTACTGTGCGCGCCCGGGCGGCGCGGATGGCACGTGCTGCCCGGGCGCGGGGGGCTCAGTCGCGCGCCAGCGCCTCCGCCGTGGCCCGGGCGAAGCCGTCCGGGTTGTCGAGCATGATGTTGTGCCCGCAGTCGGGGACCGGCACCACGGCCACGCCCGAGGCCTCCAGGGCATCGGCGCCCGGGAGCGGACCGTCCGCCTCGGGCAGCAGGTAGGTGCGCGGGATCTTCGACTCCAGCAGCAGCTCACGCATGGTGGGCGTGGTACCGGCGGCCAGGTGGACGGCCGTGCGGTACAGGGCGGTCCGGCCGGCCAGCCGCATCGTGGACCACCAGTGCGCGCCGACCCGGTCCCGCACCTCGGCCCAGCCCCCGGCCAGGAACTCCTCCTCCGTGTAGGAGGCGATCCCGCTGCTCCCCGGCGCGACGGGCACCGGCCGCTGCGGATCCAGGTTGGCGTCGACGAGCACCAGCCGGGACACCAGGTGGGGGTGCCGGTCCGCGAGCACGATGGCCACGGCCCCGCCCATGCTGTGGGCGATCAGCTCGGCCCCCTCCGCACCGGCCTCGGTGAGGGCGGCCGCCAGCGCGTCGGCATGCGCTTCGAGGGTGTAGCCGAATCCCTCGGGCCGGTCGCTGTGCCCGTGGCCGAGCAGGTCGACCAGCAGCGAACGCCGCCCCGCCAGCAGCGGATGGGTGGCACTCGCCGCGAAGTAGGCGGGCGAGGTGGCCCCGAGCCCGTGCACGTACACGCGCGCCGGCTCCTCCCCCGCCAGTTCGACCCAGCGGATCCGGTCGCCCTCCGGCGTGACCACGGCGTTCCTCACGATGCTCCCCCTCGGGTCTCGACGACCCGGACAGGCTACGGGCCACCCGGGGCACGGGCGTGTGCCGCGGCCGCCACGCCGTGCCGTCCATCGGCTGACCATCCGTCATGTGCGCACTATCGTGGCCGCCATGGACATCCGCCGGGCCCTCACCTCCGCCGAGCTCACAGCCGCCGAGTCCCTCTTCGACGGGCCTGCCCGCACGGAGTGGTCCGAGCGCTTCCTCGCCGCCCCGGGGCACGTGATGCTCATCGCCTACGTCGACGGCGTGCCCGCCGGCATGGTCTCCGGCATCGAGATGAGCCACCCCGACAAGGGCACCGAGATGTGCTTGTACGAGCTCTCCGTGGACGAGGGGTACCGCCGTCGCGGCATCGGCCGCGACCTGACCCTGGCGCTCGCCGAGGAGGCCCGGGCACGCGGCTGCTACGGCATGTGGGTGGGGGTGGACACCGACAATGAGGCCGCCCTTGCCACGTACGGGGCCGCCGGCGCCCGCGACGAGGGCGTCTTCTCGATGCGCGGCTGGCCCCTCGCCCCGTAGCGCCGGGGCCCGGGGGCCGCGCACCACCCGCACACCGCCTCGCACACCCGCCCGCGCACCCGCCCCGCACACCCCTCCGCGCACCGCCTCCCCGGCAACCTCCGGCCCTTGCCCGGCGCTTAGGGTGTTCGCTGGTCGGCCCGTCGGGCGGCCAGGGGATCGGGGGAGGCCGATGAACAGCGCGACCGAGGTGTTCGAGCCGCTACGGGCGGACGATCCGTCCACCGTGGCCGGATACCGCATCGCGGCCCGGCTCGGCGCGGGCGGCATGGGCCGGGTCTACCTGTCGCACACCCGGGGCGGCCGCCCGGTGGCGATCAAGGTGGTACGTCCGGAACTCGCCGAGGACGCCACGTTCCGGCGGCGGTTCCGCCGCGAGGTGGAGGCCGCCCGGCGGGTCCGCGGCGCCTACACCGCCGAGCTGATCGACGCCGACGCGGACGGAACGCCGCCCTGGCTGGCCACCCTCTACGTGCCCGGGCCCTCGCTGTCGCAGGCCGTGAACCGGCGCGGACCGCTGCCGGTGCCCGCCGTGCTGTGGCTGATGGCGGGTGTGGCCGAGGCCCTGCAGGCCATCCACGGCGCGGGCATCGTGCACCGCGACCTGAAGCCGTCGAACGTGCTGCTGGCCGCCGACGGGCCCCGTGTCATCGACTTCGGCATCTCGCTGTCCGCCGACGCCACCACGCACACCGCCACGGGCGCCACCATCGGCACGCCCCAGTACATGTCCCCCGAGCAGGCGTCGGCGGGTGAGGTCACGGCAGCCGCCGACGTCTTCGCGCTGGGCCAGACCGCGGCGTTCGCCGCGCTGGGCGAGCCGCTGTACGGCACCGGCCCCTCCGCGACGGTGCTGTACCGGATCGTGCACTCCGCGCCCGACCTCTCCCGGATCCCGCAGGAGCTGCGTCCGCTGATCGCCCGGTGCCTGGCCATCGATCCGCAGGAGCGGACCACCCCCGCGGAGATCGTGGCGTGGTGCCGGAAGCAACTGGGCGAGGACGCCGACGAGGACGGCGGCCCGGCGCTCTGGCGCGAGGTGACCGGACCGGAGCTGACGGTCCCGGAACCCGTACCCGTACCCGTACCGGAGCCGGCCCCGGAGCCGGGCCCGGCCCCCGCCGCCTCGCCCCTCGCGCCGGCGGCCCAGCCGTACACGCTGCACCAGGTGTGGCAGCCTCCGGAGCCGTCGGCTCCGGAAGAACCGGGGCAACGGCGCAAGCGCCGGTGGCGCAACGCGCTGATCGCCGCGGCGTCGGTGGCTACCCTCGCACTGATGCTGGGCGGGCTCTGGTCGGTCGCGGACAAGGCGATGGACGGCCTGCGCGACCGGGCGAAGTCCCCGGCCACCGAGAAGACACCGACGGGGCCGACCCGCCCGGCGAGCGGCGACCCGACCCGGAAGAGCACCGGATCCTCGCCGGACTCGAAAGCGAACGCGAACCCGAGCCCCAACCCGAGTCCGCCGGCGAGCCCGTCCCCGAGCTCGCCCCCGAAGGCCGTGCCCTACCCCTCGCTGGTCCTGGACGAGGAGAACTCGATCGCCCTCAAGGAACCGGTCCAGCTCGCCACTCGCTCCGGGGACCTCCGCCTGAACTGCGAGGACGTGGGCTGTGCGCTGGAGAGCGACACCAGTGTGATCGCCCAGCTGACGGGCAAGCCGCACGGCTCCCTCGACTCCTGCCGGACCGCCGTGGAGGGGAGAACGGCCACACGGAGCCAGGACCTGGGCTCGGCAGCGGCCGGGAGCGAGTTCTGCGTCAAGCACCGCGCGACGGGGGACATCGCGCTGCTCGTGCTCACGCTCAAGTCGACTCCGTGGACGGCGGACCTGGGCCTCCCGAGCTCCCTGAGGGCGGACATGACGGTCTGGCGGGCGGCCTGACGGAGCGACCGTCCGGGTCCGGGCGTGCCGGACCCGGGCGTGCCGGGTCCGGGCGTGCCGTCCCGGCGCGGGCCGGGATCCACCCGCGGGTCGGCGTGTCGTGCGCCCGCTCGGCGCACCCTCCGCGCGCCCGCGCCACCGCTCGCAGAGCATCGGCCGCATGACCGCATTCGCCGCACTGCTCCCCGCCGCCGCCCTTCTCGCGGCGGCCACCACCGCCACCGCTCCCGTCACGGGCGCCCCTGCGGCTCTCCGCTCCGCCACCGCCTCCTACGTCGTCGTTCTCAAGGACACCACCTCGCGCGCGCCGACCCGCGTCCTGGCCGCCGAGGCCGCGGACGCGGGCGACGAGGTCGGAGCCGTCTACGACGCCGCCCTGAACGGCTTCGCCGTCCGCACGACGGCCGGCCGGGCCGCCGCCCTGGCCGCCGACCCCCGGGTGGCCTCCGTGGAACCGGACGCGAGGTTCCACACCACCGACGCCACCGACACCCCTGACACCCCCGGAGCTCCCGGAGCCCCCGAACCGCAAGTGCTGCGGCAGGCTCCCGCCCCCTGGTCCCTGGACCGGATCGACCAGCGCGAACTCCCGCTCGACGGCTCGTACACGTACCCCGGCAGGGCCGAGGGCGTCACCGTCTACGTCGTCGACACCGGCATCAACACCGGCCACCTGGAATTCGGCGGCCGGGCCCGCACGGGCTACAACGCGGTGTTCCTCGGCAGCTCCCGCGACTGCAGCGGCCACGGCACGCACGTCGCGGCGACCGTGGGCGGGGCGACGTACGGGGTGGCCAAGGGGGTCTCGCTGGTCGGGGTGAAGGTGGCCGACTGCCGTGGTGACGCTCGCCTGTCGGCGATCCTCAAGGGTCTCGACTGGGTGGTGAAGGACGCCGCCAAGGCCCCGGCCACCCCGGCCGTGGCCAACTTGAGCATCGGCGGCACCCGCAGCCGCGCCCTCGACACGGCCGTGATCCGGGCCGTGGCCTCCGGGATCACCGTCACCGCGGCCGCCGGCAACGACGGCAGGGACGCCTGCGGCGGATCCCCGGCCGCCGTGCCCCAGGCCATCACGGTCGGCGCGACCGACGCCCAGGACCGGCGGGCGCCGTTCTCCGACCACGGCCGCTGCGTGGACCTCTCGGCTCCGGGCGTGGGCATCACCTCGGCCTGGAAGGACTCCGCCACCGCCACGGCCCGCGCCTCCGGCACCTCGATGGCCGCCCCGCACGTGGCCGGGGTCGCCGCACTCATCCTGGCCCGCGGTACGGCACGCACCCCGGCGCGGGTGTCCCAGGAACTGCTGCACAGCGCCGTACCCGACCGGATCGCGCAGCTCCCGGCCGGCACCCCGAACCTGCTGCTCCACACCCCCACCGCGCGCTAGTCCGAACCGCGCCCGGCCCGCCCCGACCGGTCGGTATCCGATGGGCCATCAGACTCCCCCTGATGGCCCATCAATTTCTGTGTGCTTCGGGCGAAAGCAAGTCATTGACTTCTCATCACGGCGACGCGTCAATATCGGCCACCGCACCGGCTCGGCCTCCCCCACACAGCGGGTGGGGGGAGGGGTTCGTCATGACGAAGGAGTCGCGACCCAGTGAGTACGAGAACGCTCAGACGAAGAGTGCTGGCCGGGGCGGGAGCCCTGTCTCTGGCCCTGACGGGCGGCGTGGTGGCCCTGACGGGATCCGCGCAGGCCGCGACCAAGACCACGGCTGTCTTCGAGAACTGCGACGCCCCGGCGCCGCAGCCGGACGGCTCGGGCAACCAGAACTGGACGGTCACCCTGCCCGACGGCGCCAAGGCCGGCGACGTCGTCCCGATCACGATCGACCCGGGCGCGAGCCCGCTGATCCCCGGGTTCTCCGTCACCACGGTGAACACCTCCAAGATCACCCTCAAGGTCGGTACCACCACCCAGGTGGTGACCAGCCCGCCGGAGACCGTCAGCGTCGTGGCCGGGCAGCCGCTCGACCCCAAGGCGTTCTCCGGAACGATCCGGATTCCGGACGGCACCGAGGGAACCACGGTCCAGGTCGCCCTCGACCTGGCGGTGACCGACGCGGACCTCTCCGGTTCGGTGTTCACCACCACCTGTACCCCGGCGCCGCGCCCGAGTGCCTCGCTCGGCTCGGTCGCGGTCGAGGCCCTGCCCAAGGACCCGGTCACCACGAAGCTGACGCCCAACAGCGGCCCGGCGGGCACCGCCGTCACCGTGACCGGCGCCAACTTCCCGGCCGGCGCCGTCACCTGCTCCGCCCTGCTCGCGGGTGCGGTGACCGGTGACACCGGCGCGGGCACGGCCGACGCGTCCGGCGCGGCCACCTGCAACATCACGGTCACCAAGAAGGCCGACGCGATCAGGATCGACGGTTCGATCACCCCGTACAAGGCCTTCGTGTTCCTGGAGGAGCAGGCCGGTGTGAAGAACCCGGTCGACGTCGAGGTCCTGCCGGGGCCGCTGGCCCTCGGCCCGAAGGACGGCCAGCCGGCCGTCAGCTTCGGCGCGGTCACCATCAACGGAAAGGCCCAGTCGGTGGTCGGCGTCTTCAACGCGGCGACCGTCCAGGACTTCCGCGGCGGCTCGCTCGGCTGGGACGTGACGGCGACGCGTACGCCGTTCCTGAACCAGACCACCGGCCACTCGATGGCGAAGGCGCAGATCGGCATCCAGCCGTCCTGCACCGTGACCAACCCGGACAGCCCGAGCACGTGCACCGCGGGCACGCCCGGCGCGATCTCCGACGTCCCGATGAAGGTGGCCTCCCAGGCCGCCGGCGGGGACGAGCTGACCGGCGGTGAGTTCGCCGTCGGCGGCGCCGGGATGATCCAGCTCCCGCCCTTCATGTTCGCGGACACCTACCAGACGGTCGTGACCTTCTCGATCGCCTGACCCGTCCGGCCGCTCGGCCCCAGGGTGGTGCGGCGCTCCGGCGCCGCACCACCCCTTTCCCCTTTCCGCGCCCACCGGAGACGAGACCGCCCATGCGCACCCGCGCCCGCACCCGCATTCGTAGCCGTATCCGCACCCTCCTGTACGGTCTGCTCCTCGGCCTGCTGTCCGGCGGCGCGGGCCTGCTGCCGCCCACCGTGGCGAGCGCCGCGGACAACGGCACGTGGGGGGTCTTCCCGACGCCGGCGGCCGGGGCGGCGATGACCGACCGCGCGTACTTCTTCCATCAGGGCGCGGCCGGGAGCACGCTCGGCGACAGCGTGACGATCGTGAACTCCTCCGACAAGGAGCTGACGTTCCAGGTCTTCGCCACCGACGCCGTGAACACCCCGGCGGGCGGCGCCTTCGCGCTGCTGCCGGTCGAGACGAAGCCGAAGGACGTCGGCGCGTGGGTCACGCTGGCACCGGAGACCGCGAGCACCGTCACCGTGCCCGCCAAGGGCCGCAAGGACATCCCGTTCACCGTGAAGGTCCCGGCGGACGCGACGCCCGGTGACCACGTCGGCGGGATCGTCGCCCTCGGCACCGCCGTGGAGGGCGTACAGCAGGAGGGCAAGGTCCAGGTCGGGGTGAAGCGCTCGGTGGGTGCCCGGCTGTACTTCCGGGTGCCGGGGCCCGTCACGGCGGGGCTGAGCGTGGAGGACGTGCGGGTCAGCCGCTCGGCGCCGCTGCTGCCCTGGGTGCGCGACGCCCGCGCCACCGTCTCGTACGCGCTCGTCAACCGGGGCAACGTGGTCGTCGAGCCCCGGGTGGCGGTGTCCGCGGAGGGATTGTTCGGGCGCCAGGTGCTGGACCGGCCCGCCCGAGAGCTGAAGCTGAGCCTGCTGCCGGGTCAGCGGATCGAGCTGACGGAACCGTGGCCGGACGCCCCCCAGTCGGACTGGGTGACCGTCAAGGTCACGGCGGGCGCGGCGGCCCACCCCGATCTGGTCTCGGAGTCCGGGACCGAGTTCGTCGCCGTCCCCTGGCCGGCCGTGGGCCTGCTCCTGGTACTGGCGGGCGCGGGCGCCACGGTGTGGGCGCTGCGCCGCCGGCGCCGCGCGGCGCCCGAACAGCCGCAGTCCGTACCGGACGTGGCCGGAACGCACTGACCGGCGCGCATGCCCCCGGGTGACCTCCTTCGCCCTCACCGACGGGCGGGTAGGCACCTCATGCAACGCCTGCACTGCGGCCCGGGGGCTCCCGGGTGCCCTGGCCGTCGGACCGCCCCCGCGCCTCACCCGCGCGGGGGCTCACCCATGTCGTGCTGAGCCGCGCCGCCGGAAACGATCGCGGCGCCGTCACGCCCAGGAGCGAAGGCCTGTCGCCTCCCTCGCCTGTGGCCTGGTGAGTTGTGCTCAGCGTGCGCGGACGACTACGGTTTCTCGCGTGTGGCCCGCCAGGGGAGTCCAGCGTGATGCTGGGTCCAACTCCCGCCGGTTTCCGCGTGAGCGCGGTACCGGAGGCACACAGAGGATCGTCTGGCGATGGGGCAACGCGGCCCCAAGTCCCGACATGCGTCATTTCGCATGCACGCCCCCAGGCGTGCGTGTGCCAGCCCGCAGCCCACGTTGTGATTGGTAGTAACGCAAGCTGCAAGGTCGGACCCTGCCGTCTCCGACCTCAACGAGTACGCCCTCCACGGGCGGAGCACAGTCGTGCGGGCGCTGTGCTTCCGACAGATTCGTCTGTCTTCGTTGAGGTCGCTCCGTGCTGTTCTGACACAGTCGGGCATTCCTCCCACGAAGACGACCTGAGACGTCCCGGGAGACGTTCATGTGGTCCGTTATGGGTGAGCTGGCATTGAACGGCGGCATGCTGCTGCTGTGGTTCCTGCTGGTGCTGGCGCTCATGTTCATCAGCTGCCTGACGATCGCGCTCTACAAGGCCCCGCCGCGCACACGCCCCGAGATCATCCGGGCCCTTGCCGAGCTGATGACCTTCTGGAAGCGGAAGTAGCAGGCACCCGGCCGGGGACAGCAGGCTTGAGGAACTGTGGCCGGGGACAGCGGGAACCCCCGGCCGGTGAGGGGTGGCCGGGGGTTGCTGGCTGCTGGGGGCGGGGTGGGTCAGTGGTTGCGGGGGAAGCCCAGGTCCACGCCGAGGTGGCCCTCGGAGGGGTCCGGCCAGCGGGTCGTGACGACCTTGCCGCGGGTGTAGAAGTGGATGCCGTCGTTGCCGTAGATGTGGTGGTCGCCGAAGAGCGAGTCCTTCCAGCCACCGAAGGAGTGGTAGCCCACCGGCACCGGGATCGGGACGTTGACGCCGACCATGCCGGCCTCGATCTCCAGCTGGAAGCGGCGGGCGGCGCCGCCGTCGCGGGTGAAGATCGCGGTGCCGTTACCGAAGGGCGAGGCGTTGATGAGGGCCACGCCCTCCTCGTAGGTCTCGGCGCGCAGCACGCACAGCACCGGGCCGAAGATCTCGTCGCGGTAGGCGTCGGAGTCGGTCTTCACCCGGTCCAGCAGCGACAGGCCGATCCAGTGCCCGTTCTCGTTGCCCTCGACCGTGAAGCCGGTGCCGTCGAGGACGACGTCCGCGCCCTGGTCGGCCGCGCCCTTGACGTACGAGGCGACCTTGTCGCGGTGGGCGGCGGTGATCAGCGGGCCCATCTCGGAGGTCGGGTCGTTGCCGGGGCCGATCTTGATCTTCTCGGCGCGCTCGCGGATCTTCTCGACGAGCTCGTCGCCGATCGCGCCGACGGCCACGACGGCGGAGATCGCCATGCAGCGCTCGCCGGCCGAGCCGTAGGCCGCGGAAACGGCCGCGTCGGCGGCGGCGTCCAGGTCGGCGTCCGGCAGCACCAGCATGTGGTTCTTGGCGCCGCCCAGGGCCTGGACGCGCTTGCCGTTGGCCGAGGCGGTGGTGTGGATGTGGCGGGCGATCGGGGTCGAGCCGACGAAGGAGACGGCCGCGATGCCGGGGTGGGCGAGCAGCGCGTCGACGGCCACCTTGTCGCCGTGGACCACGTTCAGCACGCCGGCCGGCAGACCGGCCTCGCTCGCCAGCTCGGCCAGCTTGTTGGCGGCCGACGGGTCCTTCTCGCTCGGCTTGAGGATGAAGGTGTTTCCGCAGGCCACGGCCAGCGGGAACATCCACATCGGGACCATCGCCGGGAAGTTGAAGGGGGTGATGCCGGCGACGACGCCGAGCGGCTGGCGGATCGAGGAGACGTCCACCCGGTTGGAGACGGAGGTGGACAGCTCACCCTTGAGCTGGGTGGTGATGCCGCAGGCCAGCTCGACGATCTCCAGGCCGCGGGCGACCTCGCCCAGCGCGTCCGAGTGGACCTTGCCGTGCTCGGCGGTGATCAGGGCGGCGATCTCGTCGCGGTTGGCGTCCAGCAGGGCCCGGTAGGCGAACAGCACCTTGGTGCGGGCGGCCAGCGAGGACTGGCCCCAGGTGAGGAAGGCCTCCCGGGCGACCTGTACCGCGGCGTCGACCTCATCGGCCGAGGCGAGCGCGACCTGCGTGGTGACCTCGCCGGTGGCCGGGTCGGTGACCGGGCCGTAGTTGCCCGACGCGCCCTCGACGGTCTTGCCACCGATCCAGTGGTTGACGGTCTTCATTGCCTTGCTCCTTCACAGATGGCGACGTCGCTGAGCGGCTTGCCGGTCGTACTCTTCACGGGCCGTGGCGGCGGCCTTGCGGGTCGCGGTCTCGGCCACAGGAACATCCCACCACGCCTGTGCCGGGGGTGGGCCCGACACAGTGTCGGGCGTTCGGGTCTGTACGTAGACACATGTGGGGCGGGTCGCGGTGCGGGCCTCGGCGAGGGCTTCGCGCAGGTCACGCGTGGTGCGGGCGCGGATCACGGCCATTCCGAGGGAGGCGGCGTTGGCCGCGAGGTCCACCGGAAGGGGGTCCCCCGTGTAGCCGGAGCCGGCCGCCCGGAACCGGTACGCGGTGCCGAAGCCCTCGCCGCCCACCGCTCCCGACAGGCCGCCGATGGAGGCGTAGCCGTGGTTGTCGAGGATCACCACCTTGATCGGGATCCCCTCCTGGACGGCCGTGACGATCTCCGTCGGATTCATCAGGTACGTCCCGTCGCCGACCAGCGCCCACACGGGCCGGCCGGGGGCGGCCAGCGCCACCCCGATGGCCGCGGGGATCTCGTAGCCCATGCAGGAGTACCCGTACTCGACGTGGTACTGGTCCTGGGACCGGGCCCGCCACAGCTTGTGCAGGTCTCCGGGGAGGGATCCGGCCGCGTTGATCAGGATGTCGGTGCCGTCGACCAGGGAGTCGAGCAGCCCGAGCACCTGGGCCTGGGTGGGCGCGGTGTCCTCCTGCCCCTCCGGGACGGCGTAGGCCCGCTCGACGCGGCTCTCCCAGCGCCCCCGCTCCGCCGCGTACGCGGCCCCGTACGCCGGGTCCGTACGGTGGCCCGCGACCGCGACCCGGAGCTCGTCGAGCCCCTCGCGGGCGTCGGCGACCAGGGGCAGGGCGGCGAGTTTGTGGGCGTCGTACGGGTCCAGGTTGAGGCCGACGAAGCGGACGGCCGGATTCTGGAAGAGGGTCGCGGAGGCGGTGGTGAAGTCGGTCAGCCGGGTTCCGGCGGCGATGACGAGGTCGGCCTCCCGGGCGAGCGCGGCGGCGGTGGAGGTCCCGGTGTGGCCGATCCCGCCGACGTCCTCGGGGTGCCCGTACGGCAGGACGCCCTTGCCCGCCTGGGTGACGGCGACCGGGATCCCCGTGGCCTCGGCGAAGGCGGCCAGGGCCGCGCGGGCCTCGCTGTGCCGGATCCCGCCGCCGGCGATGATCAGCGGGCGCGCGGAGCCCCGTACGGCCTCGGCGGCGCGGGCCAGCTCGTGCCGGTCCGGCCGGGGCCGGCGCACGCCCCACACGCGCTCGGCGAAGAACTCCTCGGGCCAGTCGTACGCCTGCGCCTGCACGTCCTGCGGCAGCGCGAGGGTGACGGCCCCGGTCTGCACCGGGTCCGTGAGCACCCGTACGGCCTGGAGGGCGGCCGGGATCAGGGCCTCGGGGCGGGTGATCCGGTCGAAGTGGCGGGAGACGGGGCGCAGGGTGTCGTTGACGGAGAGGTCTCCGGCGTACGGCACCTCCAGCTGCTGGAGCACGGGGTCGGCGGGCCGCGTGGCGAAGGTGTCCCCGGGCAGCAGCAGGACCGGGATCCGGTTGACCGTGGCGAGGGCGGCGCCGGTGACGAGGTTGGTGGCGCCGGGCCCGATGGAGGTGGTGACGGCGTGCGCGGAGAGGCGGCCGCACTGGCGGGCGTATCCGACGGCGGCGTGCACCATGGCCTGCTCGTTGCGGCCCTGGAGGAACGGCATGGCCTCGGGGCCGGACTCCAGGAGGGCCTGGCCGATGCCGGCCACGTTCCCGTGCCCGAAGATCCCCCAGGTGGCGGCGATCAGCCGGTGCCGGTGCCCGTCGCGCTCGGTGTACTGGGAGGACAGGAAGCGGACGAGCGCCTGCGCGACGGTGAGCCTCACCGGTGGTCCTCCGCTCGGGGGTACGTGGGGTAGGGCAGCCGGGGGTCGATGTCCTGGCCGTCCCAGGTGCCGCGGATCCAGCCGTGGTCGGGGTGGTCGCGGATGAGCCACTCGCGGGTCCCGCCCGGTCCGGCCATGACGTTCAGGTAGTACATGTCGTGCCCGGGGGCGGCCATGGACGGCCCGTGCCAGCCGTCGGGGATCAGCACCGCGTCCCCGGTGCGCACCTCGGTGAGGATGTCGGTCTTCCCGGCCGGGGAGGGGGTGACGCGCTGGTAGCCGAGCCCGGGGGTGTCCCCGTGCGGGGCGATCTCGAAGTAGTAGATCTCCTCCAGGCGGGACTCCTCGCCGGGGTGGTGCTCGTCGTGTTTGTGGGGCGGGTACGAGGACCAGTTCCCGCCGGGCGTGAGCACCTCGACGGCGATGAGACGGTCGGCGGGGAAGGAGTCGGCGGCGGCGAAGTTGTTGACCTGGCGGGAGCAGTGACCGGCGCCGCGGAGCTCCACGGGGACGGCTCCGGCCGGGCCGTAGCGGGCGGGGAGGCGCGTCTCACAGCGGGCTCCGGCGAGGGCGAAGCGCCCTCCGGCGGCCGCTTCGATTTCGGCGTGGCCGTCCCGGGGCAGGTACGCGAAGTCGGTGGGTCCGTCGAACACCCCGGTCCGTCCGTGCAGTTGGAACACCTCCGGTCCGTTCCCGGGGCTCTGCCCCGGGCCCCGCGCCCCAAACGCCGTCGGGGCCGGATTCGGGCAGCGGACCTCGCATCCGCCCGACAGCGGGAGCACGATCCACTCCGCCTCCCCGCACGCATGCGCGTACACCTCTCTCGGGGCCAGGTCGAGGACCATCAGCCTCGTCCATTCCATGCGCCACTCAGACACCACCGGCACGCCCTGCCACCTCCTCCACCTCGTCCGCGAACGGCATCGCGGCCGCGCACGCCAGCCGCGAGGCGACGATCGCCCCGGCCGCGTTCGCGTACCGCATCACCCGTTCCAGTTCCCACCCCGCCAGCAGCCCGTGGCACAGCGCCCCACCGAACGCGTCTCCCGCGCCCAGCCCGTTGAGCACCTCCACCGGTACCGGTGGGACCTCCGCGACCGTGCCGTCGCGGTGGACCGCCAGCACGCCCTCCGGGCCGCGCTTCACCACCGCCAGTTCCACACCCGCGGCGAGGAGCGCCCGCGCCGCCGCGTGCGGATCGGACTCGCCCGTGGCGATCGCGCACTCCTCCACGTTGCCCACGGCCACGGTCGCCGAGCGCAGCGCCCGCTCGTAGTACGGTTCGGGCTTCTCCCGCCACAGCATCGGCCGCCAGTCCAGGTCGAAGACCGTCGTCCCGGTCCGGGCGCGGGCCTCCAGCGCCGCCAGTGTCGCCGCCCGGGAGGGCTCCTCGCTCAGGCCCGTCCCCGTCATCCAGAAGACGCGGGCCGCCCGTACCGCCGTCAGGTCCACCTCGTCCACCGCGATCTCCAGGTCCGGGGCCTTGGGCGACCGGTAGAAGTACAGCGGGAAGTGGTCGGGCGGGAAGATCTCGCAGAAGGTGACGGGGGTCGGGAGCCCGGGGACCTCGGCGACCCACCGGTCGTCCACCCCGAACCCCCTCAGTTCGGAGCGCAGATACCCGCCGAAGGGGTCTGCGCCGGTACGGGTGATCACCGCGACCCGGCGCCCCAGGCGGGCCGCCGCGACGGCCACGTTGGTCGGGGAGCCGCCCAGGAACTTGCCGAACGTCTCCGCCTCGGCCAGTGGTATGCCCGCCGTCAACGGGTAGAGATCCACCCCGATCCGGCCCATCGTGATCAGGTCGAACGCGAACGGATCGCCGGTCCCGGTCACAGTCAGTCCTCCTGTTGGTCCTCCACCCTAAGGTGGCCGTTATGACGTCCTCCCCGCCCGCGTTGACCCGTATCCGCATCGGTTCGGCTCCGGACTCCTGGGGTGTCTGGTTTCCCGACGATCCCCGGCAGACCCCGTGGGAACGCTTCCTCGACGAGGTCGCCGACGCCGGGTACGAGTGGATCGAACTCGGCCCCTACGGCTATCTGCCCACCGATCCCGGCCGCCTCGCCGAGGAAACGGCCAAGCGCGGGCTGCGCGTCTCGGCCGGCACCGTCTTCACCGGACTCCATCACGGGCCGTCCGTGTGGGAGGACACCTGGGAGCACGTGTCGCGGATCGCGGCGCTCACCCGGGCCATGGGCGCGGCCCATCTCGTGGTCATCCCCTCCTTCTGGCGGGACGACAAGACCGGGGACGTGCTGGAGGACCGCACCCTGACCCCGGGCCAATGGCGTGAACTGACCTCGCAGACCGAGCGCCTCGGCCGGGAGGTCCAGGACCGGTACGGGCTGCGGATCGTCGTCCACCCGCACGCCGACACCCACATCGACACCCCCGCGAACGTGGCCCGCTTCCTGGACGCCACCGACCCCGGGCTCGTCTCCCTCTGCCTGGACACGGGGCACTACGCGTACTGCGGCGGGGACAGCGTGCGGGCCGTGGAGACCTTCGGGGAGCGGATCGGCTACCTCCATCTCAAGCAGGTGGATCCGCGGATCCTCGCCGAAGTCCTCGCCGAGGAGCTGCCCTTCGGGCCGGCCGTGGGCCGCGGGGTGATGTGCGAACCGCCCTCGGGGGTGCCCGCGCTGGAACCGGTGCTCGCGGCGGCCCAGCGCCTGGACGTGGACCTCTTCGCCATCGTGGAGCAGGACATGTACCCCTGTTCGCCCGACCGTCCGCTGCCGATCGCCCGGCGCACCCGCGCCTACCTCCGGTCCTGCGGCGCCCGCTGACCCTTCGGAAGGAAGAGGAGTACGAGATGAGCACGCTCGGCATCGCCGTCATCGGCACCGGGAAGATGGGCGCCGACCACGTCCGCCGGATCGGGCGGACGGTGGGCGGGGCCCGTGTGGTGGCCGTGGCCGACCCGGACGGGGACCGGGTCAAGGAGGTCGCGGGCACCCTGGACGGGGCGACGGCGCACACGGACCCGGCGGCCGCCATAGCCGCGCCCGGTGTCCAGGCCGTGCTGATCGCCTCGCCCGGACCCGCGCACGAGGAGGCGATCCTGCACGCCCTGGAGCGGGAGCTGCCGGTGCTGTGCGAGAAGCCGCTGACCCCGGACCCGGCGGGGGCGCTGCGCGTCATGGAGGCCGAACAGCGGCTGGGGCGGCGCCTGGTGCAGGTGGGGTTCATGCGGCGGTACGACGCCGAGTACACACGGCTGAAGGAGCTGCTGGACGCGGGCGGGATCGGGCGTCCGCTCTTCCTGCACTGCCGGCACCGCAATGCCTCCTCGCCGTCGTTCTTCACGAGCGACATGCTGATCAGCGACTCGGTGGTGCACGAGGTGGACGCGGCCCGCTGGCTGCTGGGGCAGGAGATCACCGCGGTCACCGTGCTCTCGCCCCGGCCCTCGGCGGCCGCCCCGGAGGGGCTGAGCGATCCCCGGCTGGTGCTGCTGGAAACCTCCGGCGGGGCCGTCGTCGACGTGGAGATCTTCGTCAACTGCGGTTTCGGCTACCAGGTGCAGTGCGAGGCGGTGGGTGAGGCGGGCAGTGCCCGGATCGGTGACGGGCACGCGATGGTGGTGCAGTCGGCGGGCCGGTGGGGCGGCGCGATCGACCAGGACTTCACGGTGCGCTTCGCCGATGCCTACGACCGCCAGCTGCGGAGCTGGGTGGCCGCGGCACGGCGCGGCCGGGTGGCGGGGCCCGACGCGTGGGACGGCTACGCGGCGGCCGCCGTCTCCGAGGCGGGCCTCGCGGCGGCACGCGGCGGCGTACGGACCGCGGTGGAGCTGACGGAACGCCCGGCCCTGTACCGCTGACGGAACGCCGGTTCCCCCACGTATCCCTGTGACTCTCTTGTCACAGGGATCACCCTTCTGTCACTCATGTCCGCATTACGCGGGTCTTCCGTCACAGGAGGTCGACAGCCCCTCCCCTGTGATCACTCCGCGTCGTTCCCCGGGCACAACCCGAGTGATCGTCAGTGTCCACGCGCCGGCTCCCCCGACGGCCTCCCGGCCGGCCCCCGCGGCGTGGACGAGGAGGTGTCCAGCATGAGCGACCGACAGCTGTGGTCGTACAAGGAGATCGCCGCCCACATCCGGGTCCAACCGGACACCGTGCGGTCCTACCGCAAGCACGGGTTGCTGCCCGCGCCGGACCATGTGGAGGGCGGCAAACCCTACTGGTACGCCGATACCGTGCGCGCCTGGGTGGCCCGCCGGCCCGGGAACCGGGGCCGGCGCGAGGACTGACCCCGCGGGGACGGGTGAGGTGCCCCTCCCGGCCTCACCCGTCCCGCCCCGACCCCACTGCTCGCCCCCCCCTCCCCGCTCCTCCTAGGTGCCGACCGCCACGGGGATCCGTTCCGGTTCCTGTGCCGGGGGCGCGGACTCGCCCTCGCTCAGGCCGAACCGCTCGTGCAGGCGGCGCAGCGGGGCGGGGGCCCACCAGGTGGCCCGTCCGGTCAGCTTCATCACCGCCGGGACCAGGAGGCTGCGGACGACCATGGCGTCCATGAGGACCGCCAGCGCGATCCCGAGTCCCAGCATCTTGGTGTTGGTCACCCGGGAGGTGCCGATGGCCACCATCACCACCGCCAGGATCACGGCCGCCGCGGTGATCAGCCCGCTGGTGCGGGCCAGCCCCGTCCGCACGGCGCTCTCGTGGTCCCCGGTCCGGTCGTACTCCTCCTTCATACGGGATATGAGGAACACCCCGTAGTCCATGGAGAGCCCGAAGGCGATGCAGAACATCAGCACCGGCAGGGTGGTCTCTATGTCGCCGGTGGCGGTGAAGGAGAGGAGTCCGGAGAGGTTGCCGTCCTGGAACACCCACACCACCGCGCCGAACATGGCGGTCAGGCTGAGGGCATTGAGCAGCACCGCCTGCAGCGGTATCAGCAGGCTCCCGGTGAGCAGGAACACCAGCAGCAGCGTGGCGAGGACCACCAGGGCCGCCGCCGCGGGCAGTGCGCCGGCGATGGCCTGCTGGGCGTCGACGAGGACGGCCGCCTGCCCGGTCACCGAGGTCTTGAAGTCGGCGTCCACGGCGCGGACGTCGTCGACCAGGTCCCGGGCCGTCTGTCCCACGGCCTCGCCCTCGACGGACACCGAGAAGGAGGTGTACGCGCTTCCCGTCGGGGAGCCGATCGGCCCGTCGACCCGGACCACCCCGGGCAGGGCGGCGAGCCGGTCCCGGTAGGCCGCGAGGTCCGCGGGACCGGAGGCGCCCTCGGCGAGCACGGTGAGACCGCCGCCGGGGCTGTTCGGGAAGCCGTCGCGGATCTGCTCCTGCACCACGTGGGACGGGGCGTTCTCGGGAAGCTGCCGGTCGTCGACCGTGCCGAACTCGACCCCGAGGAAGGGCAGTCCCAGGAGCAGCAGGCCCGCGGTGGTGGCTATGGCGAACACGGGGGCGCGGCGCATCACGAGGGCGGCCGTCCACCTCCAGCCCCTGCCCGTCTCCGCGGGCCCGGCGGGGGCCGCGGCCGGCCGGCCGCGCCGCCACAGCCGGCGCAGGTCGAGGGCGTTGACCCGCTCGCCGAGGAGCACGAGAGCCGCCGGCAGCAGGATCAGCGCGGCCGCCGCGGCGAGCAGGACCACCGCGACCCCGGCGTAGGCGAAGGAGCGCAGGAAGTACATCGGGAAGAAGAGCATCGCGGAGAGCGAGACGGCGACGGTGAGCGCCGAGAAGAGCACGGTGCGGCCGGCGGTGCGCAGGGTGGCCCCGACCGCGGCGACCGGATCGCGCCCGGCGGCGAGTTCCTCGCGGAACCTGCGGACGATGAACAGGGCGTAGTCGATGGCGAGTCCGAGGCCGAGCGCGGTGGTCAGGTTCTGGGCGAAGACCGAGACGTCGGTGACCTCGGTGAGTCCGCGCAGTACGGCGTTGGTGCCGAGGATGGCCACGATGCCGACGCCGAGCGGCAGCAGGGCGGCGACCGCGCTGCCGAAGACGAGGACGAGCAGGACGAGGGTGACCGGCAGGGCGATCAGCTCGGCGCGCAGCAGGTCCTCCTGGATGGTCCGGGTGACTTCGCGCTGGACCGCCGCGGGGCCGCCGAGGGACACGCGCACCGGGCCGTGCTCGCCCTCGAAGTGCGGGGCCATGCGGTCCAGGGCCGCGGTGGCCGTCTTCTCGTCGCCCTGGACGCGGGCGACGACGAGTGCCTGTCGGCCGTCCTCGGAACGCAGTGCGGGCTGCCGGGTGCGCCAGTACGAGCCGACGCCGACGACCCCCCGTTCGGCGGCGAGTGCGGTGGCGAGCCGCTCGGCCTCGGCGGCGACGGCGGGGTCGTCGACCCCGGTGGTGCCCTCCCCGGCGTCGACGAGCAGGAGCAGATTGGGCTCGGAGTCCGGGAACTCCCGTTCCAGGGCCTTCGTGGCGTAGGTGGACTGGGCGCCCGGGTCCTCCCAGCCGCCGCTTCCCAGCCGGTCGGCGACGCCGCCGCCCGCGACCACGGCCAGGGCCGTGACCAGCAGGGCGAGCAGCAGCGTGAGCCGCGGCCGGGCCGTGACGAACCGGGTCCACCCCGCGTCCGTCCCGGAGGACGGCGGTTTCTTGACTTCGGACATGACTCGGTGTCCCCTTCACCGTGATTGCCAGGCCACTTAGACTGGCAAACACGAGCAGTCGCTCGCGTTTCTCAAGAATGCGAGCGATCTCTCGTGTTTGTCAATCACCCACGGGAAGCAGGGGATTGGACATGCCGGGGACACGCATGGGCAAAAACTCCGAAAAAGGGACCAAGAGCCCTGCCGCCGCAGCAACGGCCACGACCACCGCCGCCGACACCGGCACCGCCGCCCCTCCGCGCCGCCGCCAGGCCCGCGGCGAACGCCGGATCTCCCAGCTACTGGCGGCCGCCGCCGGGGTGTTCTGCCGTACCGGCTACGCCTCGGCCAGCACCAACGCCATCGCCCGCGAGGCGGGCGTGTCGCCGGGCACCCTCTACCAGTACTTCCCCAACAAGGAGGCCATCGCGATCGAGCTCGGCGGCCAGCTGCTCCAGCGCGCGCACGAGACGCACGGACAGGCCTTCAGCCCGGAGAACCTCCAGCGCCCCCTGCCCGAGCTGCTCGACGCCGTCCTCGACCCGGTCATCGCCTTCAACTGCGAGAACCCGGCCTTCTGGGCCCTCATGCACGGCACCGGCGTCCCCGGCATCGCCCAGGAGCACGAGGAGCTGCACACCGGCCTGCTCACCCGCATCGAGACCGTCCTGCGCGACTTCTGCCCCCAGGCCGCGGCCCACGAGATCACCCACACCTCGAACATGATCCTGGGCATCTTCAAGTCGTCGCTCGACCTGATCCTGGCGCACGAGGGCGACGAGCGCGCCGCCTACACGGCCGAGCTCAAGACCGTCCTGCTGCGCTACCTGGAGCCGATGATCACCACGGCTCCCCCGCACTGACCCGCCCGGCCGACCCGCCCGGCCCGCACCGCCCCGGCACCCCCGCGCGCCCATCGGGTGATCCGTATCGGCCATTTACATACAGTTCGCCCCCACCGCCCCGTTTTCCCCTCAGGATCGAAACAGTGGGAGCCGTCGCTCGCCTTGATACCCCCTAGGGGTATAGTCTCGAAGGGTCGGGAGGACGGCGGAGCCCATCGGCCGCCCTCCCGGTGACCGGCACACGCCCCTGAAGAGGAGAACGACATGACCGCCGAGACGGACACCCAGACCACCACCGTCTACCGGGTGACCGGCATGACCTGCGGGCACTGCGAGGGCGCGGTGACCGCCGAGATCTCCGCCCTCCCGGGCGTCAGCACGGTCAAGGCCGTCGCCGCGACCGGCGAGGTCACCGTGGTCTCCGCCGCCCCGCTCGCGGACGAGGACGTCCGCGCCGCCGTGGACGAGGCCGGCTACGAGTTCGCCGGACAGGCCTGAGCGGCGCGCCCCACCCGCACGGCACCCGCGGCAGCCCCGCGGCACCCTGCCGGGCCGTGCCGGCCAGCTCATACTGGTCCCGTACGGCCCGGCCATCCCCCTGGAGCCGGAACATGAGCAGCAGCACTGTGCACGACGGACCGATAACGGCGGTCGAACTCTCGATCGGCGGGATGACCTGCGCCTCCTGCGCCGCCCGCATCGAGAAGAAGCTCAACCGGA
Source organism: Streptomyces spororaveus (assembly GCF_016755875.1). Taxonomy (NCBI): domain Bacteria; kingdom Bacillati; phylum Actinomycetota; class Actinomycetes; order Kitasatosporales; family Streptomycetaceae; genus Streptomyces; species Streptomyces spororaveus. Next base: position 5,537,991 of record NZ_BNED01000005.1, on the reverse strand, counting down.
TGGACGGCGTCGAAGCCTCGGTGAACTACGCCACCGAGAAGGCCCGCGTCTCCTACACCGGTGACGTACAGGTCGCCGACCTGATCGCGACCGTCGTCAGGACCGGCTACACCGCCGAGGAGCCCCCGCCGCCCGCCCCGGAACCCGCCGTCTCCCCCCAAGAGGGCGAAGACGGCGACGAGGTACGGACCGAGGCCCCCGACCCGGTGCTCGCCGCGCTGAGGCAGCGCCTGCTGATCTCCGCCGCGCTCGCCCTGCCCGTGGTCCTGCTCGCGATGATCCCGTCCCTCCAGTTCGACAACTGGCAGTGGCTCTCCCTCACCCTCGCGGCCCCCGTCGTCGTCTGGGGCGGGTTCCCCTTCCACAAGGCCGCCTGGACCAGCGCCCGGCACGGCGCCGCCACCATGGACACCCTGGTCTCCGTCGGCACGCTGGCCGCCTTCACGTGGTCGCTGTGGGCCCTGTTCTTCGGGCACGCGGGCATGCCCGGCATGCGGCACGGCTTCGACCTCAGCGTCTCCCGTACGGACGGCTCCTCGGCCCTCTACCTGGAGGTCGCGGCCGGCGTCGTCTCCTTCATCCTCCTGGGCCGCTACCTGGAGGCCCGCTCCAAGCGGAAGGCGGGCGCGGCCCTCAAAGCCCTGCTGGAGCTGGGCGCCAAGGACGTCGTCGTCCTGCGCGCGGGCCAGGAGGTGAGGATCCCGGTGAGCACGCTCGCGGTCGGCGACCGGTTCGTCGTCCGGCCCGGTGAGAAGATCGCCACCGACGGCACCGTCGTCGAGGGCAGTTCCGCCGTGGACGCCTCCATGCTGACCGGCGAGTCCGTCCCGGTCGACGTCGCCGTGGGCGACTCGGTCACCGGAGCCACCGTCAACGCCTCCGGCCGCCTGGTCGTCGAGGCCACCCGGATCGGCGCCGACACCCAGCTCGCCCGCATGGCGAAGATGGTGGAGGACGCGCAGAACGGCAAGGCCGAGGTGCAGCGCCTCGCCGACCAGATCTCCGGGATCTTCGTACCCGTCGTCCTGGTGCTGGCCGTGGGCACCTGGATCACCTGGATGCTGATCACCGGCGACCCCGCCGCCGCCTTCACCGCCGCCGTGGCCGTCCTGATCATCGCCTGCCCCTGCGCCCTGGGCCTGGCCACCCCGACCGCGCTGATGGTCGGCACCGGGCGGGGCGCGCAGCTCGGCATCCTCATCAAGGGCCCCGAGGTCCTGGAGTCCACCCGCCGTGTGGACACCGTCGTCCTGGACAAGACCGGCACCGTCACCACCGGCCGGATGACCCTCGACGGCGTCTTCACCGCCGCAGGCGTCGACGAGAGCGAACTCCTGCGCCTCGCCGGGTCCCTGGAGCACGCTTCGGAGCACCCGATCGCCCGGGCCGTCGCCACCGGGGCGGCGGAGCGGGCCGGCTCCCTGCCCGTCCCGGAGTCCTTCGAGAACGTCGCCGGGCTCGGCGTCCGGGGCGTCGTCGACGGACACGCCGTCCTGGTGGGCCGCGAGCGGCTGCTGGCCGACTGGTCCATCGAGCTGCCGGCCGGGCTGGCCGAGGCCAAGGCGGCCGCCGAGGCCGCGGGCGGCACCGCCGTCCTGGTGGCCTGGGACGGCGCGGCGCGCGGGGTCCTGACCGTGGCCGACGCGGTCAAGGAGACCAGCGCCGAGGCGGTCGCCCGACTGCGGGCGCTGGGCCTGACCCCGGTCCTGCTGACCGGCGACAACAAGGCCGTCGCCGAGACGGTGGCCCGCGAGGTGGGCATCGACGAGGTGATCTCCGAGGTCCTCCCGCAGGACAAGGTGGACGTCGTACGCCGCCTGCAGGCCGAGGGCCGCACGGTCGCGATGGTCGGCGACGGCGTCAACGACGCGGCCGCACTGGCCCAGGCCGACCTGGGGCTGGCCATGGGCACCGGCACGGACGCGGCCATCGAGGCGGGCGACCTGACCCTGGTACGGGGCGACCTGCGGGTCGCGGCGGACGCGATCCGGCTCTCGCGCCGGACCCTGGCCACGATCAAGGGCAACCTGTTCTGGGCCTTCGGCTACAACGTGGCGGCCCTGCCGCTGGCGGCCGCCGGCCTGCTCAACCCGATGATCGCGGGGGCCGCGATGGCCTTCTCCTCGGTCTTCGTGGTGACCAACAGCCTCCGGTTGCGGTCCTTCCGCTAGTGGCCCTCCTCCCCACGGTCCGCACACTTCCTTCACGGGAGACGCAGATCACAGTGACCGCAACGTAACCATCCGGGGTCGTCATGGGTCTAATGGGGCGATGCCAAGAACGTCTTGGGGGACGTTTCACGGAGACCTGGGGAGGTTTCCGTGGGTATCAGCCGGCCGGGACACGTACCCGCGGGGAGGCTTTGAGCGGCCCTCCCGAACGAAACGGGTCCCGGCACACCGACGCCCCGGCTCGGGTCCCGTGGGGGGAATCCGTTTCGGGGAAAAGGGAAGCGCCCCGACCGTCGACCCGTGGGGGGATCGACGGCGGGGCGCTTCTCGCATGCTCAGGGTTGCCTGCGGTGCGCTCCGCGCGGCCGCACGCCGCGCGGAGGAAAGCCTCGGGTCAGCGGGCTTCGACGGGAACGAAGTCGCGCAGGACCTCGCCGGTGTAGATCTGGCGCGGGCGACCGATGCGGGAACCCGGCTCCTTGATCATCTCGTGCCACTGGGCGATCCAGCCGGGAAGGCGGCCGAGCGCGAAGAGCACGGTGAACATCTCGGTGGGGAAGCCCATCGCCCGGTAGATCAGACCGGTGTAGAAGTCCACGTTCGGGTAGAGGTTGCGCTCGACGAAGTAGTCGTCGGCCAGCGCGTGCTCTTCCAGCTTGAGCGCGATGTCGAGCAGCTCGTCGCTCTTGCCGAGCGCCGAGAGGACGTCGTGCGCCGCCGCCTTGATGATCTTCGCCCGGGGGTCGAAGCTCTTGTAGACACGGTGTCCGAAGCCCATGAGGCGGACGCCGTCCTCCTTGTTCTTCACCTTGCGGATGAAGGCGTCGACGTCGCCGCCGTCGTTCTTGATGCCTTCCAGCATCTCCAGAACGGACTGGTTGGCGCCACCGTGCAGCGGACCCCACAGGGCCGAGATGCCGGCGGAGATCGAGGCGAACATGTTCGCCTGCGAGGAGCCGACCAGACGCACGGTGGAGGTGGAGCAGTTCTGCTCGTGGTCCGCGTGCAGGATCAGCAGCTTGTCGAGCGCGGAGACCACGACCGGGTCCAGGTCGTACTCCTGGGCCGGCACGGAGAAGGTCATGCGCAGGAAGTTCTCGACGTAGCCGAGGTCGTTGCGCGGGTAGACCACCGGGTGGCCGACCGACTTCTTGTACGCGTAGGCCGCGATCGTCGGGAGCTTGGCCAGCAGCCGGATCGTCGAGAGGTTGCGCTGCGTCTCGTCGAACGGGTTGTGGCTGTCCTGGTAGAACGTCGACAGCGCGCTGACCACGGAGGACAGCATCGCCATCGGGTGCGCGTCACGCGGGAAGCCGTCGTAGAAGCGCTTCACGTCCTCGTGCAGCAGCGTGTGCTGGGTGATCTCGTTGCGGAACGACGCGAGCTGGTCGACGGTCGGCAGCTCGCCGTTGATCAGCAGGTACGCGACCTCGATGAAGGTCGAACGCTCGGCGAGCTGCTCGATCGGGTAGCCGCGGTAACGCAGGATGCCCTGCTCACCGTCGAGGTAGGTGATCGCGGACTTGTAGGCCGCGGTGTTGCCGTACCCACTGTCCAAGGTGACGAGCCCGGTCTGGGCCCGCAGCTTCGAGATGTCGAAGCCCTGGTCACCGACGGTGCTTTCGACCACCGGGTAGGTGTATTCACCGTCCGCGTACCGGAGTACTACAGAGTTGTCGCTCACGTCATCCCTCACCGACGTAGTGCCTCTTCTTCGAGGTGCCCTGACTGCCTCTACCTTCCCCCATTTGGCGCAGGAGAGTGCACTCGGGGTCGGCGTTTGGTGCTTTCGACGGCACTCAGTGCCGTCAAGCTACTCATCCTGCCCCCTCCACACCGGTGCCGGAACCCCAAATGATCGATCATCTAGGTGATGTTTCCCACCGGTATCCGGCCGGACAGCCTGGCAGCGACCGCCGTGTACCTCCTGCCTGCGGAAACGGTACGCACCGCCTGGCCGAGGGCCTTGCGGGACCCGACGAGGACGACCAGTTTCTTCGCCCTGGTGACCGCCGTGTAGAGCAAGTTCCGCTGGAGCATCATCCAGGCCCCGGTGGTGACGGGGATCACCACCGCCGGATATTCACTCCCCTGTGAACGGTGAATGGTGACGGCGTACGCGTGCGCCAGCTCGTCGAGCTCACCGAACTCGTACACGATCTCCTCATCCTCCTCCGTCCGTACCGTCAGGCGCTGTTCGTCCACGTCCAGGCCGGTGACCACGCCGACCGTGCCGTTGAAGACGCCGTTGGCGCCCTTCTCGTAGTTGTTCCGGATCTGGGTCACCTTGTCGCCCACCCGGAAGACCCGGCCGCCGAACCTCTTCTCCGGCAGGTTCGGCCGGGCCGGTGTCATCGCCTGCTGGAGCAGCCCGTTCAGGTTCCCGGCGCCGGCCGGGCCCCGGTGCATCGGGGCGAGCACCTGGACGTCCCGCCGCGGGTCGAGCCCGAATCTGGCCGGAATCCGCCGGGCCGCCACGTCCACGGCCAGCACCCCGGCCGCCTCGGTGTCCTCCTCCGGGAAGAGGAAGAAGTCCGGCAGGCCGTCCGTGATCGGCGGCAACCCGGTGTTGATCCGGTGGGCGTTGGTGACCACGCCGGACTGCTGGGCCTGCCGGAAGATCCGGGTCAGGCGCACCGCGGGCACCGGGCCGCCCTCGGCCAGCAGGTCCCGCAGCACCTCCCCGGCGCCGACCGACGGCAGCTGGTCCACATCGCCGACCAGCAGCAGGTGCGCCCCCGGCGCCACCGCCTTGACCAGCTTGTTGGCCAGCAGCAGGTCCAGCATCGAGGCCTCGTCGACCACGACCAGGTCCGCGTCCAGCGGCCGCTCCCGGTCGTACGCCGCGTCCCCGCCCGGCTTGAGCTCCAGCAGCCGGTGCACCGTGGAGGCCTCGGCCCCGGTGAGCTCGGCCAGCCTCTTCGCCGCCCGGCCGGTGGGCGCGGCCAGCACCACCTTGGCCTTCCTCGCCCGGGCCAGCTCCACGATGGAGCGCACGGTGAAGGACTTGCCGCAGCCCGGCCCGCCCGTGAGGACGGCGACCCGGCGGGTCAGCGCCAGCTTGACCGCGTCCCGCTGCTCGGGGGCGAGCGTGGCCCCCGTCCGCCCGGCGAGCCAGCCCAGGGCCTTGTCCCAGTCCACGTCCTGGAACCCCGGCATCCGGTCGTCCTCGGCGTGCAGCAGCCGGCGTACCTGCCCCACCAGGGACAGCTCGGCCCGGTGGAAGGGCACCAGGTACACGGCGGTCAGCGGGTCGGGCCCGCCCTGCGGATCCGGTACGGGCTCCCGTACGACCCCTTCCGGGTCGGCGGCGAGCTCGGCCAGGCAGTCGATCACCAGCCCCGTGTCCACCTGGAGCAGCTTGACCCCGTCGGCGATGAGCCGGTCCTCGGGCAGGAAGCAGTGCCCCTGGTCGGTGGACTGGGACAGGGCGTACTGGAGTCCGGCCTTCACCCGCTCGGGGCTGTCGTGCGGGATGCCGACGGCCTGCGCGATGCGGTCGGCGGTGAGGAAGCCGATGCCCCACACGTCGGCGGCGAGCCGGTAGGGCTGGTTCTTCACCACGGAGATGGAGGCGTCGGCGTACTTCTTGTAGATGCGCACGGCGATGGAGGTGGAGACGCCGACGCCCTGCAGGAAGACCATCACCTCCTTGATGGCCTTCTGCTCCTCCCAGGCGGCGCCGATCAGCTTCGTCCGCTTGGGGCCGAGCCCGGGTACCTCGATCAGCCGCTTCGGCTCGGCCTCGATCACGTCGAGGGTGTCGGTGCCGAAGTGCTCCACGATCCGGTCGGCGATCTTCGGGCCGATGCCCTTGATCAGGCCGGAGCCGAGGTAGCGGCGGATGCCCTGGATGGTCGCCGGGAGCACGGTCCGGTAGTTCTCCACGGTGAACTGCTTGCCGTACTGCGGGTGGGAGCCCCAGCGGCCCTCCATGCGCAGGGACTCGCCGGGCTGCGCGCCCAGCAGCGCGCCGACCACCGTCAGCAGGTCGCCGCTGCCGCGGCCGGTGTCCACACGGGCGACCGTGTACCCGCTTTCCTCGTTGGCGTAGGTGATGCGTTCGAGCACGCCGTCGACCACCGCCAGTTGCACCGCCCGCGGCGCCCCCTCTGCTGCTGCCATGCCCCGAAACTACCGGGCGGCGCCGACAGTGCGCCGGTCCTGTGGACAACGCAAAGGGGGTCCCGCCTCTCGGCCGGACCCCCTCACGGTTACCCCTCCCGTGCCGGACTTCCCGATCCCCCCAGATCCCTCCCCGGAAGCACCGACGCACCATACGACCCGCGATGCGCCCGCAGGGTTGCATCCGGAACCACAGCTTTGCGTTTCCGTTACCAAACGCCTACTCAAGGTGCCGGTGAATCGGCACAGAAGTAGCGTTTCCGGCATGAGCGAATCTTCATTCCAGGACGACGTGCTGGGCGAACTGGGCGACGACCGGCTGACCGAGATCGCGGGCCTGCTCGGCACGGACACCTCCGGCGCCCGGGAGACCGTCGCGGAGACGCTCGGCGTCATGGCCGGCGACCTCACCCAGCGGGTCGACGCGGACGACGCCGACGGCGCGGAGGCGCGCCAGGCCCTCGCCGAGGTGGCCGAGGCCGAGCCGCCGCTGGAGGGCGTCGCCACCTTCGGCGGCCTCGGCGGCCTGCTCAGCGGCGGAATGATGGCCGGGGTGCTGGCCAAGGTGAGCAAGCCAGTGGCCGCCGCCGTCTCGAAGCGGACCGGCATCCCCGCGGCCACGATCAGCCGGGTCATCGAGATGCTGATCCCGGTCATCCTGGCGGTCCTCGCCAGGCGCGCCTCCGGCAGGGCCCCGGGCGGCCGGTCGGCCGGCGCGCCCTCCGCGGGCGCCCCCGGCGCTCCCGGGGCGGCCCCCGCCGCGGGCGGCGGCCTCGGCGACCTGCTCGGCGAGATCCTCGGCGGTGGCAAGAAGTAGACGGCGGGAAATGGCCACTTCGGGGCCCCCGCACCACAGCCTCCCCCTAGAGTTGCCCCATGGCTGAGAGCGTGCGGCTGCGCGACCCGGAACCGGGGGACCTGGGCTGGATCGTGCAGCGCCACGGCGCGCTGTACGCCGCCGAGTACGGCTGGAACAGCGACTTCGAGGGCCTGGTCGCCCGGATCGTCGCGGACTTCGCCCAGGACCACGACCCCCACCTCGAACGCGTGTGGATCGCCGAGCTGGACGGCCGGCCCGTCGGCTCGGTGATGTGCGTACGGGAGGAGGGCGCGCCCGGCACCGCCCGGCTGCGGCTGCTCCTGGTCGACCCGCAGGGCCGCGGCCACGGCGTCGGCACCCTGCTGGTCGACACCGTCGTGGCCTTCGCCCGCTCGGTCGGCTACCGCGAGCTGGTGCTGTGGACCAACGACGTCCTGGCCGACGCCCGCGCGCTCTACCTGAAGGCCGGGTTCACCCTGATCGCGGAGCGGCCGCACCGCTCGTACGGGGTGAGCCTGACGGGACAGGACTGGCGGCTGCCGCTGCGGGAGGGCTCCCCGCGCTGACGCCCGAACCGACCCCCGTACGGTTCACGGCGCGCGCGGGGGCCAGCGAGGTGAGCGCCACCCCGCCCACCAGCAGTACGGCCGCCAGCCAGCGCAGCCCCGAGACGGACTCCCCGAGGACCAGGGCCGCGGAGGACATCCCGAAGACCGGGACCAGCAGCGAGAACGGGGCCACCGCGGAGGCCGGGTAGCGGCGCAGCAGGTAGCTCCAGGCGGCGAAGCCGAAGACGGTGGACACCCAGGCCACGTAGCCGATGACGGCGGCCCCGGACCAGTCCAGGGCCCGCAGCGCGGCCAGGTCCCGCTCGGGCCCCTCCAGCAGGAGCGAGAGCGCGAGCAGCGGCAGGACCGGGACCGTGCACACCCACACCATGAAGTTCAGGGCGTCGGGCGGGGCGGCCTTGCGGGTCAGGACGTTGGACACGCCCCAGCAGGCGGCGGCCGCCACGACCAGCGTGAAGCCGAGCACCGGCCCCGAGGTTCCGCCGTCCACCGCGGCGACCGCGATCCCGGCGAGCGCGACGGCCATCCCCAGCACCCGGACCCGGCCGGGCCGCTCGCGCAGTACGACGGCGGCCAGGACGGCGGTGAAGACGGACTGGATCTGGAGGACCAGCGAGGACAGCCCGGCCGGCATGCCGGCGTCCATGCCGGTGAAGAGCAGGCCGAACTTGGCGACGCCGAGGGCGATCCCGACACCGATGATCCACTTCCAGGCGGCCTTGGGCCGCCCGACGAAGAACACGGCGGGCAGGGCGGCGACGAGGAAGCGCAGGGCGGACAGGAGCAGGGGCGGGAAGTGGTCGAGGCCGATCTCGATGACCACGAAGTTGAAGCCCCAGACGGCTGCGACGAGCACGGCGAGGGCGGTGTGAACGGGGCGCATGCTGTGAGCATCGACCACCGGACCATGTAGCACCAGCTCGGATGTCTTCCGGGATGGATGAAGCGTTGCTTACGCATACCCGCGGTGCCACCATGGAGACATGCTCGATCTCGCCCGGCTGCGCGCCCTGCACGCCGTCTCCGTCCACGGCTCGGTCGCCGGCGCGGCGGCCGCCCTCGGCTACACCCCCTCGGCGGTCTCCCAGCAGATCTCCAAGCTGGAACGGGAGACCCGCACCACCCTGCTGGAGCGGCGCGGGCGCGGGGTCGCGCTCACTGAGGAGGCTCGCCATCTGGCCGAAGCCGCCCAGGAGTTGCTCGCGATCGTGGAGCGCACCGAGACCACCCTGGAGGAGCGGCGCGGGCAGCCCGGCGGGCTGCTGACGGTGGCTGCCTTCGCCTCGGCGGCGCGCGGGCTGCTACCGCAGGTACTGGCCGATCTGGCCCGCCGGCATCCGGCGCTGGACGTCCGGCTCACGGAGGTGGACCCGCACCTGTCCGTGGAGCTGGTGGCCCGGGGCGTCACCGACCTGGCGGTGGCCCACGACTGGGACATCGCCCCGCTGCCCGCGCCCGAGGGCATCGAGCAGGCGGTGATCGGGGACGACCTCTGCGACCTGGTCGTGCCGGCCGGGCATCCCTTCACCACGCGCCGGGCCATCCGGCGCTCCGACCTCGGAGGCGAGCGCTGGGTCTGCCAGCCGCCCGGCCGGGTCTGCCACGACTGGCTGGTACGCACCCTGCGCACCGCCGGGTTCGAGCCCGACATCGCGCATGTCGCCGAGGAGAACCACACCATCGTCGCCCTGGTGGCGGCCGGGCTCGGGGTGGCCGTCGTACCACGGCTGGGCACCGGCGCGCTGCCGCCGGGGGCCGTGGCCGTGCCGCTGGAGCCGGGCCCCGTACGCCGGTTGTACGCCCTGTGGCGGACCGGGGCCGCCCGGCGTCCCGCGATCACCGAGGCCGTGCGGAGCCTCCAGGAGCACTGGGCTTAGGGGGTGTCCCGGCACTGAGCTGACGCCGCCCGAAACCCCCGTCCTCGGGCGGCGTCAGCTCAGTGCCGGGCCCGCGAGAGGCCCCCGGTCGTCGGCGGGGGCTCCGGTTTCCCGGCCCCTCACCGACCCTTCGGCGCCCACTCTGCCAAGCCCCGGAGCACCGCGCATTGGCCTGGCGTGCACAGTGTCTTGACGGAGAGTCGCCCCGCCGCCCGCGCCCCGGGGCCGGCACTTGTTGCGCGGGCCGCGACGGCCGGTGTAAACCCGTGATCATGCTGCCCGAGAGAACGTTCCGCAGCGCGGAACTAGCGCCCGCCGACCGTTTCGAGAGCTGGCGGGCTCTGATGTCGGAGACGCATGCGCCCATGGAGATGCGCAGTGAGTACGCCGCCGACTTCTGGGTGAACCAGCGCGTCCTCTCGCTCGGCGGGATCGCGGTCTATCCGATGGAATGCCGTCCCCTGACCTTCAAGCGCACACCGAAGCTGATAGCGAGGTCGGACCCCGAGGCGTTCCACCTCTCGCTGATCAAACGCGGGGCGGGAGCGGTGACGCTGGGCAAGGACACCGTGGTGCACGGTGTGTTCGACATCCACACCAGTGACACGTCGCGGCCGTTCGAGATCAGTTCCGGCCCGCATTCCGTCGAGATCATCGGGGTCGAGGTCCCCAAGGCGCTGCTGCCGCTGCCCCCGCACACCGCCGGCCGGGTCATCGGAAGGCGCATCTCGGCCCGGGAGGGAATGGGGGCCCTGCTGGCCACCTTCCTCGGCCAGGTGACCAAGGACAGCCGGTCCTACCGGCCGGCCGAGGGCCCGCGCCTGAGCGGCGTACTGGCCGATCTCGTCGCCTCGCTCTTCGCCGGCGTCCTCGAAGCGGACCGGTCCTTGACCCCGGAGACGCACCGGCGCGCCCTGGCGCTCCGCGTGAAGGCCTTCATCCGGGACAACGCCGACGATCCGCTGCTGGACGTCCCCGCGATCGCCGCCGCCCACCACATCTCCGTCAGCTATCTCCACCGGGTGTTCCAGCAGGAGGGGGACGGGGTCACGGTCGCGGCCTTCCTTCAGGGCCGGCGGCTCGCGGGGGCACGCCAGGACCTGGCGGACCCGCTGCACCAGGAGGTGCCCGTGCACGTCATCGGCGCTCGGCGGGGCTTCCGGCACGCGTCCGCGTTCAGCCGGGCGTTCCGCGAGGCCTACGGCCTGCCGCCCGCGGCCTTCCGCGGGCAGGCCCGGGCGGAAGACCTGGCCGGGGCGGACGCCTAGGCCCCCGGAGGGGCGACACGCAGCGACACGCCCGGCCCGGCGCGAACAGCACCGGTAGGGTCCGGCGCGTGTCGTACCACGCCTCGCGCCGGAATCTGCTCGCCGCGGCCGCCATGGTCGCCGTCACGGCCGCCGGGGCGGCTTCCGCCGCGGTGGACCCCCACCACGTCCCCGACGACGCACGGCCCCCCGGGCGCCGTCCCGGCCGGGGCGCGCTGCGCGCCCTCCTGGACCGGATGAGCCTCGACGAGAAGATCGGGCAGCTCTTCGTCTCACGGGCCTACGGGCATTCGGCGACCGACCCCGATCCGGCGGACGCCGAGCAGAACCTGGCGGCGTTCGGGGTGCGCACCGCCGCCGAGGTGGTCTCCCGCCACCACCTCGGCGGGATCATCTACTTCGCCTGGGCCCACAACACCCGAGCCCCTCAGCAGATCGCCGCGCTCTCGGTCGGTCTCCAGCAGGCCGCCCTCACCACCGGTGCCCGGATCCCCCTGCTGCTCTCCACCGACCAGGAGCACGGCGCCGTCGCCCGGATCGGCAAGCCCGCGACCCTGCTCCCGGGGGCGATGGCCCTCGGTGCGGCCGGCTCCACCGCCCACGCCCGGCGGGCGGCCCGCATCGCGGGCTCCGAACTGGCCGCCCTGGGGATCCGGCAGGACTACGCGCCGGTGGCCGACGTGAACGTCAACCCGGCCAATCCGGTGATCGGCGTACGGTCCTTCGGCTCGGACCCGCGGGCCGTGGCGGAGCTGGTGGCCGCCCAGGTCCGCGGCTACCAGGGGGCCGGGGTCGCGGCCACCGCCAAGCACTTCCCCGGCCACGGGGACACCGAGACCGACAGCCATGTCGGGCTGCCGGTGATGCGGCACACCCGGGCCGCCTGGGAGGAGCTGGACGAGCCGCCGTTCCGGGCCGCGGTGGAGGCGGGCGTGGACGCCATCATGACGGCGCACATCGTCTTCCCCGCGCTCGATCCCTCGGGGGACCCGGCGACCCTCTCCCGGCCGATCGTCACCGGGCTGCTGCGCGAACGCCTCGGCTTCACGGGTGTGGTGGTCACCGACGCCCTGGACATGGCCGGGGTCCGCCAGAAGTACGGGGACGACCGCGTGCCGGTCCTGGCCCTGCTGGCCGGCTGCGACCAGTTGCTGAACGCGCCGGACCTGGCGCTCGCGCAGCGCAGCGTGAGGGCGGCCGTCGAGTCGGGCGAGCTGACGGAGGCGCGCATCGAGGAATCGGTACTGCGGATCCTGGAACTGAAGACCCGCCGGGGGCTGTTCGACGAGGCGTACACCACGGGCCGGGACGTGGACGCCGTGGTGGGCGCGCAGGAGCATCTCGACGCCGCCGACGCGATCGCGGGCGCCACGACGACCCTGCTGGCCGATCCCCGCGGGCTGGTGCCGTTCGATGCGACGGCCGGGCCACGTCTGCTGGTCACCGGGGCCGACCCGGCCTCCCCCACGGGTACCACCGGGCCCCCTACGGCCGTACTGGCCCGGGAGCTGACCGCCCTGGGCTGCCGGGCCACGGCGGTGCCGCCCGCCCGCGCCGTGGCCGCCGCGCCGGGTCACGCGGCGGTGCTGGTGTGCACGTACAACGTCCCGGAGGGCGAGAGTCCGCAGCGCACGCTGGTGGCGGACCTGATCGCGTCCGGCGTCCCGGTCGTCACGCTGGCGGTCCGCAACCCGTACGACCCGGCCCGGCTGCCGGCCTGTGCGGCGGAGCTGGCGACGTACTCCTGGACGGACGTGGAGATGCGGGCGGCGGCCCGGGTGCTCACCGGGGCGCTGCGGCCCGCCGGCCGGCTCCCCGTGCCGGTCCCGGGCCGCTACCCGCTGGGCCACGGGCTGACGCGCTGATCCCTCAGGCGCCGGCCCGCGGCCCGCGTGTCCCGGCTCCGGACTCCGGGCTCGGAGCTCGCTGATCGGAGCTCCCGGATCGGAGCTCCGGCTTCCCGTTACGGCCGCAGCTGCGGCTCGCGCTCCAGGTCGCGCTGGTCGAGCTGCGCGTCGGGCGCCGCCAGCGGCGCCGCCTTCCCCGCGTCGGCGAGCGCGGCGGCCGGGGCCACCCCGGCCCACTGGAGGATCTTCGAGGTGGCGAGGTTCTTCTCGCCCTCCATCAGCTTGGAGACGCTCGCCCCGTGGTTGGCACCCGGCGCGATCATGACGTAGCTGTCGCGCACCCCGTAGCCGAGGCGGAACGGTTCGGCGCCCCACGGGTCGTTCTGCCCGTACACGAACAGCATCTGGTTCGCGTTGCCGCGCACCCACTTGTCCACGTCCGCCATCACCCCCGGCTGGAAGGTCATGGGGATGTCGCGGGGCACGAAGTTGCGCGGCGGCTGGTAGCCGTAGCGGCTCAGACCCTTCAGGTGCGGCAGCTTGATGTCCGGGGAACCGAGCTGCGTACCCGCCTGGTAGTAGTACGGCGTGTACGTCTGCAGTCCCTGGTCGGCGTAGGCCGAGAAGCCGGAGATCGCGTCGACCGAGTCCCAGATCTGCTGGTCGCTCGCGGTGGCGGCGTCCGGGATCGAGGCGCAGTCGGCGAGCAGGCTGTACTGCCAGAAGGCCCACACGTAGTCGAGCACGACGGCCTCGTAGGCCCTGTCGAGGTCGCCGACGGTGGTGAAGGTCCAGCCGTTCTCGGCGGCGGCGACCGCGTACTTGGCCTCCAGGGGCTCCCGGCGCACCAGCGCCTCGCGCTGGACCGCGTTCAGCTTGTCGCGGCACTCCTTGGTGCCGACCTTGGCGAAGAACCGGTCGTAGGCCGAGTCCTCGTTGTTGACGACGTCGTTGGGCGCGACGTACGCGACGACGCCGTCCATGTCGCGGGGGTAGAAGCGCTCGTAGTACGTCGCCGTCATGCCGCCCTTGCTGGCGCCCGTGGCCAGCCAGTTCTTCTTGTAGATCTTCTTCAGCGCGGTGAACAGGCGGTGCTGGTCACTGGCGGCCTGCCAGATGTCCAGGTTCGACCAGGTGGCGGGGTCGGGCCGGGAGGGTGTGAAGAATCGATACTCCAGTGACACCTGGTTGCCGTCGACGATGGTCGTCGGCTCGCTGCGGCGCGGGCTGGTGCTGACGTTGTAGCCGGAGGTGAAGAACACCGACGGCCGCGAGACGTCCTTGTGCAGCAGGGTCAGGCGCTGCTTGAAGGTGCCCTTCCACGGCTGCCGGTGGTCCACCGGCTGCTCGTAGTTCAGTACGAAGAAGCGGTAGCCGGTGTACGGCTTCTCCTCGATCAGGCTCATCCCGGGAATGCCGAGGATCTGGTCCTTGATGTCCGTGGCGGCCGCGGGCTGCGCGGCGGTGGCCGCTTGCGCCGTGAAGCCGGCCGCGCCCATGGTGCCGATGAGCACCACGAGCGACAGCAGCCATCCGAGCGTCTTGCGCATTCACCCTCCCCTTGAGTTCACTTCGGTCGCCGTGAACCTAGCCGGGTCAACGCACCACTGACCAGACCTAGTTGGGCCTGTCCGTCAGCACAGGATCCAGCCGGAGTCCACAGATCCGGCCCCCACGCTCCCCTTTACATACACGCAGCGGTTGATCGCGCCCACGGTGACGGGACCGGCGTACCGGGTGAATCTCCCGGCCTCGCGCACCGGGGCCCCGCCGCGCGGCTGGATGCTCACCGCCATCCGGCGCCGCTCGCCGGAGACCCGCGCCACGGTCATGGCGCAGGCCTGGTTGCGGCTCTTGTAGACCCGCACCTCACCCGTCTCGAACGCCACCGTCCGGGCCAGCCGGCCCCCGCAGCCCTCGGTCGCGGCCTGCGCCGCCGGCGGCGTGAACAGCCCGCCCACACACAGCCACAGCGCCGCCGTGAAAACCCCCAGGGACGCGACCCTGCGGCCGCGCCTCCTCCATGCCTGCAACACCCTGTCCCCCGATCGGCCATACGTACAGCGCACGCACGCACGTACGACGCCCGAACCACCCGGATGGTTGCCGGGCGCAAGGGAGCGGCGACCGACACCGGCCACCCTCCCTCGTACGGGTGCATCCGCCACCTCCCGGTGGAACAGCGGGAGTTCACACCCGGGCAGGCGATTACGCTAGGTGACCCATACCCCGCTCGCCGTGACCGCAGCCGTGGCTGCAGCCGTGAAAGGCCATGAGATGACGAACGACCTGCTGGACCGCAAGCTGGCGCGCGCCTTCACGCACCTGGACGCCGACCGGAGCGGCGTGATCGACGCCGACGACATCATCGCGCTCGGCTCCCGGCTGCTGACGGCCCTCGCCGAGCCGGCCGGCTCCCCCAAGGCGGAGCTGGTGATGGGCGGGCTGGCCGATTTCTGGCAGGACCTGTTCACCGAGCTGGACATCGACCGGGACGGCAAGGTCACGCCCGAGGAGTACAAGCAGGGCATGACCCGCCTGTACGCGCAGGGCGGGCCCGCCTACGACCGCTCGTTCCGGCCGATGATGCGGGCGATCCTGACGATCGTCGACACCGACGGCGACGGGTTCATCAGCCCGCAGGAGTTCCACCGGGCGCAGGAGGCCTTCGACACGCGGCTGAGCCCCGCCGACACCGAGGCGCTCTTCCGGCGCATCGACGCCAACGGCGACGGCTGCCTCACCGTCGACGAACTGCTCGACGCGGTACGCGAGTACTACACCGGCACCGACGAGGACGCCCCGGGGAACCTGCTGTTCGGCGAGTTCTGATCCCGGGACGTCCCTGAGGGTGTGTCCGCTCAGGCCGCCGCGCGCTCGTCCTCGCCGACGAAGGTGCGCCACAGCTCGGCGTACCGGCCTCCGCGCGCGAGGAGTTCGGTGTGGGTGCCGTCCTCCACGACCCGGCCCCGGTCCATGACCACGACCCGGTCGGCGCGCGCCGCGGTCGTCAGCCGGTGCGCGACCACCAGGGTGGTGCGCTTGCCCGCGAGCCGGTCCGTCGCCTGGTTGACCTGCGCCTCGGTCGCCAGGTCGAGGGCGGCGGTGGCCTCGTCGAGCAGCAGCACGTCCGGGTCGACGAGCTCGGCCCGGGCCAGTGCGATCAGCTGGCGCTGGCCCGCGGAGAGGTTGCGGCCGCGTTCGGCGACGGTGTGCAGGTAGCCGCCGTCGAGGGTGGCGACCATGTCGTGGGCGCCGACCGCGCGGGCGGCGGCCTCCACCTCGGCGTCGCTCGCACCGGGGCGCCCGTAGGCGATGGCGTCACGGATCGTCCCCGGGAAGAGGTAGGCCTCCTGGGGGACGACGCCCAGCCGGTGGCGGTACGCCGTCAGGTCCAGCTCCCGCAGGTCGGTGCCGTCGGCGGTGACCCGGCCGGAGGTCGGATCGTAGAACCGGGCCACCATCTTGACGAGCGTGGACTTCCCGGCCCCGGTCTCGCCGACGAAGGCGACGGTCTGCCCTGCGGGTATCCGCAGGCTGATACCGGCCAGGGCTTCGCCCTTCTCGCCCCGTTCCTCGGCCGTCCCGTACTGGAAGCGGACGTCCTCGAAGGCGATCTCCCCGCCCAGGGTCCGCAGGGCGCGCGGCCGCTCGGGCAGCGGGGTGGTGGTGGGCTCGCGCAGCAGCCCCTGGATCCGGCCGAGGGAGACGGTGGCCTGCTGGTAGCCGTCGAAGACCTGGGAGAGCTGCTGGACGGGCGCGAAGAACAGGTCGATGTAGAGCAGGTACGCGACCAGCGCACCGGTGGTGAGCGTCCCGGCCTCCACCCGGCCCGCGCCGACGATCAGCACGGCGGCCGCGGCGCCCGAGGACAGCAGCTGCACGAAGGGGAAGTAGACGGATATCAGCCACTGGCCGCGGACCCGGGCCTCACGGTAGGAGTGGCTGCGCTCGGCGAACCGCTTGGCGCCCGAGCCCTCGCGGCGGAAGGCCTGGACGATGCGCAGGCCCGAGACGGACTCCTGGAGGTCGGCGTTGACCAGGCTGACCCGGTCGCGGGCGAGCTCGTAGGCGGCCACGGACCTGCGGCGGAACACGATCGTGCCGACGACCAGGACGGGCAGGGTCGCGAACACGATCAGCGCGAGCTCGACGTCGAGGACGAGCAGCGCGATCAGGATGCCGAAGAAGGTGAAGACGGAGACCACGGCGGTGACGAGCCCGGTCTGCAGGAACGAGCTCAGCGAGTCCACGTCGGTGGTCATCCGGGTCATGATCTTGCCGGTCAGCTCGCGCTCGTAGTAGTCGAGGCCGAGTCGCTGGAGCTGGGCGAAGATCTTGACGCGCAGGGCGTACAGCACGCGCTCGCCGGTGCGGCCCGTCATACGGGTCTCGGCGAACTGTGCGGCCCACTGCGCGACGACGACGGCCAGGGCGAGCCCGGCGGCCACCCAGACGGCGCCGAGGACGGCCTGTTCCACGCCCTGGTCGATGCCGTGCCGGATCAGGATCGGCAGCAGCAGTCCGGCACCCGCGTCGGCGGCGACGAGGCCGAGGCTGATGGCGAGCGGTGCCCAGAAGCCGTGGAGCAGTCGGCGCAGACCGTAGCTCTCCTCGGCGGCCGCGGCGCGGGTCTCGTCCACCTCGGGCAGGTCTTCGGCGGGCGGCAGCGCCGCCACCTGCGCGAGCAGTTCGGGGGTGGCGGGCATGCCGGCGACGGACCCGGCCATGGGGTGCCCGGCTCCGGGCGCGCCGCCCGCGGCGGCGGGGGCCGTGGGGGTGGAGCCCGTGGGGGTGGGGCCCGTGGAGGTGGAGCCCGTGGAGGTGGAGCCCGTGGGGGTGGAGTCCGTGCCGTCGGGCTCGTCCTGGCGGCGCCAGAGCTCGGGGGTGACCCCGCCCGCGACCCGGCGCTTGGCGTTGACGGGCTCCGAGTCGATCTCGGCCTCCAGCTCGATGCCGCGTTCGAGGTCCCGGTCGAGCTCGCGCTCGAACTCGGTCATCACCCGGGCGTCCGGGGTGCGCGGCGAGGCGGCGCCGAGCGCGTCCGGGTCGGTGAGCAGCCTGCGGTAGAGCGCGGAGCGGCTCTCCAGCTGCTCGTGCGTCCCGATGTCGGCGAGCCGCCCGCGGTCGAGTACGGCGATCCGGTCGGCCAGCGCGAGCGTGGAGCGGCGGTGCGCGATCAGCAGGGTGGTCCGGCCCGCCATCACGGAGCGCAGGGCCTCGTGGATCTCGTGCTCGACGCGGGCGTCGACGGCCGAGGTGGCGTCGTCGAGGAGCAGCAGCCGGGGGTCGGTGAGGATGGCGCGGGCGAGGGCGATGCGCTGGCGCTGGCCGCCGGACAGGGTGAGCCCCTGTTCGCCGACCTTCGTGTCGTACCCGGCGGGCAGGGCCCGGATGAACCCCTCGGCCTGGGCGGCACGGGCCGCGGCCTCGATCTGCTCCTCGGTGGCTTCGGGGTGCCCGTAGGCGATGTTGGCGCGGATGGTGTCGGAGAAGAGGAAGGAGTCCTCGGGGACCAGGCCGATCGCGCCGCGCAGGGAGTCGTAGGTCAGCTCGCGGACGTCGTGGCCGCCGACGCGGACGGCGCCGCCGTCCGCGTCGTAGAACCGGGGCAGCAGGAGCGCGACGGTGGACTTGCCGCTGCCGGAGGAGCCGACGACGGCGATGGTCTCGCCCTCCGCGACGGTGAGCGAGAACCCGTCGAGGACCGGCCGTTCGGGGTCGTAGCCGAAGCGGACGTCGTCGAACTCGACGGTGGCGGGCGCGTCGGCGGGCAGTTCGCGGGTGCCCTCGTGGATCTCGGGCTCGGTGTCGATGAGCTCGAACACGCGCTCCACGCCGGCCCGGGCCTGCTGTCCGACGGTGAGGACCATCGCGAGCATGCGGACGGGTCCGACGAGCTGGGCGAGGTAGGTGGAGAAGGCGACGAAGGTGCCGAGGGTGACCTGGCCGTTGGTGGCCATCCAGCCGCCGAGGGCCAGCATGGCGACCTGGGCGAGCGCGGGGACGGCCTGGAGGGCGGGGGTGTAGCGCGAGTTGAGCCGGATGGTCCGCATCCGCCCGGCGAACAGCCGGCGGCCTGCTTCGCGCAGCTTGCCGGTCTCCTGCTCCTCCTGGCCGAAGCCCTTGACGACGCGGACGCCGGTCACGGCCCCGTCGACGACGGTGGCGACGGCGGCGGCCTGGCCCTGCGCCCACCAGGTGGCGGGGAAGAGCTTCTTGCGGCTGCGCTTGGCGATGAACCACAGGGCGGGTGCCATGAGCAGGGCGACCAGGGTCAGCAGCGGCGAGAGCCAGAGCATGATCCCGAGGGACATCCCGAAGAGCAGGAAGTTCCCGATCGTCATGGGCAGCATGAAGAGCAGGCCCTGGATCAGCTGGAGGTCGCTGGTGGCGCGGCCGACGACCTGGCCGGTGTTCAGCTCGTCCTGTCGCCGCCCGTCGAGGTGGGCGATCGTGGCGTACATGTCGGTGCGCAGGTCGTGCTGCACGTCGAGGGCGAGCCGCCCGCCGTAGTACCTGCGTATGTAGGTCAGCACGTACACGAGCAGGGCCGCGGCTATGAGTACCCCGGCCCAGGGGCCCATGGGCTTGGTCCGGTCCCCGATGACGTCGTCGATGATCACCTTGGTGACCAGCGGCACGACCGCCATGACGGCCATGCCGGCCAGCGAGGAGCCGAGCGCGAGCAGCACATTGGTCCTGTACCGCCAGGTGTAGCCCGCCAGCCGCCTGCCCCAGCCCTGTTTCTCCCCAGCCGCTGTCTCTGCCGCCGCCACGTGAGGCCTCCCCGTTCGTCCTGTCCTGCCGGAAGCGCCAACGCTCCGACCGGCGGATTTCATCCCGCCGCAACAATCGCACTGCCGTGCGGCGGGGGCGCGCGGAACGGGTCCGACCGGGGGCGGGAGACAGGGCCGGAACCTGTCAAGTCACGACTTTCCGGATCTGTGACGGACGGAGTGCACTGCCGATGCTGGAAGTCGGCCGCCCCCCGATCGCGGTGGCGCAGCGAAGGGATCGAGGACCATGTCCACTCACCACCATCACCCGGCCGGCGCCGTCACCGGCTTCATGCAGCGGACCGTCCGCGCCGTCGTCCCCTACGTCACCGCGTTCCTCATCGCGCTGCTCGCGGCGAAGATCGTCGGGCTGCTGACCGAGAACCCGTGGGCCCGGCTGGGAACGGCGCTGGGCGTGGCCGTGGTCAGCCTCCTCCTCCACACCTACGAGGAGCCGGAAGACCGTCCTCGCGACTGACGGCCGATGACCGCGGGCCGGCCGGCCCGGTCGTCCCCCTCAGACGTGCGTCGGCGCGAACATCTTCAGGGTCGCCGCAAGGACCAGGACCGAGGGGCCCGGGGTCGCCAGTGCCTTTCTCAGGTCGGCGGTCAGGGACTCCGGGGTGGTGGTCGAGGCCGGGACGCCGAAGGACAGGGCCAGGGCCACGAAGTCGGGGCCGGCCAGCTCGGTGCCCGTCCCGCAGCCGTACTCGCGCAGGATGCCGTAGCCGCCGTCGTCCACGATCAGCCAGGTGACGTCGAGGTCGTGCTGCTTCGCCGTGGCCAGGTCCGCGACCGAGTACATCGCGCCGCCGTCGCCGGACACCGCCAGCACCGGGGTGTCCGGTTCCGCCACGCACGCGCCGAGCGCCGCCGGGAAGGCGTAGCCGAGGCCGCCCGCACCCTGGGCCGAGTGCATGGTGTTGGGGTGCTTGGGGTCGAAGGCGGACCAGGCCCAGTAGGACAGGATCGTCATGTCCCAGAAGGACGGGGAACGGGCGGGGAGAGCCGCCCGGATCGAGCCGAGCAGTTCCTGTTCCAGGGCCACGTCCTGGGTGGCGAGGCGGGCCGCGATGTCCGCCAGCACGGCGCGGACGCGTTCGGGGGCGCCGGCGTCCTCGCGCTCGGCCACCGTCTCCAGCAGGGCCTGCAGCGCCAGGCGGGCGTCCGCGTGGATGCCCAGGCCGGCGTGGTTCGACTCCAGCTTCCCGAGGTCCGCCTCGATCTGGACGACCCGGCCCGTCGGGAAGAACGTGTGGTAGTTCGACGAGAGCTCACCGAGGCCCGAGCCGACCACCAGAAGGACGTCCGCGTCCTCCAGGAAGTCCGTCATGTGCCGGTCCTCCAGCCAGGACTGGAGGGAGAGCGGATGGGTCCACGGGAAGGCGCCCTTGCCGCCGAAGGTGGTGACGACGGGCGCGTTCAGGCGCTCCGCGAGCTGCTTGAGCTTGCCCGCCGCGTCGGAGCGGACGACACCGCCGCCCGCGATGATCACCGGGCGGGTGGCGTTCTCCAGCCAGTGGGCGGCCAGGGCCGTCAGCTCGGGCCGCGGCGCGAGCTCGTGCGGGGTCGCGTCCACGCCCGTGACCTGCGGAATGACGGTCTCGGCCCGCAGTACGTCCTCGGGGATCTCGACGAACACCGGGCCGTGCGGGGCGCTCAGGGCCGACTCCCAGGCCTCGGCGATCACCGAGGGGATCTGGGAGGGGGTGCGGACCGTGTGGACGGACTTCACCACGTCCCGGAAGGACGCCGACTGGTCCCGCAGCTCGTGCAGGTGCCCGCGCCGCCCGCCGCCCAGGCCCGCCACCGGCACCTGGGAGGAGATCGCGAGGACCGGGGCGGAGGCGGCCGCCGCCTCCGCCAGGGCGGGCAGCGCCATCAGCGCGCCGGGGCCGGTGGAGAGCAGCAGGGGCACCGCCTCGCCCGTGATCCGGCCGTACGCGTCGGCCGCGAAGCCCGCGTTGTTCTCCGTACGCAGCCCCACGAGGCGCAGGTCGGAGCGGCCGACCGCGTCGAAGAGGGCGAGCGCGTGCTGGCCGGGCAGGCCGAAAACGGTGTTCGCGCCGAGCGAGCGCAGCGTTTCCACGACCAGGTCCCCGCCCGTCCGCCCCGGCGGCGGCGCGAGCGCGGCCGCCTTCTGGGCTTCGGTGGGACGGAGTACCAGGTCGTGGTCGTGCGTCACTTCGCTTACTTGCCCTTCGCCTGCGCGATCTGTCGCGACATGATCGTGGTCAGCTCGTACGCGGTGTGCGAGGCCGCGACCGAGGTGATCTCGGCGTGATCGTACGCCGGGGCGACCTCGACGACGTCGGCGGAAACGAGGTTGCAGGAGGACAGACCGCGGATGATCTCCAGCAGCTCGCGGGAGGTCATGCCGCCCGCCTCCGGGGTGCCGGTGCCGGGCGCGTGCGCCGGGTCGAGCACGTCGATGTCGATGGAGATGTACAGCGGCCGGTCGCCGATGCGCTGGCGCAGCTGGTCGGCGACCTCGTCGGCGCCGCGGCGGTAGACGTCGGCGGAGGTCACGATGCCGAAGCCCATCTTGGCGTCGTCGTCGAGGTCCTGCTTGCCGTACAGCGGGCCGCGCGTGCCGACGTGCGAGAGCGCCTCGGTGTCGAGGATGCCCTCCTCGACGGCGCGGCGGAACGGAGTGCCGTGGGTGTACTCGGCGCCGAAGTAGGTGTCCCAGGTGTCCAGGTGCGCGTCGAAGTGGAGCAGCGCGACCGGGCCGTGCTTCTTCGCGACGGAGCGGAGCAGCGGGAGGGCGATGGTGTGGTCGCCGCCCAGGGTCATCAGGCGGGAGCCGGAGGAGAGCAGCTCGTCGGCGGCGGCCTCGACCGTCTCGACGGCCTCGTTGATGTTGAAGGGGTTCACGGCGATGTCACCGGCGTCGGCGACCTGCGCGAGCGCGAACGGGGAGGCGTCCTGGGCCGGGTTGTACGGGCGCAGCAGGCGGGAGGCCTCGCGGATGGCGTTGCCGCCGAAGCGGGCGCCGGGGCGGTAGGACACGCCGGAGTCGAAGGGCACGCCGACGACGGCGACGTCGGCGGAGCCGACCTCGTCGAGGCGGGGCAGACGGGCGAAGGTCGCCGGGCCCGCGTAGCGCGGGATACGGGAGGAGTCGACGGGGCCGCGCGGCTGCGTGCTCATGGCTGTGCCTCTTTCTCTGGCCTGACGTGTGCGGTACTTCGAGCGTAAGCGGGCCACCCGGGGGTGGGGA